>NZ_DATMVN010000688.1:0-15658 GCF_035563135.1 Streptomyces sp.
CGGCGCGGCCGACACGGCCGGCACAGGCGTGGGCGCGGGCGAGGCCGCTCGGCGGCGGGCGCGGTCCGCCTCCGTCCAGGCCGCCTCCAGGGCCCGCCGTTCCTCCTCGTCCGCCCCGCACAGCAGGGCGAGGCGGTCGACCACGGCGAACTCCTCCGGGACGGTCGCGCCCGAGCAGTAGCGGTGGAGGGTGGACGCGCTGACGCTCAGCCGCCGGCCCAGCGCCTCGTAACTCCTCCCGTCCCGCGCCTTCAGCGCGCGCACGAGCCCCGCGAACTCCTCGACGGCGGCATCCTTCGGCATTCCATCCCCCTCGACCCTGCGTCCCATCCTTCACGTCCTTGCACGTCAGCGGGGGTGGAATGGTTCCGGGACGGCTGGTGGGCGTGTGATCGTTGCAGCCGGCGGGCGCCGGCCCCACGCTGGTTGAGCACTGACCGAACGAACGACCCGACGGGGGATCCACCACCATGAACAAGCTCCGCACCGCACTCGCCACCGCAGCCGCTGCCGCACTGGGCCTCGCGGCCCTCGCAACAGCCCCGGCGCAGGCCGCTGCCCAGCCCGCCTTCCTCGCCGCCTCCCAGATGCCGCCGTCGTCGACGCCGTGGACCGCCACCCAGGTCTTCACCGGCGTCCCGGAGAACGGCGGCGTCCTCTGCGCCCCGTACAAGATCCCGGCGCAGAACACCCGCTACCGCGAGTTCAGCACCGAGCTCGACACCAACGGCGTCCAGGTCACCACCGTCGCCCGTACCGAGGCCGACGCCGTGAAGCTGGTCGACACCCTCCGCGGGGTCCTCTCCGGCTGCGGCCCCCTGCTGGAGCAGCAGAACCCGGGCCTGCAGGCTGTCAGCGCCTCCCACGGCAAGCTCGGCGTCGAGGAGGGCGCCTGGGTCTACAGCCTGGACACCGCCGACCCGCAGATCGGCATCTCCGACATCCACCTGTTCTCCGTCGGCCGCGACGGCCGCACCGTCACCCTCGTCCGCTGGGGCCAGATGGGCGACCTCGAGGACGCCCCGCTGACCGCCTTCCGCACCACGACGAAGACCGCCGTCAACAAGCTCCACTGACCCGGGGGCTCCCCCGAGGGCCGACCACAGTTCGACAGCGGCGCGGCCGGAACCCGGGCGCGCCGCTGTCGTGCCCACCTGCTCCGTCGGCGGCGACCACTTCCTGGCCTTCACCAGCATCGCCTGCACCCTCATCTGCTACCGCAGACTCGCCAAATGAGATGGTCTTAGACCCCCCGCGCGTACCGGGCCAGCGCCGCCATCCGGGTAGGCGGGATCTGCGACAGCCTCGACCGCCCCAGCCGGTACGCGCCGATCTCGTCCACCCGCTCCAGCGCGCGGGCGAACGCCGTACCCGTCGTCCGCGTCGGCGGCCGGCGCAACCGCTCCAGCTCCGAGAACCGCGAGCCCTCCGGCGTCTTCAGCGTCGCCATCAGATCCCCGGACAGCGCCGGGTCCGCACGGCGGGCGGTGCCCGCGACCGTGGCGTGCAACCGCTTCTCCGCGACCGCCCGCGCCTGCGCCACCTGCCGAGCCAGCACGGACACCCCGGGCAGCAGGACCCGGTGACGGCACAGCCAGCCCACCGCGTGGTCGAACAGCGCCTTCGGCCCCTCGGCGTGCGTCCACGCCCGCCCGTGCAGGAACGTACGGAACCGCCGGCCCCACTCGGCGCCCTCGTAAGGGTGGTGGCCGTAGGCGTCGCGGATCTCCCACGCGTGGTCGTACAGCGTCTGGCGCCGCTCCGTGTACCGCTTGACCACCGACGGGTCCTCGATGCCGAGCTGCACCGCCAGATGCTCGATCACTGACCACGGCACCGCGAGCGGGTCCTCCAAGAACAGGCCGACGTACCCAACCGTGCACATCTGGAGTGGGAAGCCGATCCGGTGATGCTCCGTCCGCCGCAGAGCAATCAGATCCTGGTCCACGTCGTCCAGGAAGAAGAACCGCTCCAGCTCGGACCTCGTCGGCTCCTCGGCGAACGTCCCGTATACCTCGGCCTGCTCGAGTTCTTCGCGCTCGGTATGCCTCATGGGACATCCAGCCGACGCAAGCCGGGGCCTGGATCTGCAGGTTACTGAGATTTGATGCGTGATGTCGCTGGGCCGACGTCTTGAACTGCGAAGACGAGGGTTCGCCGCGCGGCATCATGCGAAGATCACCAGTAGCGGGATCTCCCGCATTGGTCGTGAGGCGTGTCGGCCTGGCTCCTGAGGGAAGGGCCCGCTTCGCGGAGCTGCGCTGGTAGTAGCCCTTCGTGCCGTCGAGTAGCTCCCGGGTGATGTCCGCGTGCCCCGCGTGTCGCCCCGTCTCCTCGACGAGGTGGATCAGTATCCAGTGGAGGTTGGCGCTGCCGTCGCGGAAGTCGGGGTGGCGGTCGATGTCGTCCAGGTCGGCCGCGGCAACGAGATCGTTGCTGCGGGCGCACTGGGCCTCGTACTCCGCGAGAAGCTCTGCGAGGAAGCGGCCGTCGGTGTGCCGGGCCGCTCGACGGTGGGCAGGGGGACCCGCCTGTCCCCATCGCACTTGCACGCGCTGCCCCGGTGCTCCCGTACTGATCGAGAGGGCGGCGTTTAGCTGCACTGCCGCCGGGGTTCCTTCTCAGGCCGTAACGGGACGGCACACTGGCGGCACCTGGCCGACGCGGCTTCGTCTGGTCGAATCGGTCACCCGGGGTACGTTGGCCTGGGCAGCGGTGGAGGGGGATTTCTGGTCCTGCTCGACCGAGGCGACCGCCGGGTCGGTGGCGAGTCGCTTGGCTTCGGTGCTGCTGAGTTCGGCGGCGTAACCGTTCAGCACGGAGGTGTAGGTGCGCTTGATCGGCCCGCCGTAGCCCGCGGTCAGCTTCTTGCCCTGCGTCGCGGACGCGCCGAACGCGGCCGTCTCCTTCAGCGCGGCGATGTGGCTCCCGGAAACCGCCTCGGCCGCTCTCGCTACGATCTCCAGCTTCCGAGCATTGGAGTACCGCCATGAACGAACGTCCCGTCCACACGGTGGAAGTTCCCCTGGGCAACGGCGCCGGCGACACCGACGACCAAACCGTCCGCGTCCAGATCCGCGAGGTGGACGAGGCACTCGTCCGCGTGGGGCGGGGCGGCCGCACCGTGGCGCGGGCCGAGCGGACGCTCGGGCAGATGCTGGACACCGTACGTCCCGTTGCGGAGAGCTTCGTGGGCCGGTTCTCCGGCATGGCGCAGGCCCCGGACGAGATCACCCTGGAGTTCGGGGTGTCCTTGTCCGCCGAGGCGGATGTCGTCATCGCCAGCACCGCGACGGCAGCCAATTTCTCCGTCACCCTGACCTGGAACAAGCGCGACAGGCAGAGCACGGATGCCGATACTGTGGGGCAGCAGCGCAGTTGATACGGGTGGGGGGCCAGTGACATACGGACCGCGGGGCAGGGGCGGGGACGACCGGCGGGCGGCCCCGGAACGCACGGCGGGCCGCCCCGGCCCCGCGTATGGCCCCGAGGCGGTCCTGGCTGCCGCCGTTGTCCGCGTCAAGGGCCGGGACGGGGTCGTCGCCGGGGCGGGCTTCCTGATCGCCGACGATCTCGTGCTCACCTGCGCCCACGTGGTCTCCGACGCCCTCGACCGGCTCCGGGAGGAGGCGGTGGAGCCCGGGGCCGAGGTCGCCGTCGATCTGCCGCTGGCCAGGGACGCCGCGGGCGTGTACGACGGCGGTGACCGTACGGCCGAAGTGCGGCGCTGGATACCCGTCGCGCACGACCGGACCGGTGACATGGCCCTCCTGCGGCTGCGGGACCCGATACCCGGAGCCCGTCCGCTGCCCCTCGCCGATCCTCCGGAGGGCGTGTGGCACCACCACGCCCGGGCCGTGGGGTTCACCGACGACCACCCCGGCGGCATCTGGCACAGCGGTACGTTCCGGGGGCCGACCCGGGAAGGATGGGTCCAGCTCTCACGGGGCGACGGCGAGAGCGTCTACGTCAAGCGGGGCTTCAGCGGCAGTCCCGTGTGGAACGACGAACTCGGCGCGGTCGTCGGCCTGATGGTGGCCGCCGAGCCCGGACACGAGGCCCAGCAGGCCTTCGCCCTGCGGACCCGTACGCTGCTGGACGCGCTGCCCGAACTCGTCCCCCTTGTCACCCCGCCCACCCCGTTCCGCGGTCTCGCCACCTTCCAGGAGGCCGACGCCGACGTCTTCTTCGGGCGGGACGACGACATCGAGAACGTGCTCACCGCGTTACGGGGCCGCTGGCCGGCCGTCACCCTGTGCGGGCCCTCCGGCTGCGGCAAGTCCTCGCTGGCGTTGGCCGGAGTGGTGCCGAGGATGCGGGAGGCGGGGTACGCCGTCCTGGTCGTCAACGCCGGGCACATCTCGTCCCTGCGCCACGCCCTCGCCACCAGGCTGTACGAGCTCCACGAGGCGGAGAGAGCGAAAGGGGCGGACGGCCCCGCCGCGGTCCGGAGCGCCGAACACGTGGCGGCCCTGCTGGAGGAGTGGGCTTTCCCCGACGTCCTCCACCGCGTTCTCGGGGGTGCCGGCGGCCGGGTTCTCGTCGTCGTGGACCAGGCCGAGGCCCTCCTCGACCGTTCCGAGGCCGACCTGGCGGAGGCCGTCGGTCTGCTCTTCCGGCAAGATCAGCCGGGGAGCGTCCGCGTTCTGCTCACCCTTCGCGCAGACTTCGTGGACGCGGCGCTCAACCACCCCGCCCTGGGACCAGCGTTGAGGGCCGGGTTCGTCGCGCTCACCCCGATGTCCGAGGACCAGCTCGCGAAGGTGATCGGCGAGCCGGTCAGACGGATGTCGGCCGTGGCGTACGACCCCGGGCTGGAGGAACTCATCCGGAAGGACGCCGGGGGTGCGCCCGGCGTCCTGCCCCTGCTCGGTTTCGTCCTCGGCCAGCTGTGGGAGCGGCAGTCCGGGGGCCGGCTGCGCCTCGCGACGTACGAAGAGACCGGCGGGGTGTCCGGTGCCCTGGCGCGCCACGCGGAACAGGCGTGGCGGGAATGCGTACGCCCGGAGGACGAGGCCGACGCGCTGCGGCTGCTCACCGGGCTCGTCCGGGTGCTGCCCGGCAGCGAGGCCCCGCTGCGCCGCATGCTCACCCGCGAGGAGGCGGGTGAGACACGGTGGCGGATCGCCCGCGCACTGGCCGAACGGCGGCTGCTGGTGCTGCACGGGAAGGAGGGCGAGCCGCAGACGGCCGAGCTCGCCCACGAAGCCCTCACCAGCGCCTGGCCGACGCTTGCCGGCCAGGTGAGCACCGACAGCGACCTGCTGGCGGCCCGGGCGGAGCTGCGCCACGACCTCGATCGCTGGGAGACGTCGGGGCGCTCCCCGGATCTGCTGCCCGGCCCGATCCATCTGGCTTCACTGACCCGTCGGCTACAGGCGCGGGAAAGCGAACTTTCTTCCGAGGAACGCACGTTCATCAGCCTCGCCACAGGACGACAGCGTCGCCGCCGGACCCGGCTGCGGGTCGCCTGGGGTGCCGCCGCGCTCGTCCTCGCGCTCATCGCCGGGCTCGGCACCTTCCTCGTCCAGCAGTCACGGATCAGCGCGGAGCGGGAGGCGGAGGGGCGATCGCGATCGCTGGCGACCCTCTCGGAGGAGTTGGCGCAGCGGGACCCGGGGGGCGCCGCCCTGGTCGCCATGGCGGCCCACGACCTCTCCCCCACCCAGGAGGCCGCCAACGCCCTGCTGCGCCGCTACGACCACTTCGTGCAGGACCGGTGGGCCCTGACCCCGGCTGAGGCACGGGTGGACCAGGTAGCGGCGAGCACGGACGGCCGAGTGGTCCTCGTGACGACCAGGCTCAGAGGATCGGGGAACTCCAAGGGGGGCGTGGTGCTCTTCGTCCGGGGTGCGGGCGAGCGCATCGTGCGCGCCCGGCTCCCCCTCGCCGAGGGCGCCTTCTTCCCGATGGTCAGCCGGGACGGCCGCAGGATCGCCTACCTGTCGACGAAGAACGGCGGCACCTTGTTCTGGCACGATGTGGACCGCGCGGGTAAGAACGAGGCGGCGGTGCTGGGCCCGGAAGACAGCGTCCGGGGCGCGGAATTCGGGTACGAGGGGGCAGCGCTTTCCTCAGGCCTAGGCCGAGCGGACCTCTCCCCGGATGCCAGCGAGGTGGTGACGTCGGCGAACGGGCGCGTGAAGCTTCGAGAGCTGGCGACGGGCCGGGAGCGGAAGGTACCCGGCCGGATGCCCCCGGTGGACGGGGTGTGGTTCGGGCCGGACGGGAACACACTCGTGGCGCAGCAACAGGCCGGCACCGGGCGGAGCACGGCGCAAAAGCCGTCCCTCGTGGCGATCGACACCAGGACCGGAAGGGCGCGGAAACTGGCTGACGGCGTGCCTTCGACGTCTCCTCGTCTCGCCCTGTCCGGAAACGGCGCGGTAGTGGTCGTCTGCCGGGAGTCGCGGCTGGGGAAGGATGTCACGTACGAGGCCTTCCGGGTCGCGGACGGACGGGCATTGACCCGGTACCGGCCGGGCGAGCTCAGCACCTCGTGCAAGCACATCGCGATCGACGGGACCGGGGAACACTTCGCGGTGAGCGAACTGCAGACCACGTGGGCTCTGGTCGGGACACGCCCCGGAGCCGAGGTGCGGCAGATCGAAGGACCCGGTACTCAGCTGGAGTACGACGACCTGTCCCTCGTGGGCGATCCGGCGGACCCCGTCCTGATCATGTGGGACGAGACCTCGGTGGTCGGGCGGCCCCTGATCACGGACCCGCTCAACGCCGATGGCCCTCCGGCGCTGCTCGGCGGCACGGCCTGGGGCGAGGAGGGGGACATGCTGGTCCGGATGGGCGACCAGGCCGACACCCTCGGCATCGTACGCATGGAGGCGGACGGGTCGACGACCTTCCAGAAGACGGTCAAGCGTCCACCGAGGGAAGACCCGTCGATGTTCGTCGGTATCGCACCCGGCATAGAGGTGAACCAGGCCGCGACGCTGGCAGCCGACCTCATCGGCTGGAACAAGGTCCGGATCTGGGAGCTCCCCTCCCTGCGGACCGTCACGGACATCACCGTCCGCATGCCCCCTCCCGACGGCGGCCCCGATGCGCCGAAGGAGGGTGTGGGGCTGTATCTCGGCCCCGGAGACGAGCTGTTGACCGTCTCCGGCTCCACCATCGAGCACTGGAACGCCCGGGACGGCCGGCGCCTGTCGGAACCCCTCGACGTCCAGGACCTGGGGCTCGCGGCAACTGACCGACCGGACTTTACCGCCTCTTTCCACCCTGAGCCGGGACACGTACAGCTCTCGGTGCACGGTGACAGGTTCCTCCGCGCGTTCTCTCTGCGCACGGGCCGGGAAAACGGAAAACTGCGCATAGAGCTGGGGCCGGAGACGGACTCCGCCATTCTCGACCGGACCGGGCGCTTCGCCGCCGTGCAGACCAAGGGGTCCATGATGGAACTGTGGTCGGCCGGAGGGACGGGAAAGCCCCCGCAGCGGGTGCTCGGCCCGATGGGGCCACTGAACCACCGGGAGTACCAGCAAGGCTTCCGGGACGACAGCTCGGTGCATTTCCTGGCCAACGGGAACTCCATACGGTTCCACGATGCGGCGGATCCCGAGGGCCGCGGCGAGTCCTACGTGTTCGCGGAGGAGCAGGAGTTCCTGGCGGTCTCCCGCGATGGCAGGACCCTGCTTCGCACCGTCGACAGGAACACCGTGGGCATCCTCCGCCTCGACCCGGCGCTCTGGAAGAAGGAGCTGTGCGACACGCTCGGCCGTGACCTCTCCGAGAACGAACGCCGGGGCCTACCCGTCTGGCTGCCGGGCCGGGTCTGCCCGCCGGGCGGCCGCTGAGACCGACCGGAAAATGGATCTCCGAACGTATGACTGGCGACCCCGACCAAGACTGGTAGCGGCATCCACTGAGCCACTGACGCATCTCACGGCAGAACCACTGACGTTCCCATAGCAGACGACACCGAGCAGCTAAGGAGAGGTGGTCCGCTCCGATGACGTCGGGCCTCCAGTCGCCGCCCTCCAGGTTCGGCAGCATCGTCGCCAGGGCGTCCCGTAGGTCGTCAGGGGTGCGCACCTCGTGGACGGTGACCGAGGCGGCACCCGTCCGGGTGGTGTCCCGCAGGCGCCTGTCCCTGCGGGCCTGCTTCGCACCCTTGGCGTCCCGTCCCATACCAGCCTCCCGACCGGCGTGCGTTTCCGATCAGGACAACGACACACGAACCAGAACGGTGTGGAAGTGCCTGCAGGTGGCTCCTCGCCGGGGCACGCGTCAGCCTCCCCGCAGGCGTCGCCGTGATCACCAGGGTGCCCGCCGGGGAGTCACCCGCGGAGTGGGTCGACCGGTTCAACAACCAGCGGTTCCACACCGTCATCGGAGACATCCCGCCCCACGGACACGAGACCAACTACTACGCTCAACACCAGTCCCAACCGGCGGCTGGAGTCAACGCATGGAGCCTCCACCGATCCCGGAGCGGTTCACTCGGGTCAAGCCCCGGGCAGTAGGAGGCGGGACCGTGACCGTACTTCCACAGATACCAACGCGCAACAATGGGAAAGGGTAGTCATGAACCTCGCATTCAAGACCTCGGCAGTAGGAGCAGTCCTCGCCTGCACAGCCGTACTGGCGGCTCCGGGAACCGCATCGGCTGATGAACCCGTGACCCGCTGTGAAGAAGGCCAGATCTGCCTCTACGACGGCCACAACCTCACCGGGAACAACCTGCAGCTCCAGTATCGGGTGGACATCCCCAACATCGGCTGGGCGTGGAACGACCGAGCCAGCTCGGTGTGGAACCGTGGCGAGGGGTTCGTCTGCATCTACACCGACGCCGACTACCGCGGCTACCACTACACCATCCCGCCGGGTGAGAAGCAGGAACTTCTGTTCCTCTACGACAACGCAGTGAGTTCCCTTGAGTACGGTGGCTGCGGGGGCTGAGCCGACTGGCTGATCGAACCCCTCAACCGCCAGGACCGCCGGGAGGCGAGGCTTGCTTCCCTCACACGCGAGTTTACGCGTGCACCTTGGCCCGGACCGGACCGGGAAACGCCCGGCCGGGGTAGATGACCGACCGCCGACAACCCTGGCGATCCGGAGCCGCGTCCGGCCGCCGGACGCCGCGTACTCGGGGCCGGCCCCGCCACCCTGGCATGAAGCAGCTCCCCACCCTGGGTCGACGTGGGGAGCTGCTTCACATCGGCGGATCTGCGCCAGTACCCCCGCCTGATCACCGTCGCCATCTGGAGGGTCGACGAGGGTCTGTCAAACGAGCGGGTCTGTTCCGTAGTCGGTGGTGGCGGAGGGGGGAAGCTCGCACGGCCGTACATCTGGCGTTTGATCAGCTTGGTTCTGTTGTTCACGCCTTCGGTGCCGCCGTTGTGGTGCGGCAGGGTGAGGGCGGCATCAACTGCGGCGCGGTCCTTCTCGAGGCCCCGGGTGAAAGCATGCAGGTGTGGCAGGTCCTCGGCCTGGGCCGAGGTGATCCAGGTGCTCAGCAGGATGGCATTGCCGTCGGCCGGATCCAGCAGCGCGGCAAAGTGGTGGATGAGGTCGGCCAGAGCTGTCATTTCGTGGCAGGCGGCTCGGGCGGCCTCGATACGTTCCCGCTGGTGGTTCTTGAGGCGGTCGGGGCGGGTGAGCAGGTAGCGGGCCAGGCGCCGGGGCGAGAGGGCGGGCCGGTCGGCCTCGACACGGCCCTGGTTGAGGTAGCGGACCAGCAGGTTCGAGCTGCCGGTGCAGCCCAGCTCCCTGATCTCCTGGAGGAGATGAGTGACGGGGACGGCCGGGTTCTCCAGTCGGCGCTTGCGCAGGTGATCGCGGTAGGGGTCCACGAGGGTGGGCCGGTACTTGGGGGCGCGGATGAGGCGCTCAGGCTCGGTGACACGGTCATAGCGCTTGACGGTGTTCAAGACGAGGTTCAGGCGCCGTGCGCATTCCAGCAGGCCGACTCCGCGCTCGCGTGGGGCGTGGACCTGCTGCCAGCGCTCGCGTGTGGTAGCGGCTTGTCTCCCCTCGGCCGGGGGCGGGCCCGCTTTCGCCCAGCAGGTGCTGTGCGCGGCGACTTCCTTGCGGACGGCCTCGGCGAGGTTGTGCCACAGGTGCCAGCGGTCACTGGTCTGGAGCGCGTCGGGCAGGGCCCGGCGGACCGCCTCGGCGTGGGCGGCCGATCCGTCCCGGCACACGGCCTCGATGCCCGGATGTCCACGCAGCCAGGCTTCCAGAGGGGCGGCTTCGCGGCCGGGCAGTACCTCGATTCGCTCACCGGTTTCGGCGTTGGTGATGATCGTGGCGTAGCTCCGCCGGCGCCGCAGGGCGAAGTCGTCGACCCCGATCACCCGCGGGACCCGCACCGTCGGCACGGGCACCCGCCGCAGCAGCCGCAGCAGCCGCAGGGCGGAGGCGTACGACACGGGCACGGCCAGCTATCGGGCGAGTCGGGCGGGCGCCCGGCCGCATAACTCCTTGACCAGCTGGGAGAGCTGACCAGTCAGACGTGTGGTGCGGCGCTGATGGCGCTCCAGAAGCCCAGGAACCTGCTCTCGGAAGGTCTGCCGCCTGCAGCCCAGGACTGGACAGACCAGCCGTCGTATCCTCGCCCGGACCACGACCTGCCGGCCGTCGACCGGCACATCCCGCACCGTTCGGCCGTGATACCCGTGGACCCTCCCCGTCGCCACCCCGCACACCGGACAGGGAACGGGAACATCCCGGGTCCGGGCCGTAGCCCGGACTATCTCGCCACCGTCCGCCACATCCTCGATGACCAACGCCGACAACCCCGGAAACACCGTTCCTACAAGCGCGTTCGCATCAGGCACGCTCAATGATCACAGACGAGCGCTCACCGTCACCACCGACTGCAGAACAGACCCGAACGAGCGGCGTAACTGGGGTTGTTGAGGGGAGAGAGTCCTTCGAGGGGGGCCTCCCGGAGAGGGCCTTCGACCACGTCCATCCGAGCGGTCGAAGGTGCCCATTGCGCGGTTCCGTCGACACTCAGTTTTGGAACGTCGCCTTCCGGAGCTTCATGATTCTCATGGCCTCTGCGGTTCTTTGCGGTCCTATCGGAAATTTCTGCAGGTGGGCCGCCATGGCGACCGGTTCCTGGACCGACAGCAGGAACTCGGCCGTCTCCTCGTTCCTGACCACGTCGCGGAACTCGCTCTCGGTCAGGGGGACCAGGCCCTGCTGCACCGTCGAATCCCGCTGCTCGATCCCCACGATGTCGTAGGGCGCGCTCTGCTTCGCGATCCAGCCGTTCTCGGCACCCGTAGCACCCTTCACCAGGTACTTCCGCTTGATCCGGATGGTGAGCACGTATCCGTACCGGGCTTCGGACGCGAACTGGGCCGCTATCGCAGGGTCCGTGGAGAACTCGATCAGCTTCGCGGTCTCCTCGTCGCGAGTCTGCTTCACATAGCCGGCGACATGCTCGGGGTCGGGCCGTGTGGCGTTCTCGTCCGGCGCCTTGACCATCTTCGGGAGGCTGATGAACGAGCCACGGATGATCTCGTTCTGAAGGTGCTTCCTCTGGGTGGGCGTCACACCGCGCTTCAGGACGACTTCCTGTTCGCTGTCTTCGGGCAGCGAACCGATGTAGTCCTCGGTGCTCAGTGCCGACGCCGGATCCTCCGGCGCAACCCGTCGCCCGGCCGGGGCCGACTCCGGCTGCTCCCCGCTCTCCATCATCCGCTGGACGGGTTCGTGCAAGCCGTTCGCCGCTCCGCGCGGCGCGGTGACGGAGGGAGCGGTACGCGCCCCCGCGGCGTAAGCAGCGCCGTCCTTCTCCGCCGCCCGCTCGGAGCCCTGACGCGGGTCGGTGACTGTGACCCCGGCGCCGTTGCTGTGGCCCGTCTCGGGCAGGCCCTTGAGGTTCTTGTCGACATGGCTCAGCTCGTGACCGATCAGCTTCTCGTCGCTCGCGGCCCCGGCGGAGAGGAAGATGTGGTTGCCCACGGTCATGGCCTGGGCCCCCATCGCCGCCGTGGCGCGCTGGGCCACCGCGCCGCTGTGGACGCGGGTGGAGGAGAGCGCCTCGTTCTGGTAGAAGGCCCCGGCCTTCGCCACCACCGAGGAGGGCAATGGGGCGCTCGACGAGTTCATGGCGGAGGCCAGCAAGGCCCTCTGGCCTTCCGGGGTGGTGTCCCACACCCCTTCGTGGTCGTGGTGGAGGTGGCCGTCCTCCGCGGCGCGCGCGACGGCGGCGTCGCCCGGGGAGCGCTGCGCCTGGGCTTCCTGCGCGGGGTGCCCGCACTCGGGACCGTGCCGGTG
The DNA here is from genome assembly GCF_035563135.1 of Streptomyces sp. Lineage (GTDB taxonomy): Bacteria > Actinomycetota > Actinomycetes > Streptomycetales > Streptomycetaceae > Streptomyces. The sequence continues at coordinate 12,253 of NZ_DATMVN010000688.1, forward strand.
CCGCTCCTGCGCTCCCGGCTGCCCGGTCTGCCGCAGCATCGCGACCACCACCTGGTTGCCGACACTGCTCTGCAGATCGGGCACCCGCTGTACGGCCGTTCCGGCGGGTGCGGGTGTGGCGTGCGGGCGTTGAAGTGCCGACGACTTCCGGGCTGCGGTGTCGTCCTCACGGGCTAATCTCATACGTCTTCCTCCGGCGATCACAGGCGCACCAACCGCTTCACACTCGCACGGAGTACGGGCACATTCCCAGGGCCCCGGGGGCAGACTTGCGGCCCTCCCGGGCCCCGGAGGGCCGCACAGGAGGGAAAGGGCGGCAGGGGACGGCAGCAGGTGGCGGTGCAGAGGGGGCCGCCTTCTTCAGGGAGGCCGCCCCCTCTGCTTCACAGCGTGAACGGCCGGTTGAGAGCCCAAGGAACCGAGTCAGCGTCCTCATCGCGGAGCAGGGTTCATCTCGGTGGGGATACGGCGGAGGTGTCCGGGCCGGTCGGCAGTCACGGGTGGATGGTGAGCTGGGAGGCGCCGGGCGCGGGTGCGCGCCGACGGGCGGGCAGGCAGTGGACGGCGCGGTCGATGCCGGCCAGGAGGTCGAGAACGGGGATCCCGTAGTGGGCGGACAGCTTGTCGACGTCCGTCAGTGACCATGCTGTGGTTCCGAACTGTTTGCGGCTGACCTGGGCCTGGCTCAGGCCGAGCCCGGCGGCGAGGTCGGCCTGACGCTCGCCGGTCAGGCGCATCAGGACGGTGATCGTAAGCCGTAAAACGTCATCTGTACTGGGCATATACATACTTCGTATCAGGTATGCGCCTCATCGTGACAGTTCCGGCTACGCCGTACGGCCCGGACGGCACGGCCCGGAAGTGGCCGGTGTGATGGTGGCCAGCCCGGCCCGCTCAGCTGCCAGCTTCTGCAGGGCCCGGGACGAGTTGCCGCTCAGTTCTCGCCACTGCTGCATCAGCCATTGCTGGAGCCAGCTGCCCAGAGCATTGGCGCCCTCGCCTCTGTCGTGGCCACGGGGCCCGTAGCCGCCGCCCTTGCCCTTGCTGTAGGACAGGCCGTCGGGGTCGGAGAAGGTGGCTGGGGCGTTGTTGCTGCAGGAGTACGGGTTCATCGTGCTGGTCCGGCCGTAGCCGACCAACGGGTCGACGGAGATGAAGCGGCCGGTGATGGGGTCGCGGGCGCCGAGCCGGGTGAGACCGGTGTCGGGGTCCACGGTGCCGCCGACGAATCCGCGCATGCCTGGCCAGGTGGAGGGCTGGGCACCTCGGTCCTCGCCGAACGGCATGGACTTGCGGCGGGTGACCCGCATGTCTGTGCTCACCAGCCGCACCATCACCGGTCTCGACATCAATGTTCTCGAGCCTCCGGAATTCCACCCCCAGTTCCCCGCTGTCTCCCGCGACGACCGGCACGCCGCCCTCGCCGACCGCCGCCGTCACCGGATCCTGGCCCTGCTCGAGAAGGACCCCGACTGCCTCTGGCGGCCCCGTGACATCGCCTCCCACTTCGGCGACATCACCATGGAGACCATGTATCGACAGCTCTCAAGACGAGCTGAGACCGGGCTCATCCGCAAACTCGGCCCCGGCCTCTACGCCGCCACGGCATGGACCCCAACACCCCTTGCGTAACCTGCGGAAACGTTAACTACCCGGCCTTGGGCCAAGGTCCCTCGCCGACACAGCCCGGTTCGACCGAATACGGGCTTCACTACAGGTGGGACGGCCGACATCCACCCGTGCGGCCGGTGTGTTGACCTCCGCTCGCCGACCGGTAGCTGTTGCGGACCAGGGCACACCACCGCAGCTCGCTCACCTGTCGCCCGGAGCGTGAATGAGGCCGAGGAATGCGTCGAGTGAGGCGGCGAGGTCAAGTTGCGGATCGAGCAGCCATTGCATCTGCAGGCCGTTGAGTACCGCCTGATAGAGGACGGCAGCCTGCTCCGGTGAAAGCCCTTCCCGCAACTGGCCCTGCGCCCCCCGCTCACGAGCAGCTTGCACCAGGTGCTCGCGGCTCCGGTCGTAACGCTCGACGAAGTAGTTGTGGGCCGGGTGATCAGGACGGGAGGCCGCAGCGGCCAGCTCCAGCCACAAGCGCATCAGCTCAGGGGACTTCTGGTGGTGGAGCAGGACGCCTACCAGGTAGCGGCCCATCGACTCGGCCCGCCCGTCGACCTGCGCCTTCCCCTCCCGCCATTCCTCGGCGTCACGCTGGGCGAGCAACGCCGTGAGAAGTTCCTCCTTGCTGCGGAAGTGGTGCAGAAGGCCGGCATGGGTGATGTCGGCCCGCTCCGCGATATCGCGCAGCGAGGCCTCCGCGTAGCCGTGTTCGGCGAAGCTGTCACGCGCCGCCCTCAGGATGTCTGCCTGACGGGCTGCCGTCTTCGCATACGGACCACGCGACTTTGCCTGCCCCACAGTGAGTTCCCCTCCTTGTAGGCGCCGTCCAGGCGCCGCTTCCAGTCAGTACATGAGAGAACAAATACTAACCACACGGACAGTTTTCGCGTCGGCGGGCCTGCGGCGCAACCCACCGAGCCCTGCAGCCTACCTTCGGCGCCTTCCACCGCATCGGTCAAGACACCGAACGGGCGCGCGAGATATAACGCTCGGGTTACGAAGATGTTCCATCCTCTTCCCTCCACAGTTTTCTTGGGTCACAGTTCCAGCGAAAACTAACCTCTTGGTAAACATTCGCAAGGAGAGACGCCCCTCGTGGCGCCCCCGAGATCCAGCTCGCCGGTGCTCTTCACCATCCGCACTCGCACGCCGGTTCGAGGCTCTCGCGGCCTCAGAAGTCGAAGGAGATCGCATATGCGTATCCGTTCCCCACACTCGCGGCCGCTGTCACGGGCTCTGCCCGTCACGGTCGCCGTCGCCGCTCTGCTCGCGGTGACCGGGTGCGACAGCCAGCCGGACGGAACCTCGTCGGGATCCGGCAAGACCCTTTCCCTCGCCATCATCGGCACGCCCAATTCGTTCGAGCCCTCGCAACTGGTGGAAGGCCAGCAGACGTACGTCTGGAACTCGATCTTCGACACACTGCTGCTCCAGGACAACAGGGGCAAGCTGAGCCCCGGCGCGGCGGAGAGCTGGGAGTACTCGGCCGACGCGCGCACGCTGACCCTGCAGCTCCGCAAGGGCATGGAGTTCAGTTCGGGCACGCCGGTGACGGCGGCCGCGGTCAAGGCCACGCTGGAGCGGATCAAGGCGACACCCGGGCCGAACCAGGTGGCCCTGAGGTCTGTCTCGTCGGTGGGAACGAGCGGCGACCACGGCGTCACCATCAAGCTCACGCAGCCCGACGGCGCACTCCTGTACACGCTCTCGGGCGCTTCCGGCGTCATTGGGGACCCGAAGACGATGACCTCCAAGGGCGCCGCTCTCAACCCGGTCGGCTCCGGGC
>NZ_DATMVN010000689.1:0-3031 GCF_035563135.1 Streptomyces sp.
CGCTGCATTTCGTGCTGGATTCCCGCCTGGCGAGCAGCGACTCTCTCTGCTTCTCGCTGGGCGGGACGGTTCGCGGGCGAGGAGAGGCTACACACGCCTCGCCGCGTGATGGGGCGCACACAGTGGGGCGGTTGAGCGTGATGGCCGACGCCGAGAGTTGATGAGGTCCCAGGGCGGGAAGAGTGGGAGACGTATCCCGTCCACCGGGCCCCTGCGACGCGTGAAGGGGTGCTTGGCTCCTCCTCGCATCCCTTCTGACGGGAAGCTGGCTTGAGGTTGACCGCCTGGCGGTAACTTCTGCGGCGAATCTTGAAGGCGGGACAGCTCCCGTTCGTCGCGCTCCGTATCCGTGCTGGCCACCCGTCTGCCAGTTGACGTGCACACTCCTTCAACTGGCGCCGTGAGGCACGGTGTCATCCGGGGCAGCCGACTACTGTACGTGTCCGGAAGTTTGACCTCCGGTGCCCATTTCTCCTAGATCTGCAGTCGATATGCGACAACGATGGAGGGCATACAGCGAGCTCTCGCATATGCCGGGGGCCGTTTTCTCGGGGAGGCTGACAGTGAAGGAAGCGGTCGATTGCACGACGGGTGCCTCGGCGCACGCCAAGGTGTTCCGAGTTCTGACAGCTCTGGAGGAACTGGGGCCCGGAGCTCACGAGTTGCGCCGGATCACGTCAAAGTCAGGCCTTCCCCGATCCACGGTTCAGCGCATCCTCGCCTGCGGAGTCGAGGAAGGGCAAATCGAACTGCGTGGCCAGGGCCTGTACAGCATCACCCCGCACAGCGGGGCTCTCCGGGGGCTGCGGCTGCCGCAGGTCGCCTCGCAGGGCGCCGACCCTGATCTGACCCAGCTGCAACGTCAAACAGCGCAGGTCGTCACCCTGTTCGTCACTGTTCCACTGGCACGTCGCCTGTGGGTAGACACTGTGTACGGTCGGCGCTACGACTTCGTGGAAGCGCTCACCTCGGAGGACAGCGCGGCGCTCGAACTGTCCCCGCTGTCAGCCGACGCCGCCGGACTGGTGATCAGCGCGCACAGCGAAGACGAGACCGCCAGCAGCCGCTTCCGGGAAATCCAGGAACTGGGAACGTGCTTCACTCGTTCCCCTCTGCCCGGCTGGTCGATGATCGCCGCACCGGTGTATGGACGGGCGGGCCATGTCGAAGGGGCTCTTGCCCTGCTCGGCCAGCACCCGAGGATGTTCTCCGAGAAGACCCGCTTCTCCTACGAGGTGCTGCGTACAGCCGCCCGGGTCAGCCGCCGCTCGGAGAACGCGCTGCGGCCCGTTCGCTCCTCCTCGCAGCTTGCCCCAGTCGCCTGATCCGAGTGCGGCCCGGCTGATTGTGGTGTCGGCAGCGTCCGCTCCCCCTACGCAACACTCGATAACCTCGTGGTTTCACGAGGTGGGTTGTCCGGTGCTGATCAAATAAGCGGAGCCAGACGGTCCGCAAGCGGGGTCTGGATATGCAATATCGACGGGACCAATGCCATGGTGCAAGCTGCGGACAGTGCACGACCCGGGCAAGGTCCTGTTAAATGTCCCGCTCGCGGCGGCTCTGAGCGGGGACTACCTCGCCGATGTCCCCATGCTGCGGGCCGAGCCCGATGTGTTCGGTTCGGTGGCATCCGACCCCACGGTCTCCCACCTCATCGACATCCTCGCCGTAGTCGGACCGAAGGCATTCAGCGCGATCCAGTCGGTGCGGGCCGAAGTGCAGTCGCCGGTATGGGAATTGGACGGAGTGAGGGAGTCCGGCCGCCGACGGTCACGTAACCGTGGATGTCGACGGCGTGCTCGTCCTTGCGGACTCCAAGAAGCTGGCTACCGCCGCGACCTGGAAGAAAACCTTCGGCCATCATCCACTCGTCGCGTTTGTCGACCACGGCCAGGCAGGTTCCGCAGAGCCGGCGGGCGCTGCTGCGGCCCGGCGACGCCGACTCCACCATAACGAGGTTACATCGAAACAACCCGGCTCACCCTGGCCAGCTCCCCACGCGCCTGCGGCGGGGCCGAGAGACGCTATCCGCACTGACTCCAGCGGCGGGACCCATGCCTTTGCCGATCGGCTCTCCCGCCGGAGCCGGCAGCTGTTGTATTCCGACGGAATGACCACCACCGACACCCTCCACCAGAACATCCTGAAGATCCCGAAGCAGGTGTCCCGTCTCAACGAACCGAGTCCACCGCGGTTCGTCTCAACGAATCCAGTCGCCGCAGGCCGGGGCGCCGGTGGCCCGGGTCCGATCAGGGAGTGGCTGTCTCAACGAGTTAGTCGCCCCTGGTCAGCAGTTCAGGATCGACTGGGTTCGTTGAGACAGGACAGCAGGCATGCACTTCGGTCTACGACGCCAACGGCACCGAGTGGGCCTGGCGCCTGGGTCACCGACGTATCAGACCTGAGCACGTGGCCCACGGGTATGCGGCTCATCGTCTGCGGAGAACGATCGCACCCCGGCACTTAGTTGCGATTCACTGACCTCGACGGGCTTCGGCTCACCTGTTTCGCGATCAACACCCAGGGTGGCCAGCTCGCCGCCCTGGAACTACGTCACCGCCGCCACGCCCGCGACACCGACCTGTGCAACCTGCCCCTGCACGGCACCGCCCAGACCGAACGTGGCCGGTGATCGGCCAGATCGCACTTGGCTTCCTCACCTGGATGCCGATCGCCCTGACTGCGCGAACCCGCCGCTGGCTCTGCTTCACCACCCGACGCCCGAGCGGACATGATCACCCGCCAATTCAGCGACCCGCTGCCCTGTTCACTGGAAATGAGCCTCATTACCGCGATCAATGAGCCTCTTCCAACCTGACGGCTGGTTGGATCGGCACCCTGGTGGCGGGCATGAAGAAAGCTCCTGGTAGACGGATTCACGACCAAGATCACCAGCCCGCCAGGAGCTTTCGCGTGCTTGTCTACCCGTCCGCCATCGATCTGTCCAGCCGCACCCTGCAGCACCTCTCCGGTCTCCTCGCAGGTCACCGCCGCCGCATCGGTTCCCGGTGGCGTCGCCTGACCTGTGGCC
>NZ_DATMVN010000690.1:0-3901 GCF_035563135.1 Streptomyces sp.
CGCTCCAGCAGCTCGGCGGCCACCCGCCGTCCCTCCTGTCTGGGCAGGTGGTGCAGATCCGCCATCAGGAGCATGTTCTCCTCACCGGTGATCAGACCGTCCACCGCGGAGAACTGCCCCGTGACACCGATCCCGGCACGCACGGCCTGCGAGCCGGTGGTGAGGTCGTGGCCGCCGACGCGGATCTCACCGGAGGCGGGACCGGGGGAGATGAGGGTGGAGAGGATCTTCACGACGGTGGTCTTGCCTGCACCGTTCGGGCCGAGCAGGGAGAAGATCGTTCCTTCGGGCACGGCCAGGTCGATGCCGTCGAGCACGACCTTGTCGCCGTAGGACTTGCGCAGCCCGTTCGCTGCGATGGCCAAGCCGGTCATGAGGGTTGCTCCTTCAGGGGCTGCGGGATTCAGGGCTGTGGGGTTCAGGGCTGCGGGCTTCCGGGGCTGCGGGGTGTTCAGAGGCTGTGGGCGTCGATGTCGCCCTGGGAGGTGGTCGCCTTGATGGTCAGACCGGCGACGCCGTCGGTGTTCCTCAGGGAGTTGGTGATCCGGCCGTAGGCGGTGCCGGCGTCCAGAGAGGCGGAGACGCCGCGGGCGGCGCCGACCGTGATGCCGCCCTGCTGGGTGTTCAGCGTGAGCATGCCGCGCACGGCCTCGGCGACGTTCACGTCGCCCTGCTGGGTGCTGATCTCGCCGGGCCCGTTCAGGCGGCCGACCGTGATGGTGGCGTCGAGGCCGGTGATGTGGGCGCTGTCGGCCTCGTCCAGCTTGACCGAGCCGTGGCCGCCGTCGAAAGCGACGTCACCGAGCCGTCCCACGCCGCGGAATTCGGCTGCGGCGGCCTTCGCCTCGACGCTGGAGCCGGCGGGCAGCTGGACCGTGACCTCGACGGAACCGGAGTTGCCGAGGACGCGGTTCTTCGCTTCCGGGGTCCGGATGCGCAGGACGCCGTCGGAGTAGGTGACTTCGGTCTCTTCGGCCGCCTTCACGTCACGGCTCCTGGCGGGGTCGGCGGGCCGGACCTCGACGGTGGTGTCGATGCGGTCGGCGGCGATGAACCGGATGCGTCCTGCGGGGATGGCGAGGTCGGTGTGGACGGCGGCGGGGGTGTCGAACGTCTGCATCGTGTGCTCCTTCATCTGTGGTGCGCGCCTCTTCGGCTCGCTCTTTCCGATGACGCAAACGCTACGTTGCGTTCATGGAACTGGCAACACTCGAATTGCGCTACTCCCTTGTTATTGCAGGTCAGATGTTAAATTTCATTGCAATGATTTCGAGCCTAACGCAACGACCTTCACCCGATTCGTTGCAATGAAGTGGAGGTGAACGCTATGCTGGAGGCATCACGGACGACGAAGGAGAGATCGCGATGCCGGGAGGCAGACTCACCCAGCAGGAACGCCAGCAGATCGCGCTGGGGCTGGCCGACGGCCTCCCCTACGCCGAGATCGCCCGGAGCCTCGACCGGCCGACCTCGACGATCACGCGCGAGGTGATGCGCAACGGCGGCCCCACCGCCTACCGGGCCGACCTCGCCCACCGGGCCACCGAACACCGGGCCCACCGGCGGAAGCAGACCGTGCCCCAGGGGGCGGAGGCGTCCCCGCAGCCCCACGGACGCGACGCCGAGGCCGTGCGCGAGTTCGAAGAGGTGTTCACCACCGTCTTCATGGCCTCAGGCATGCCCAAGATGATGGCCCGGGTGCTGGCCTGTCTCACCATCACCGACACGGGCAGCCTCACCGCGTCCGAGCTCGTCCAGCGCCTCCAGGTCAGCCCGGCGTCCGTCTCCAAGGCGATCGCGTTCCTGGAGAGCCAGGTGTTCATCCGCCGGGAGCGCGACGAACGCCGCCGTGACCGCTACGTCGTCGACGACGACGTCTGGTACCAGTCGATGGTTGCCAGTGCCCGCGCCACCACCCGGATCATCGAGACCGCACGGCAGGGTGTCGGCGTCCTCGGACCCGGCACTCCGGCCGCCAACCGCCTGGAGAATGTCGCCCGCTTCCTCGACTTCGTCTCCGAGAACATGACCCGAGCGGCCGAGCAGGCCCGCGAGGTCCTCCACACCGGAGTCGAAACGCCCCAGGACGGCAGCGTCGCCGAGCCGCGTCCGGACCCCGCGTAGACAACAGAAAGCGGGCGTGGCACCGGTGCTCCCCGGTGCCACGCCCGCTGCGGAGCGAAGGTCAGTACATGAGGGCGTCCTCCATGCCGGTCTGCCAGTACGTGACGGCCAGCGTGCTGTCGACGTAGGTCTCCTTGCCCAGCGGCACACTCACCATCCGGCCGGCCGAGCCCGCGCTCGCGTCCTGGAAGCCGACGGCCAGGTCCTTGGTGGAGTAGCCACCCGTGCCGCTGCCGTCGGCGGCCGAGGTCCGGATACCGGCGTAGGCGGACTGACCGGGAGAGAGGGTGACGACGGCCTGCGGCTTGCTCTCCTCGAAGACCTGCGGGACGGACTGTGCCCCGCCGAACTTCAGGAACGGGTAGGAGTAGGCGTAGCAGGCCTTCGAGCCCGTGTTGGTCACCGTGAGCAGCATGTGGTTGACGGGGCGCGGGACGCTTGTGACCGTGAGCTTGGTGTTCGCGTCGGTGCAGGTGGGCAGGGACGTGCTGCTGTCCTTGCTGCCCTGCTGCTTCGCGGCGGCGGGCTTCTGGGCGGTGGAACCGGAATCCTTGGCGGTGCCCGAACCGGAACCGGAGGTGCCGGTGTTTCCGGCCGTCCCCTTGTCCGTGTCCGTGTCCGTACCCGTGTCCGCCGCCGGGGCCGCCGAGGTGTCCTCGGCCGGCTTCTGGGACGCCGGGGCCTCGGCGTCGTACGCCGCCGGGGCCGGGTCGCTGCTCTGGCAGGCCGTGAGGGACAGTGCGGCGATCAGTGCGGCGGTGCCCAGGACGGACGTGCGGGCGGCGCGGCGGAAGCGAAGGTCACGCATGAGAGGTTCTCCCCGTTCGAAGGTGGTCGGTGCCCGGGGCGCCGTTTGGCGCCCTGAGGTGCGGGCGGGTCTACTGGTCGCTGACGTGTGATCAGAGGCGCTACAGGAGGGTGATGACGACTGCGATGCAGACGATCAGCACTCCTGTGGCGACCGCGTCGGTCAGGCTGAGTTCAGGTCGAGTACGCACGGCGGCTCCCGGGACGGGTGAGGATGGGATGTACGGGTCGCGGGGAACGCCGCGGTGTGTCCACATCCTTTCCAGGCCCGGAATCCGGTCGCAACGGTTGCTGGGCCATGCGGGACGCTGGAACGCTCGCATGCACTCTGACCTGCGCGGACATCACTTCCCTGGGACGCCGTTCCGGGAAGGAACGGAAGGGGAACGGTCGGGGTGGGTACAGAGATCCAGGACTTCGCGGCGCTGCTCAGGGGGCTGAAGGAGCGGTCCGGTCTCAGCTACGGGGCGCTCGCGCAGAAGCTGCACATGAGCACCTCGACCGTGCACCGCTACTGCAACGGTGACGCCGTCCCCCATGACTACGCACCCGTCGAGCGCTTCGCGCGGGTGTGCCGGGCTTCCTCCGAGGAGTTGATGGCCCTTCACCGGAAGTGGATCCTGGCCGACGAGGCGAAGCGGCGAGGGGTGCGGAAGCCGGAGGCGGGCGGGGCCGCCACCGCCCCTGAGCCCGATGCGCCCGGGGCCTCCGCTCCCGTGCCCGATGCGCTTGAGGGCGCTGCCGCTGCCGCACCCGTCCCGGGGCCCGCCGAGCCTGAGCAGACCGAAGCGGAAGCAGAACCACGCGCGGAAACGGAGGCCGTGGCGAAGCCCGTACCGGGTTCGGTCACGGAATCCGAGCCGGGACCCGTCGCGGAGGACGTGACTCCTGACGGGGCCCGGCCCGCAGCCGTTCCCCCGCCCCGCCGCCGTACCACCAGGCGGCTGCGCGTCCTGCTCACCGCGGTGGC
>NZ_DATMVN010000691.1:0-16602 GCF_035563135.1 Streptomyces sp.
CGGCCGCCGAGCCCGCTGCCGTCGCTGTCGGCCCGGCGTCTCCGCTCGACGTGGATCGTCGGCCTGCTGGCCGAGGGCATCAGCCCGGCCGTGGTCGCCGAGGCCGCGGGCATGACGTCGCCGGCCGGGCTCGCTCCCTACCACCGCTGGGTCCCGCCCCTACCCAGGGAGGAGGTCATCCGGCTGCTGCACGGGCAACGCCGGTGATGCCGCGACCGGCCCGGGACGAGGAGGCCGCGCGGGCCCTGCGGCCCCGCGTCCATCCCGGGAAGCTGACCAAGATCGAGGACTCCAAGGTCGGCCAGATGCTGGCGCTGCTGGACCGCTCCGGGGTGCCGCAACAACTGGAAATGCTGATCGAGGGGCGGCCAGGGCCTCCTGGGGTGCGGCCGCGCACGGTTCTGGCCGGGCTGTTGCTGGCCTCCTACTTCAGCGGCCGGGCCACCATCGCCGAAGCCTGGCGGATCCTGCACTTCCGTCTGGAGGCCCGGGCCCGCACCTGGCTGGGCATCCCGCAGGACCCGCCCGCCACCGCGCGAGAGTCCATCGCGGCCAGCCGCCGCCTCTACCGGGGCTTCAACCGCATCACCACCGTGCTGGACCCGGCCCGCTGCGACCGCCGCTCCCGCCTCCCCCAGCCGGTCGCCGACGCCTACGCGGATGCCTGGGACGTCCCGTCCGGACGTCAGGCCGCCGAGCGGCTCCAGCACCTGGCCAACCAGCTCGTCCTGGCCCCCGTCCGTCTCGCTCGGGCACGCGGCTACCTGCGCGGCTGGCGCGGTGACGTGGGCGTGGACGCGACTCCGATCCCAGTCCTGGCCCACCCCGACAGCGAACGCACCGAGACCGCCTCGGTGGAGATCACCGCGGGCTGGCACTACAGCGGAGGCTCCGACGAACCGGTCTTCGGCTACAGCGCCAGCTTTGTCGTCGCCGCCCATCGCCGACGTCCCGGCGAGAGTGCGGGCAGACCGCTGTCCTACCCGCAGATGTGCGTCGGCCTGGTGCTGGACACCCCCACGGTCCGCACCGGCCCCAACGCCGTCACCGCGCTGACCCAGCTCGCCGGACTCGGCCTGCCGCCTGGGACCTGCGCGGCCGACCGCGCCTACACCGGATGCGCACCCGAGAAGTTCCAAATACCGGTACGCCGCCTCGGCTACCGCCTCGCTCTGGACTACAAGGTCGAAAACCGCGGACAACAAGGCAGCTGGCAAGGCGCCTTGCTCATCGACGGCTCCCTGGCCTGCCCCCACATGCCCGCCGCACTGGCCCGAGCCACCCAGGGCGCGGACGATGCCACGGTACGTCTGCCGTCCGAGACCCTGCGGGAGGCGGTCGCGGAGCGGGTTCCGTACTTCCTCAAGACCAAGCAAGGACCAGACGCCCGCGGCGCCGTCCGGCTCCACTGCCCGGCAGCCGGTCCGTCGCCGACGGTGAACTGCGCTCGTCGCGACCGGCTCTTCCCGCACAAGCCGCGCCGTTTGGGCCCACCGCCGGCTGTCATCAACCTCGCCGACAGCCGCGCAAGAGCCGCCCACCCCGCCGCACGGCCCACCGTCCAACTCCCCGAGGCCGAATGGCTCGCCCCTCCATCCGCCAAGGAGCTGCCGGCTGTCTGCGGCAAGTCCGACATCACTGTCCCCGCCGACGCCCGCGGTGACCGCCTGGTGGCGAAGTTCCGGCAGGACGACCACTACATGACCAGCGCCTGGATCGCGTCCTACAAGCCCATCCGCAGCCACAACGAAGGAATCCACGGCCGCCTCAAAGGCGAAGAGATCGACATCGGGAACCCGAAACACCGCCCAGCACCAGGCCAGGTCGCCCAGACCCTCCTGGTCGCCCTCATGGTCACCGCCGGCAACCTCGACATCCTCGACACCTGGCTCTACCAGCGCACCGGCAGCCACCTCGCGGACACCGACTACACGGCCGCCCCGCCACCGGCCGGCGCGGATACCGATCCGCCCGCAGTGACAGGACGGCCGCCCCCGCCCAGATGATGACCGGCCCGCGAAACAACCGCACAGGCTCATGACGGCCAGCCCCGGGGCCCCGGGGCTGGCCGTCATGCTCACACAACCGCACGACAGCGAGTCAGCACGCTCACACCTTCGCCCGCCCGCCATCCACCACCCCGAACAACCTCGAACAGGCACCGGAAACGACAAAGATCCCGCCGATCATCATGATCAGCGGGATCTCGTCAACCGAACCTGAGCTAACTCAAGAACGGCCCCTGGTTCGACCCGGGCCAGGTATGGGTGTGGCTTCCGCCTGGCGACTTGCCGCCTGCCCTGCAGGGCCTGGGCCCAGGCACCAGTCTGGGCACTCTCGTCAGCGCGGTCGAGGCCGCCCACCCCGACCTGCGTGACCGCTTCCGTGCCGAAGTGGCCAACACCCTGGAAGAGGACGAGGAGGACAGCAACCCAGCAGCGCGGGACTATCTGGTCGAACAGCTGTGGCCAGCTGCCATCTGCTACGCCGTCACCACGGCTACCCAGTTCCGGGAACGACCCCACGGTCACTCGCCCTGGGACCTCCTGAGCGACGGCTTCGAAGAGGGCACTCTGGCCGACCACTTCGATGAGATCGGCAGCACCCTGACCCCCCATTCCCTGGGTCCGGTGTTCACCCTGTCGATCGGTGTGCCGCTCATCTCCAACGTGCTCGGCTTGAAGCCGGACAACGAGAACTGAGAGTCTCGCACCGACCCTGGTAGGGCTCTGGCCCTCTACCCATGGGGAGAGGGCCAGAGATCGGCTGGCAACCACACGGCAGCGTGGTTGGAGCAACTCACGACTTCCCGCAGAAGGGTCTCGCAGCGGGCATCGGTGTCGACAACATGATGGGCCGGGGGAGTGCCCCAAGGCCGGCACGTCCGCGGCGCCCTACTGCCGGGCCTCTTACGGAAGACGGAAGTTCTGCTGCACCGCCTGGTCCACGATGTCCCGCATGATCGGCCTGTCGTTGGCCAGGTCGCCGAGATCGACCACGGCGAGCAGCGCGCACGTCAGGGCGGCCGTGTGGTGCGGGCCGGGCTGCTCGCCACGGTCCGCCCTCTCCGCCCGCCAGCCGTAGTACCAGGCCAGGACATCCAGCTCCGAGTCCGCAGGGAGCTGCCCGATGAGTTCAGTGATGAAGGCGACCGCCTCCGCCTGGTCCTGCGCGGGCAGGTCCTCGACTGCGCTGTTGCCGACGATCCGCCCGACGAGCACCTGCCGCAGCTCGGCGATGCCGTCCGGGTCCTCGGCGGCCGTCTGCCGGTTCCCCAGGTACAACCCGGCGACCGACCCGATGAGGAAGACCGTCGCGCGGTGGGTATCTTCCATAGCCGGGACAGGGCGATAGTTCTTGATGAACCGGATGGCCTTCTTGCGGCGAGCCGACGGCTCGCCCGCCGCCAGCACCAGCGACCAGGCTACGTGCACGGCATCGGCCGGCGGCAAGGCATCGGTGTGTTCGTCGGTGGCGGGCATAGCGGTTCCTCCCCAGACGTGCGGATCGCGCTCACGGTTGACGGCGCGCGGGCAGGCCCGTGCCGGGAGCGGGCTGCATCCCCGCTATCGCGGGACCAGTGGGAGGCCGGCTGTTCTCCGGGACCGAGTCTGCCGTCCAACGGACGGCACCTCAAGCCCGACTTCGGTCGTGCCTCGACCAGCCGCAACAGTGCGAGCTGGCATCGTTGACAGCGGAGCCCGCCCGGAGGCCCTTCGCACGTCGTCCCGGGCGGGCCACCAACAACCACCTGCGGGCGCAGGGTGTCCTCAATGTGATGCGGGCCGTCAGCGCTCCGCCGCCCCTGGTGACGCTGGCCGGTCAGTGCTTCCTCCTCAGACGAGAACGCCGCTGCGTTCGGCGAGGCCACGCAGTTCTGTCGACGTAGGCCCGGACACCAGCAAACTGGAGATCAAGGTCTTCGTCGCGGGGCGAGCGTGGGTCTCCTGTGGAGCGCATCGCTCAGCGGCCAACAGTGTGCGGACGCAGTCACTGCGGCGGCCAAGACGGTCGTAGGTGACGGCGATGTCGCCGAGGGCGCGGGAGCGGCGTTCGACGCTGGGGAGTGCCTTCAGCGAGATCGCGCGAGCGGCATCGAGCGCGGCCCGGGGATCGTCGGCGTGGTTCTCGGCGCTGATCCTGTGGAGTTGCACAGTGAGGGGGCTGAAGCCGCCGCCGTGGTCGCGCAGCAGGGTGGCGCCTAGTTCCTTGGCGAGGGCGGCGGCTTCGTCGGTCAGCTCCCGCATTCCGTCCCGGTCCCCGCGGCGCGCGAGGGTATATGACGCACTCTGGACCAGGAGGCCGCGGACCGCGGCCCCGGCGCGTCCGGTGCCTCGGAGATCCGGGTGATCAGCGGCGGAGAGCGCGATGGACAGCGCTTGGTCGTGCCATCCCGCCTTCCTGGCGAGGACGGCCAGCTGGCGCGCGGACTCGGCGACCGCGAGGACGTCTCCCGTCGACTGCGCGAGCTGCTGGGCGCGGTCGGCGGCCATCCAGCCGAGCTGCTGCTCGTCCATCTTCACGAGCATGCGGGTGGCCAGGAGGTAGGTCTTGGCCAAGAGGGTGTGCTGCTCCGTGTCGCCGCCGCTGGTGGAGAGCGCGTGGCCGACGCGGATGAGGCGGGGCAGGCGCACGGCCAGGGAGGCGTAGCGGCAGGCGTCGAAATCGGCGAGCGCGCGGGTGAAGTCGGTAGCGAGCGCCTCGGGCGATGACGGCGCGGCCGCGGCCGTCCCCAGTCCGAGCATCGCGTCCCGGAGCCGGGTGACGAGCAGCTCGCCCAGCAGGGCCTCGTCGGCCTGCACGGATCCGCTCCCGAGCAATGGGGCGGCGGCCGTGGCCGCCAGGCCCGCGAGCAACTTGCGTCGACGCACCGGTCCTTCACCGTCCTCCCGCCCTGTGTAACTACCCTAGGGGCGGGGAGTCGGGGAAAGACGCTGATTGCGCCGATCGGCTGACCATGTCGAGTGTCCGGCTGGGGAGCGGGCGGCGTCAGGCCGAATGCGTGGTGCGGGAGTTCAAGGGCGTCGGCGAAGCATCGCAGGACGTCGACGTCGGTCATCGGTGAGATACCCCGCTCGTACCGGGAGACCTGCGCCCCGGAGTATCCGGTCATCTTGCCCAGCTCGGCGAGCGTGAGGCCCTTGGCCTTCCGGGTCTGACGTACCAGTTCCCCGGGCTTCACATCAGCCCCCGGGGGCGCTGGTGATGACGCCACCGAGGCGCTCGCCGACCGGCTCAGGGGCCCCGGAGGCACGGGCAGTACGGTGCTCCGCGCGCACGTCGTAGGCGTCGTGATACGGCGCGGCATCGACCTGGAGTGGATGTTCCGCCCGCCCATCCACGCCGCTGCTACCTCTCATGGGCAGTGGGAGATCACTGTCGATGACGATCCGGATGCTGAGGTGACTACCTTCAGCGCATCGGACATCCGCAGCTTCGCCGCCCGACTACACGTCGCCTACGGCGCCGCGTAGCTCACCGCTCCAGCTGACTGCCATGGCCTGCGACCGCCCTGTTCGGTCGCAGGCTTCGTGGTTGCTGCGGGCCCGGGGCTAACCCCGTGGTTCGGGATGATCACGTGGCCGAAGCCCATGGTCTGCGGCTGGACGTCCAGCACGCCGGTTAGGACGACCGAGACGTCGGCACTATCCCACGGGTCACGCCCGGGGCGTCTCCGCGACCGGCGTAAGGTCCGATACTCGGCGTCCCAAGATTCGGACCGCACACGGGCCGCACATGTCGCCGGCCCCCGTGACGTACAGCTGGACGTCGGCTGTGTAGCACTTCGGGCAGTACGGACGTCCGGTGGCGAGCGCGCGCTCCTCTGCTGGGCACAGGCGCGGACCTCCGATCAGGCCGGTGATGATGACACGGCCGCAGTGCGCGCACTCCAGGCCGTACAGCGCATCGCGGTTACAGCGGGGGCACCGGGCGCCGGCCGGAGCTGCCGCCACCGGGGTCGGTGAGGACGCCGAGACCGGCGCTATCAGGCCGGAGGCCTTGGAGCATCCCGGGCTGGGAACGGCGATCGTGGTGGTGTGAGAGGCGGTCATAGTCGAGGGGCTCCTTCGGAGTGGCCGGGCCGTCGGCCTCATTCAGCCTGATTCGTTCAGGGCCGACACACCACCGGCGAATTCACCCCGCCCATCAGCTTCTGCATCAGACAGCCTCGGCATCGCGGACGCGCATACGCCTGTCGTACTCCGCAGCGGATTCCAAGCCCACTGCGGCACGCCGAGCGTCGAGCTGCTCGGGATCGGCCACGGCACACGGCTGCAGCTTCCCGCCCGGGGCTTTGGTGTACTGAGTCCCGTACACCTGCGGCTCACCGGCTGCGACCAGAACCCGGTCGGTGAGGTAGGCAAGATGGCGAGGCAGGGCCTCGCCATCCGCAACAGCCTCCTGAAGGAGACCGAGCACCTGACGTTGAAGATCGAGATCACGGTCGGCGTGCTGCGCCAGAAGCCACGCTTCGTCGGCTCCCTGCTCCCCGACCAGGCTGATTCCTAACCAGCCATGCGTCGCGATGGCCTGTCTGAGCCAAGCGGTGTTGTCGGCGTCGACCCGGACAAGGTCGCGGCCGTCGCCGGTCTCGAGCATCCGTCGGCGGGCCACCTGGTCCTGCTCAGCGCGGCAGTGAAGGTCGGCAGCAAGATCGTGGTCCATCAGTTCCTCCGCGTGAGGTCTGCCGAGTCCCTGCCGCCCACGAGCGCTTCCTGGACCCGCTGGTCGGATGGGGCTGGCGAACCTCAATCGGCGGGGCTGCCGTGTTCCTTGGGGGCCGTGCGTCGCACGGGGCCAGCCAGCGCCTCGATGTCCTTCAGGAGCCGGTCGACGGGGCGCTCGTCGCCGAGTTCAATGGCGAGTGCGGCCCGAACGAAGGTGGTGAGCTCGATGCTGCCGGTTCGTAGTGCGAAGGAGCGCAGCACCGCCCCCGCGACAGCGACGTGGTGACGGCACCCGGCGTGCAGGCAGTGTCCTCAGCAGCGAGACCGAGCCGCTCGAAGAGGGCGGTCTTCTCTGCGGTGAGCTGGGCCGGGCAACCAAGGTGGTCCAGTGTGATCTGGAGGTGCTTGCCATCCTCCTGACGGTCAGCCGCCCGCCGCCGGGTGTGACGTAGCGGCCGCCGACCTCCACGGTGCCGTACGGGTGCAGCAGCGGCAGGTCCTTCTCCCCGGCATGCAGCACCGGCAGGTTGTCGTACTCGGTGTACGGGCCGGCGGTGCCGTGGTCCTCACTGGTCATCAGGTGCTCGTCTCGTGCGTGCGGTCGACGGTGAGCTTGCGCTCCTGGTCCTCGTCGTCCTGGTGGTCGTCGGCGGGCCAGATGCCGAATGGGCCGGACAGGCCAGGGCCAGCAGCGCCGAGCTGGGCGGCCCCGCCCTTGAGTCGATGGTGAGCGCGGATCACAGACGCGGTTCTCCTGAGGCAGACGAGCGTTACACCCTTATGGTGGCCTCTGCCGGAAGGCGCGTACGCGCCTTCCGGCCATCCTCACGACAGTCGTCTACAGGCCCGAAAACGGGCTGGCCCGGGGTACGGAACCCCGCGATCGACGTTGAGGCCGAGGTCAATGAAGCGTCGACGCCTGGTGCAGGTGCTGCGCAAGATCGGTTGACTCGGCAGATGTGCGGTGGACTGCTGACACGCGGTTCCCTCCTGCCATGTGCGCGTGCACGTTGGCGAGGCCGAGTCTGCGCTGCCATGGCCCCTGTCGAACGCTGACCGTTTGAATTCGGTCAGCGGGGCAGATCGTGATGCTGTTACGGAAGAAGTAGCCGCGCCAAGTGGCGAAGTACCCATTGCCGAGGCGGTAGCCGAGCGCCCTGTGAAAGAGCGTCGCCCTGCGGGCCTTCCCAGGCGCCGGAATGGGAGCGTGGAGATGGGCCACGGCGTCCGCACCAAGGAGGTGAAGCACCAACTTCTCGGCGACGGTGCGCGGGCACACAGGCAGCAGCACGCCAGGTCTTCCCGCTCCGGCCACGGCCACTCGCACCTCGACCCAGTTGAACCGTCGCCACAGAACGGGCTGATGAAGTTCGATAGATGCGACGCGGGAGGTTCGGTAGGTGTACTGCTGGGTGTCGAACAGGCCATGATCGGTGCGATAGCTGCCCTCGGCGATGCGGGTGACTGACCACCGGCTGTAGGTGAAGAGCCGCCGTCCCGTCAGCTTCCACACCTTGGGCACAAAGGCGACCAGCGTCGAGAGGGTGAACAGCTCGCCGGAGAGAACGTACGGGCCTACGCCGATTCCGACGAGGAGGAGCGACTTGAGGTTCGTTCCGAGATCAAGGAGGAGAGCCACGACCAGGTCCGCAGTCCTGACCCGGTGAAGCCGCTCATCGGCGGTGTCTTCGGCGAGGATACGGGCCTTGAGCGCTCTCGCCTGATTGAGGGTGAGGTAGGAGAGGGTCATCGTCGTGCCCGACATCACGACTCGGAGGGTGCAGACCCCAAGAAGCCTGCCGAAGAAGGGCTGGCCAATGTCGACGCTCTGGACGTGGTGAAGCTCGCAGTGACGCCGGACCTTGAAGACCAGGCCACTGCGGTACTCGAGTTCGTCACCATCCAGGCTGTAGTGGCTCAGTCTCCACGACGTAATGAACAGGCTCAGGACGACCGCGACAACCACCGTTACGGCTGTACAGGCGACCCAAAGGGGCACGTCGATCTTGTTCCTCGCGTCTGAAGTCCCCACGCTGAACAGGTTGTGCTGCTGGTACGCCAGACCTGCAAGTGCGGCGAGCACGGCCCAACTGCGCCGCAACGGGGTGGCCGGATGCAGGCGGCCCTGCAAGGGCGACAGCGTCATACCGGCAGCCTCCGCTTCCGGGCGAGGTCGGTCAGCCGGTCGCGCAGCTCGTACGCCGTCTGCGGGTCGACGTCGGCGATGGCGTTATGCCCGGCCGCGCTGCTGATGGTGACGGTGGCCAGGTCATAGCGGCGCTGGATGGGGCCGGAGACGACGTTGACCTCCTGGATCCGGGCGTAGGCCAGAACCGTGAACCGCCGGTAGAGAAGACCGGAGCGTATGTACAGCTCCTCGTCGCCCAGGTGGTAGCCGCGAAAGAGCCAACCGGCCTTGATGCGATCCCAGCGCCAGGCGTACAGAACGACGGGGACCAGGACGAGGAACGCCAGCGCCGGACGCCACCAGCTGACCATCTCGTGCCAGGTCTGTGCCTTGCTCGAGAGCGTGTGGATGAGGGTGGTGCCGGTCGCGGCCGTCGCTCCGATCAGGGCGCTCATGCCCAGGATCTGCAACGCGGCCGCAATCCGGTGGACGCGAACGGTGCGCGCTGGGTGCTGGGTCATCTCCACGCGGTCGAGCGTGAAAGGTGGTTCGGGTCTGATGTAGCGGGCCATGCCAGAGGTCCTGCTTCCCTTGAGCGAGACGGTGTGCACAGCGGAGCGTCGTCGTGCACGGCTCACTCAGCGAGGCGCCGCGAATCTCGATGAAGGGTTACATCGCCGCTGCCTGCGGCCGCCGGCGCCGTGGGCTTCGTGGTGAGAAGCCGTGACGAAGCAGTCGTACAGCCGGGCGGCATCGCTCGTTCAGGACAGGGCAGGAAGGGCCGGGCCGCGGCTTGGGGCGCGCTCGTCTCCCGGGTTACGAACGGTGGTCGGAACCCACCTGGGGTGCCAGCGCGCCCCAAGCTCCTCTCAACCGATGGGTCGTGTCCAGCCGTGCTCGGCTGACCGCACACCCGCGATCCCCGGCCGATCGCGGTACGGGTAGAGCGGAGTGGCGGATGCCACCTCGGGGAACGACTCGGCAGGGCTGATCGCGCACCGCGTCCCGGGCCTCTCGGTCTGCGCCCAGTGGATCGCCGCCCGGCGGCTCCACTCGCGGCGCAGGGTGACGCCGGTCTCGGGCAGCCAGACGACCCAGTCGCCACGGCCGTGCCGGCGGCGACTCCACAGAACGAGGAGAACGAGGCCGATGATGGCCTCGGCTGCGGCCAGAGGCAGGAGCAGAAGGCGGGCCGCCTCGTCGGCTGCTGTGGCGAGGAGAGCAGCCACTGTCGCGCCGGTCAGCCACGCAGGCCAGTACCAGTACGGGCGAGGCTCAAGCGTCCGGCGATACGCCATAAGTGCTCCGACCAGCAGGCCACTGGCTGTGACAGCCAGGAAGAGTGTGCTGGTGACGAGCGTCAGGAAGGCACACACCGCAGCCCCACAGGCAAGACTGCTGGCGGTCCTGCGATCTTGTGCCTGCGGCATCGTGCTCTTCCCTTCGATCCTTCGAAAGATCTCTACGTCGGTAGCGCGGCCCGGGCCTGGGCTGCGGGTCCAGCCGTAGGACGTAGGTATCTAGCCAGCTGTTCACTCGATCGGGTCACTGTACGTGGCCACTATTTCCTCGCAGAAACGGTTGGCGTAGCGTCGCGGCACTTGCCTGCTGAGTTTGGCGGGGGAGCGGATGACGAGGTGAGAGGGCGGGGCCAGTGAGCAAGGGGGGCCAGGAAGCCTGGCGTGCACGAGGATCATGCCGGACGGGAGACCCGGAAGAGCTCTTCGTTCAAGGCTCGGCTCAGAGCAGAGCAAAAGCTATTTGCACTGGCTGCCCGGTGCGGACCGAATGCCTCGCATACGCCCTCGATCACAGGGAAGAGCATGGCGTTTGGGGTGGAATGACCGAACGTGAGCGCCGCGCTCTCTTGCGCAGGCGCCCGACCGTCACGTCGTGGCAGGGCCTGCTCACCGCAGCCCGTACGGAGCACGACCGACGCTCTGTCGCCGAGAGCGCTTGGAGCGTTCGGCAGGAGTACTCGACGAAGAGCGCCGGCTCGTCCGTTGCTTGATCAGCGGAGGAGACCCTCTGGCGAGGCTTGCTACTCCGGCCGCCGGCCGCAGTTCGGACATGAGAATTCAAGCCCGGGGCTGTAGACAGCGTCGCAGTCCCGGCAAACCGCCAGATGAACGTAGTTGCAGCTGCAGCCGGCGTCGGCGCATGAGTCAGCGCCAGGGCACACGTACGGGTCCCGCCCGGGCGCCGGGCGCGGCAGACGCTCCCTCGGGGGGAGGGTCTCCAGGTAGGCGCGGTAATCCGGGTTCTCCCGCGTCGGGCAGCCCTCCGGACACGGACCGGACAGCCACGGGTCATGCCCTGGGATCGGATCAGTTACTTCGCAGCGGGGAGCGATCCACGGATCCCAGACGGCGCGGTTGTACGCACTGCGCTCGCGTCGTACGGCCTTGGCCGCTTCGGTGTACGACTCGCCGGCGGCCTCGCCGCGGCGGCGTACGAGGTTTTTCCGGGCATGATCGGCAGGCATGGCAGCTCCGTGGGCATTCAGAAGGTCTGAATGCGCTGGTGCAGAGCACCTTTCCGTAGCGCGTCAGCCGGGCCGACAACGCGGGCCTGCGCTGGCCCGCCCCACAAGACTCTGGGGCGCGCCGAGCGTAGCAGCCCCTGGGAGCCGGATCAGGCGGCGCCATCCGCGCGGGGCAACGCAGGGTCCGGGGCCTTGGTGCCCCTGCAGGATGGCGAACTGCCGGAGGGTGGGTGCGTGCCGCCGCATGTTTGATCACCGTGGACGGCAGGCTATGCGCCGGGCCGTCGAGGAAGAGGAGCGGTAGCTCCGGCAGCTCGTGCCGCCGTCGGACAGGAAAGGGTCACACGGATCGCATGACGGCAACGACCTTGCCCAGGATCGCCCCGTCATCTCCCAGCCTGATCGGTTTGTAGGCCAGGTTGCAGGGCATCAGCCATGCTCCGTCGTCCGCGATACGGAGCTTCTTCACGGTCGCCTCACCGTCGCTCAGGAGAGCAGCCACGATATCGCCGGGCTCGGCACTGCTCTGACGGCGCACGGTCACCACATCGCCATCACGGATGCCGGCATCGATCATGCTCTGGCCGGCGACCAGGAGTGCGAACAGGTCGCCGTGGCCAACTACCGCACGAGGCATTGGAAGCACGTCTTGGACATCCTGTTCGGCCAGGATTGGCGGTCCGGCGGCGATGCGTCCTACGAGCGGGACATGCGCCACGGCGGCCGCTCGCGCCGCTTGGGCGGCCCGCTCGGCCACGTCCTCGTCAGAGGGCGTAGGCAGCCGGTGGGCGTCGACCAGGGCCTGGGCGCGGGGAGCGAGGGCATACGCCCGCGGGCGCTGAGGGTCACGGCGCAGAAAGCTCTTGCGCTCGAGTGCCTGGAGCTGGTGAGCGACCGAGCTGGTGCTGGAGAGCTTCACCGCTTGCCCGATCTCACGCATCGAGGGCGGGTAGCCGCGCTCTCGGACGGAGTTCAGGATGCAGGTCAGGACGGCGCGCTGGCGCGACGTTAGGCCGTCAGCGTCCTCTCGGATACCCGGCGGCCGGCCGGGAAGAGCAGTATCGGCGTGCATGGAAACCCCCCTCACGATCTTGCGTGGAACCGAACGTAACCGCATGTATCCAGAAAGGGAACATTATTTCGATAGGGGCTCTGGCTACGGTCCCGCGCCGAACCGCGTAAGCAGCTCTCGGCGAACACCCTCCGAGAGGTGTCACGGTTAAGACGGTCCGGCAACGACCTGCAGCGGGTCCCGGCAGAAAGCCTGCACGCCCCGGGAGGAGAGGCGGAGCCTTACGGCTCTACACGATTCCGGGTCGGGACGGCGAAGGATCCTCTACGGTCGCGCCATGAGAGTTCTGATCGTCGGCGGCAGTGGATTCCTAGGGGCTGAGCTGGTCCGCCAATCGACAGCAGCAGGGCATACGACTGCCGCGACCTTCGCTTCCAGGCCCGGCAGCGTCCCGGCTGCAACGTGGTACGAGCTGGATCTCCGGAACCCTGACCGCCTCGAAGCTGTGATGGCTGAGGCGAGGCCCAGCGTCGTAATCAACGCCACCAGCAGCGACGCTGACTGGACAGTCACAGCTGAGGGCCCTGTCCGCTTAGCCAAGGCAGCGGCCCAGCACGACAGCCGCCTGGTCCACGTCTCCAGCGACGCGGTGTTCTCCGGCCTGGGCCGCGTTCACTACGACGAAGCCTGTGATCCTGACCCGCTGACCGCATACGGCGCCGCAAAGGCCGCGGCGGAGACAGGCGTACGCCGCCTGTACCCGGCGGCCGTCATCGCCCGCACCTCGCTCATCATCGGCGGCACCGACTCCGCACATGTGCGCATCGTCCATGACCTCGCAGCCGGCCGCCGCGACGGAGCGCTGTTCACCGACGACATCCGCTGCCCCGTGCACGTCACCGACCTCGCTGCTGCCCTGCTGGAACTCGCCGCCACCGACGCGCACGGCGTACACCACCTTGGGGGCGCCCATGCCGTTACCCGCCACGAGCTCGGCATCCTCATCGCCCGCCGCGACCGACTCGATCCCTCCCGACTGGCCCAGGGCCTGCGGGCGAACACAACGCTTCCCGGGGCGCTCGATGTCCGCCTCGACAGCCGCCGCACCCAACGCAAGCTCCGCACCACCCTCCGCGGCGCCCACGACTTCCTTGCCACCAGCGTCTGAGCGCCAGCCCTACGTCGCCGTGGCGCGAAACAGCGCTCGGCGGCCGATGCGACTCCGCCCCCAGAACCACCAGCCGCTCGGTCTGCATAGGGTGCTCCCTACTTCCCGAAACGCCGATCCGACCCGACGGAGCCCGTGTGCCTTCCCTTCCCGAGCACGAGCGTGCAGAGATCCTGCTGCCGGCCATGGCACGCGCTCTGGGCCGCATCCGCTACCTCACCAAAGACCTCGCCGACATCGCCGACGTGTTCGACGACATGGACCGGGCCATCGCCGACGGCATGTCCATACCCGTCGAGGAAGTTCCGGAGATGACCGGCACAGCCGAGTCCCTCAGTGAGAGCGAGCGCGCCCTGGACGCACTCCTGTCCCGAGCGCTGCTGAAACTGCCGGAGGACCTGACGGCCGGGCTGCCCGAGGACGACTTCGACACAGCGATGGAGCGGCAGTTTCAGATCTCTTGGCAGAAGGCTGCCGAGGCCATCGCCGCCGGTGAGCTAAACCACGCCACCCGGGTACTCCAGCACACCCCTTACCCGGCGCTCGCGCGCATCGAGAAAGGGCTCGCGCACTGGGCGCACTGCCTGGAGGCAGCGGAGTTCCGACGGAATCCGCCTGAGCGCACCTGATGTCCTCGTCGACGGACAGCTATCCGCTAGCCGTGACGTGAGGGCAGATCCACCTACCGATGGCACCGTTGTGGCGACCGCGGTCATCTGCGTGTCGGCGTCCTCACCAGCGTCTGGCGGTCCTCCGCCGGGCGGCCGGCCCCGTTCGGCACGTCGACTACCGTTCCGTTGTCAGTGCCGGATGCGAGGATGGCGACACCCCGGCCGAAGCACCTGCCGACTGGGGACGCTCAGAGACTTTGGAGTAACCGCATGAACCGCAGTGAGCTGGTGGCAACGCTCGCAGACCGGGCCGAGGTGACCCGTAAGGACGCTGACGCTGTTCTGGCAGCCTTCGCCGATGTCGTCGGTGACGTCGTCTCTAAGGGCGACGAGAAGGTCACCATCCCTGGGTTCCTCGCCTTCGAGCGCACTCACCGTGCCGCTCGTACTGCCCGTAACCCGCAGACCGGCGATCCGATCGACATCCCGGCCGGCTACAGCGTGAAGGTCTCGGCCGGTTCCAAGCTGAAGGAAGCCGCGAAGGGCAAGTAGCGGGTCATCCGCAGCGGGGCCCCCACCATCCTGGTGGGGGCCCCGCTGCCTGCGAACTGGATTCAGCCGACTTCCTTTCCGGCCCGTTAGGCGGTTGCCTTCCGGAGAGCTCCACCTCGGCTGCGCATGGTCGTCTTGGCTTCGCCGAGCAGAGTGTGGACGAATCCGTACGACTTCCTCTGCTCTTCCGCGATGGCTCGGACCGAGGCGCCGGCGTCGTACTTCTTCTTGAAGTCGGCGGCGAGCTTGCTTCGAGCGTCGCCAGTGATCTGAATCTTCTTCGGCATATCGGAGACTCTCTTCGTTCACGGTGTTACGTCGTCGTTGCCCGACGAGCATCGCCCTGGAGCCCAGGGGAAGCGACGGTCCGCGAATTCTGTGCGGAGAAGGGGACACGCGCCGTGTGTTCACCTCAGTCCGCGCAGCCAGTGCGCTCCATTTCCGCGACGTAGTCTGCGAGCGCCTGAGCGGCGGTGGTACGCATGACCCGAACGTGTGGAGCAGCCTGCTCGGCCAGGTGCAGTGCAGTCTCAAGGTCGAACTGGTGGCTGGCAACCCAGGCGTCACGTCCCGCGTGGTATTCGTCCCGTTCGGAGTCGGTAACCAGCTCTCGGTCACCCCCAGGCCACTGGTACCCCCAGGACCACTTCCCGTCGGCGCCGAGGAAACACAGTTCGTCGCGGATGATTCGATAGCGTCCGGATCCGCGGTACTCAACGGTGATGGTGAAGGCCTCGCGCTCGGGTACGTCCTCGGGAAGCAGGTTCACAGAGAACCGTGTCGGCCGGACGACGGGCCGGCGCTCAAGCGGGGCTGCCGCAGGTGTCTGTTGATCGGGGGCTGTGGACATGCAGTCGATCATCACGTTCGAGGTGGCCAGACGCCCAGCGACCGCGAATCCAAGGTGCGGGCGAGACAGGGTTCGACTTGGATTGATTCGTGCAACTGGAACATCGGGCTTCACGCCGAGGAAGATGCGCCAGCAGGCGGGCGACTTGGCACGCCCATCCGAACCCGGCACAGCCTCGTACGAGATATCGACAGCATGAGAGGCCGAGCACCAGCGCGGGGGGGTTGCGCAGATGATCTCGGCCTCTGCTCGCAGGCTACGCCTAACCAACCGATAAGCGACAGCTCTTTTCGGGCACCAGCTCTTTCCGTGGCCGACCAGGCAGAGCGGTGCAGGCAAAAGTGGCAACAGGCAACAAGGACAACTCCCTCCTCGGCTCATGAAGCGCCGGAACACTGAACTCATGAGTCACCACGCCTTACGCAGCCACGCCCGCCTCCCTGGCTTAATCCAGTCGGTGATCACCTCGTACGGAGAAGGTCATCACGACGCCCCGAGCGGCAGCGCCCTTCGCGTAGACGCCCGTCCGCTCCGCAACCCGCCTGACGACCCTGCCGTCCGCGAGCGCATGCTCCACTCCACCGGCCTGGACCCTGAGGTACGCCACTACGTCATGGCCACACACGGGGCAGAACAGCTCGTCGACCGCAGCGTGCACCGCGCACTGGCCCTCCTTCGGCACCCAGCTCCGGCCAGCGGCGGACAACTGCACCGCGTCGATGTTCATGTCCTTTGTACCGGCGGCCGGCATCGATCCGTTGCCGTGGCCGAGGAGATCGCCACTCAACTGCGAACCGTGGGCGTCGGGTGTGAGGTCGAACACCGGCACATCGATCGGCCCGTCCTGAACCGATGGGTTCCCCAGCTGACGGAGCATGAGGCGGCAGTCCTTCAACTGCTGGCGCGGGGGGACTCGTACACCGAGATCGCTACCGCGCTCCGAGTGCGCTCCCAGACCGTCGGCCTCCTCGTCGCCAGGCTCCGGGGAGCACTTCGAGCCCGGACCGCCGCGCACGCCGTTGCCGTCGGATACGAGACCGAGCTGCTGCCAGCTCGACCTCGCGCGGGGTTCTTGCGGCGGTGACAGAAGCGGTTGTGAATGAGGGCTCCTGTGCGGAACACTGGCTG
>NZ_DATMVN010000692.1:0-3677 GCF_035563135.1 Streptomyces sp.
TCGTCACCGGGCGACCTCACCCGCGCGTTCCGGTGAAGCTGGCGCCGGACCACCCGCTGCGCGACCCGGCCATCGTCAGGCGGCTGACCGACTCCCCCGCGGCCCGGGTCATCCGGGACACCGCCATGGCAGAGTTGCGCACCCTGCTCGAGGACCGTGGCCTCGGCCGGCGCCTCCTGGGGCTGCTCGTCTCGGCACGAGGCGCTCTCACCGGCGCGGACCTGGGCGAACTCCTCGACATCACGCCGTACGACGTGCAGGACAAACTCCGTACTGTGGTCGGCCGATCCATGGCACCCACCCGCACCGACCTCCTTCCCCTGGACGTACGGGCAGAAGCGGAGGCCGAAGCCGGTCGGCAGACTTTCGTGCTGGCCCACAGCACGCTCCACGCAACCGCGTGCGAGGCACTGGGAAGGCGTTTCCTCACCGAACGTATCCGCGACCTGGACCACTGGGCCCAGCAGTACCAGGACGAGGGCTGGCCCGACGACACTCCGAACTATCTCCTCACCGGCTACACCCGGCTGCTGCACGAGAAGGGACGCACCGAGGAACTCACGGCCCTGGTCCTCGACCCTCAGCGCCAACTCCGCCTCGCTCAACGCTCCGGGCCCGATGTCGCCCTCGCCCAACTCGACCTCATCACTTCCTCCGGCAGGGACCACTCGGCGCCGCTGGACGTGGACAAGGCGGCAGCAGCTGCTGCCTCTGGGGAGATGCTGCTGGCCCACGTGCAACCCCTGCCGGCCTCCGTGGCGCGGACCATCGCCCGGCTCGGTGACACGCAGCGGGCCCGCGCGCTGGCGGGCGCGTCGGGCAATGCCGTCGACAAAGCCCTGAACCTGGCCGGTGTGGCACGCGTACTGCAGGCCATGGACGATGAGCAGGCCGCCGCCACTGCCCGCGAGGCGGGCGAGTGGGCACGTGCGGCCCTGCGGGAGACAGAGCGCCTCGGCCACGCCGCGGATACGGCGGAGGCCGCAGCAGCGCAAGCGGCCCTCGCCTTGTTGAAGACGGCCCAGCGGACGGGCATGAGCCGCGACCTCCAGCACCAGCATGAGGACGGCCTCGCTCTGCTCCGTTCCACACGCGGAACGAGTACGGGGCGCAACGAGGCCTGGGCGCAGGCCGCCCGCCTGTTGGCACCGGACCACCCGGAGCACGCGGCAGAACTCCTGGACGAGCTGGAAGAGCAGGCTGAGACGCTCGCCGTCGAAGACCCGGCTGAGGGAGGCGTCGCAGCCGGAGCCGTTCAGCTCTGGCAGACGGTGGCATCCGTAGCTCCTGA
This sequence comes from Streptomyces sp., assembly GCF_035563135.1. Classification (GTDB taxonomy): domain Bacteria; phylum Actinomycetota; class Actinomycetes; order Streptomycetales; family Streptomycetaceae; genus Streptomyces. The sequence continues at coordinate 1,292 of NZ_DATMVN010000692.1, forward strand.
TCGCGCGGACCGTCTCCACGACCGCGTCCTGGCACACGCGGCTGAAGTGTGGCAGGACGCGCCCACCTTGGAGAACGTCTCCGTGATCGCCGCCGTGGCCTCGTTCGTGGCGCAGTCCCGGCCGACGCAGGCCGAGCAGCTTGTGGACGCGGCATGCCGGTACCTCGAGCGCACGCTGCACGCGGACTGCGGGCGGCTTTCGGCAGCGGATGCCTTTCATGTCGAATTCGGCTTCCGGCACACGCTGACCGTGCTCTCCCAGGCCCTCGCCGATGCCGGGGCACCACCGGAAACAGCGGCACGTGTGCTGGAGCTCGGGCAGCGCGCCCTACCTCTGGAGCCGACAGACCAGCCGGAACAATCTACCCCCGACGGGGATGGAGACCACACCTTCGCCGAGGTCGGCGCATTCGCGGACCAGGCCTTCAATCTGGCTGATCACGGCGCCGTCGATGACGCCGAACACCACCTGGAGCAGGCGCTGGCCCTCCTGCCCACGGCCGGTCCTGGAATGGACCGCACTCCCGCGTGGCTGCCGGACCTGGCGGATGCGCTCATCCGTTCCGGCGCGGCCTCCAAGCCCGAGCCGCTGCTGAAGCTGGCGCGGCACCCGGCCGACCGGGTACGCGTACACGCCGCCATGGCCCTGGCCTATGCGGACTCCCGCCAACTAGCCCCAGCGCGCCACCACGCACAGGAAGCAGCCCGTGCGGCTGCCTTCGCGAACACGTCCGAGACGAGCTGGGCCTACGCCGCACAGGCGCTGGCGTGTGCGGGTGAGGTGGAACCCTCCATGAACCTCATCGTGCAGCACAAGCGTCCAGACCGTGCGGGCAGGCAGGCCGCTTGGCGGAAGGCCGACCGGGCAGCACGCATCGCAATCGCCGCAGAACTCGCGACACACGACCCTGAAGCGGCGGGCGAGCTGATCCATCCACTGCTGAAGCGCCTGGACGCCGCACGGCACGCGATCCACAGCGAAGGGGCGCTGGCCTCACTGGCAGAGCTCCTCCCGGCTACTGCCCACCTGCCCTCTGCACAGCAGTCGCTCTTCGACACGATGATGGAAAGAGCGCGTGCGCAAGTAGCACGAAGCAGCCCGCAGTCCTGGAATCCTGAAAGTGTCCTCGTGGAGGCCTTCTTCCGCATCGGCGCCGGAGAAGAACCCACCCGGCAGCTGGACTGGCTGGCAGGAAACCTGGCCAGCCGCAGGACCAGACTCTTTCCCACTGCCGCTCTGGCAGTACTCCACGCCGCTCTGCGCGACACCACCACCGCCCAGCGAGTAGCCGCGCTGCCCGCTGCCCCACACCACAGAGCGGCGGCACTGACCGCGGTGGCATCACACCTCGCACGCCTGCCCTCCCGCCCCTGCCCCGTCCCTGACCCCACCGGCACAAACTCCTTCACCCACACCATCCAGCACCTGGCCCTGAAGGTGACCCCAACCACCCGCCCCGACAACGAGACACCCATGAAGCTTCTCCACCACGCCCTGACTACTGCCGGCTGGTATCACACGATCCCAACTCTGGCTCTTCTCGCCCCTGACGCGATTACCGCCGTCCGAGACATCACCGTGGCACACCTGGGCGAGTCGCAAGGCCTCCGAAACCGATGTGAGAACTCTCGAACCTGAGACAGCATCACCCTCCATGAGATAAAGCCCCACGACAGTGATCCCGCCCATCAACCTCTCGCCTCGTGACAGCGACCCACCCGCCCACAAACACCCATTGACCAGCGCCAAAACACCAGCCCCTGGACCAGCACGACCGACTCTCACCGCCACCGACACCAAACCTAGAGATCGCACCATCCCTGCGGGCGCGGGGGTGGTCCCTGAGCCTGGCCCAACCCGGGCCTGGGCAACTTCTGCTCCCCGCACCCGCGGGGATGGTCCCGGCTTGTGCTATCCGGCATCAACCGCGCTCTTGTGCTCCCTGCGCCCGCGGGGATGGTCCCGAGCCCATTGAGTACTTGATCGATGAGATCCGCTGCTCCCCACACCCGTGGGGATGGTCCCTACCGGCTGAAGTACTCCGTACGGAGCGGCACCTGCTCCCCGCACCCGCGGGGATGGTCCCGTCCCGGATGCCGGTGAGGAACGTGCGTACCTCTGCTCCCCGCGGGCGCGGGGAGCAGACGGTGACGTTCCCACGCCGGTTGTTCTCGATGGGGCCATCCCCGCGGGCGCGGGGAGCAGCAGACGGTCACCTGCTGGTGTTCGGCGTCCGGGGGGTCTTCCCCGCATGCACGGGGAGCAGGAAGGATTCTCGACGTACCCGCACGGCATCCCGGGGTCATCCCCGCATACACGGGGAACAAGCCGAGCGATACAGCTCGGCGGCCAGATGCTCGGGATCATTCCCGCGTACGCAGGGAA
>NZ_DATMVN010000693.1:0-6331 GCF_035563135.1 Streptomyces sp.
TAGCCCATGGCTCCGCCTTCGCCGCCGGCTCGGGTCCAGGCGGTGGAGATGGCCCCGGACACGGCTCGGGTGCCGGCATCGGGGTGGGAGTAGAGGGTGCCGCCCTGAAACTGCTGTTTGCAGCCTCTATCGGGCAGTCCGTACACCTGGTCGCCGGTGGCGTAGCCGAGGGGGCCCTTCTCGAAGCCGAGACGGATCCATTCGGTGTGGATAGCGCCGGTGAGTGCGTGGGCGCCGGTGGCAGCGGTCTGGTAGATCCGTCCGCCTTGGAACACCTGGCCGCAGCCGCCGTCCTTGAGTCCGCAGATCAGACCCGACGTCGGGTAGCCGAGACGGCCGTTCTCGGATCCAGCAGCGACCCATGTGTCATGGATGGCGCCGGTGAGTGCGCGGGTACCGGTGGCAGCGGTCTGGTAGATCCGTCCGCCTTGGAACACCTGCCCGCAGCCGCCGTCCTTGAGCCCGCAGATGACCTCGCTCGTCGGGTAACCGAGCGGACCTCCTTCGCGCTGGGCTCCCCACGTGGAGAGGTACGGCTCGATGACCGCGTGGACGCCGGTGGCGGCTGACCAGTAGAGCGTTCCGTTCTGGAACACCTGGCCGCAGCCGCCGCCGGACAGGCCGCAGATCACCCAAGAAATCGTCGGACCAAGTGGTCCGGACGCGCCCCCGCGAGCCGCGTAGGCCGAGAGAAGGGCGTCGCCACCGGGAGACTGGGTGGAGCCGAACCAGTCCGTGTAGTAGAGCCAGAAATTGCGATTGCCGTACGCTGAGCACCCATCCCCGGTGCCGTAGCCAGCCCGTAGTGCCGCGGCGTTGGGGCGGTAGGGCGTGTAGATGTACAGGCCCGCGGTCGCTTGGTTAGCGATCCACACCTGAGAGGTTCCGCAGGCGCTGTTCGGCGACCAATGTACGGTGTTCATGACGCCGGCACGGTAGGAGTACCTCGACGGATACGTCGCGTAGCGCTGGTACTGGCGAGCAGCTGAGTAGACCTGGTTGTAGAAGCCGTAGTACTGGGTGTCGCATGCGGCTGTGTCAGGACAGCCCATACCGGCGGCGATCTGGTATTTGCGCGATGTCAGGCTGGCGCCGGACGCGGTCAGCAGGCCCTGTTCCTTCTGCAGCAGGACCATGAGCACCTTCGGGCTCATGTGGCAGGCCTGTCCAACCTTCCAGATGATGGTCCCGGCCGATTCGCCGGCCGCCCCCCAGTAGGTGCCGTCACAGATGCCGTCCGCATACCGCGTGACCGTGTTCTCGCGGTAGTCCTTGAGGCAGGGGATGCTGCCGTTGGCCCGGCAGTGCGCGCCCTTGGCGACGATGAAGTCCTGCGTCTGCTGGGCGGTCAGCGCGTTGTGGTCGAAGAACATGGCGTCGCTGATGATGTTCCCCGCGTTGAACTGGCTGGTGTCTGCCGCCAGTGCGAGGCCCGAGCGCAGCGGGTCGCGGTCGGTAGACACGGCCAGTACGGTGCCGATGGCGCACGAGACCACGACGAATGTAAGGACGGCGCGTGCCCGGATGAGAAGGCGACTCATCGGACCGTGACCTCCAGAGCGCCGCTTCTGCCCTCGGCGCTGGCAGAGGAGTAGCTCAGCCGCGCTTCCCAGGTGCCGGGGGCAAGGGTCGTCCCCGTCTCCAGCAGGCCGCAGGAGGTCGTCGTGGCGTCCGCGCCGGCCAGTGACTCGACCGTGATCACCGTCTCGTTCTGGCTGAGCGTCAGGGTGCAGGTGCCGCCGTCCTCGATGAGACCGGCCACGAACCCGCTCGCCTGCAGCGTTCCCGCATGCTCATCGAGCGTCGCGTAGGTGAGCACTACGTCGACAGCTCCACGTGGGCGTTCGACGAGTGCGTCGGTTGCAACTTCTGAGGGTTCGGCCTTGAGCGTGTAGGGCGCCGAACCGGCGACCGCACCTCCGCCCGGCGCCGTCTCATCGAGCAGGCGCGTCGAGAGCAGGATGGCGACCATGGCTGCGGCTCCTGCAGCCGCGATGCCCGACACCAGTACAGCTCCTCTACGCCGACGGGGATTGGAGAACAAGGGACCTCGCAATCGATTCAAGAGCTCCGTCGCTTCCCACGGGCATCGAGCACCCCCTTCTGCACGGTGCGGACGTCGGAACCACACCACCGGTTTCACTCCTCGTGATTGCAGGATGACATAAAGCAACCACATGCCGGGGGATATGGGCAGCGACTCCACGGGGGGCCGCCTCACGTCCGCGGGCTCCCAGCGTCCTGTCGCACACCACCTCGGTGGACGCCGCCTGACGGACGTCCCAGTTGAGGGTTTGGCGGGTCGGCGCCTCCCCGCATGAGTCAGTCGTGAACTGCCATGGGGGCTGGCAAGCGGACAGAGGTTCGCGTATCGGTCATCCGAGGCCGGGGGGTCTCCTGGCGCGCGGCGATGTGGGTCGCGGGACCATCGGACATGCCAGGCAAAGCCCTGTGAGCGCCGGTCCGCGGAGAACCGTCGGCATCGGAGGTGCGCTGGAGGCTGGCTAGCATGGCATGACGCAAGCGTCCGCCGAGAGGGCGCTCGACTGCGTAGTGGATGCCTGCCGCCAGGACGAGAGCGGAAAGGCCGGCGATTGCCAGTACCAGCCAGGGGTTCAAGGTTTCGCGCAGCGAGTTCACGATAAAGAGCCCGAGGCGCTCATGGACGAGGTACAGCGGGTACGTGAGTGCCCCCAGAACGCTCATCCAGCCTGCCGTGCACCGGCTCAATGGCGTCAGGACAACCAGCGCGACCAGCCCGAAGCAGGCGAGGGAGAACCCGGCGACCAGAACCTTGGAGGGAGCCCACCCGGTCGCGACCATGATGGAGTCGGGATAGTGCCCCAGCGCGAAGTAGAGGGCGAAGATGCTTTGGAGTCCCACTAGCAGCCAGGTGCCCAGGTCGTGGCCATCCCGATAAATGACGTACAGAAGCATCCCGCCGGCGAAAAAGGGGGCGTAGTCGGCGATAAGCAGGGTGCTCAACATGGCCTGACCCGCCTGCTGTGCGATGACGGCCAGGACCGGCCAGAGCGTCGCGAACGCCAGGACCCGTTGCCTTGTGATGCCGACGAGCATGAAGAGCGCTACGAGCAGGTAGAAGCGTGCTTCAGCCCACAACGTCCAGTACGGGCCGTCGAGATTGTGGGCGCCGAAGGCACCCTGCACCATCGTGAGGTTCAACGCGGCCTCGGCCTCGGTCGGCGGCCGTCCGTCGACGACGGACCCTTCAGGCCATACCACGAAGGCGATCACGGCGGCGATGGCCACTGCTGTCCAGTAGGCGGGAAACAGGCGACCGACGCGCGAGGCCAGAAATTGTGGAACGTCACGTTCCCAAGCTGTCAGGAGGATGACGAAGCCACTGATCACGAAGAACAGCGGCACTCCCATGGTGCCGTAGGACGCCCAGCGGGCGACCCTGTCCAACTCCGCTGGCGCGCGACCGCCCCACCCTGGAGTGATCCCGGTGTAGTGGAAGGCGACGACGCTCAGAGCAGCAATGAATCTTAGGGCGTCCAAGGCTCCTAGGCGGGCCGTACGACCACCAGTCGCATGCGAGACGGGCACGATCTTTGATCTCCTCGTGTCTTCAACGAGCACGTCGCTCATGGCAGCTCGGGCCGGGCGTCCGACTCCCTACGGCCGGCTGCCATCGACGCTACCTAACTCAACGCATCGGTCATATGACGAAGCGCTACAACGGGACCGGTTCGTCACACGCGTCCCTGCCGTTCCGTTCGACGCGCCGGCGGCGAGGCAAGTCGTCCGGATGACTGGTGCCCCGATGCCGCTTCGTGGACCGGGGCACCGGGCCTCCCCTCGTCGCCAGCGATCCGGGGCGGTCAGCTCGCCGGGATGACGCACTGTGCGGCGATCACCCGGCCGGTGCGAGTGCTGACCGCCGATCCCGGCGAGTCGGCGGCCCTATCGCTGCCGCCGTCCGCTTCAGCGACGACGGCGACCGACATCGGGTCGACGGTGCCGCCGCGGACGGTCAGCAAACGCCACGACGTCCCCTACGCGTCAGCCTCGTCCCAGGCATCGCCTCCGACGTGGCCATGCAGCTCGCCACCGACGCCGTCCAGCTCTTTGACGACGCCGGTTCTGTTGGTCCGGCTCGGGTCAGCCCCGACCGGATCCGGCCGGGGTGTGTCCCGGTACGGCCGCCAGCGCCGGTTCACCGACGGCGGGTGGCGTCCCGACCGGGAAGATCCAATGCCGGTAGACCAGCCAGCGGATGACGGTCCCGGTCGCGATCGCCCCGACGTTGGCCAGCTGCAGCACCAGCGGCGACTCCTGCGCCAGCGGGTAGCGCACGATGCCCACGATCGTCAGGCTCAGCAGCAACGTGGCCACGTTGACCAGCAGGAACCGCAAGTACTCGCGTTGAAGCCCTGTACGGGCGCGGCGGGCAAAGGACCAGAACCGGTGGCCGAGGAAGGCGAGCGTCGTCGACACGAGGCCAGCGACCAGCTTGGCGGTGAGGGCCCCGGTCCCGAAGTGCGCGTAGAGCAGGTGGAAGACGGCGAGGTCGAGGACGAAGCAGGCAGCGCCCACGACGCCGAAGGCGCCCAGTTCCCGCACCAGGCGGCGCTCCCCGTCGCACAGGAGCCGGCGCAATCTCCCACGCGACCCCATGCGAGCACTGTACGAGCCGGTGGCCGGTGCGCCGGCCGCTCGTCCACCCGGTCGGGCTAGTGCCCTGACCACAAACCTTGCTGGTGGGTCGATGCTGGTGCATGGCCGAGCGCGTAAAAGCAAGGCGCCTTTCGGATGAGGAGGGGCAGCGGCTGCTGCGGGTCGTGCGCCGCGGAGAGCCGAAGGCGACCAAGAGCGTGATCCGCTACCGGCGGGCGATGGTGGTGCTGGCCTCGGCCAGCGGGAACAGCGATTCGGCGATCGCCCAGCTGGTCGCGGCCGATGAGGACACCGTGCGGGAGGTGATCCACCGGTTCAAGGAACTGGGATGAGGGCGCTGGACCCTCGATGGGCGGGTGGCCGTCCCCGCCGGTTCAGCGCTGAGGACGAGGCCTTTCTCGTCGAGACGGTCACCACCCGCCCGGGCAAGGTCGGGCAGCCGTTCACCCACTGGAGCCTGCGCAGGCTGGTCGCCTACTTGGCCGACAACCCGCACCGGATCGTGCGCATCGGCCGGGAACGGGCACGCCGGCTGCTGGCCGACCACGAGCTCACCTATCAGCGAACCAAGACCTGGAAGGAGTGCCCGGACCCCCGACCGGGAGACCAAGCTGGCCCGCATCGAGGAGGTCCTCCCCCAGCATCCGGATCGGACCTTCGCCTTCGATGAGTTCGGCCCGCTGACCTTCCAGCCCGTCCCCGGAACCGGCTGGGCGCCGAAGGGCTGACCACACCGGCTACCGGCGAACCATCACAAGACCGCAGGGGTGCGGTACTTCCACGGCTGCTACTCGATCGGGGAGAACCGGTTGTGGGGGCGTGGTTCACACCCACAAGGGCGCGGCGAACTCCCTGGCCGCGGTGCGCTCGATCCGTGCCGCTCGACCCGACGGCGACCCCGTCAACGTGATCTTGGACAACCTGTCGGCGCACAAGGGCCCCAAGATCCGCGCCTGGGCCCCCGGCACCCCGTCGAGATGGACCTCACCCCGACCTACGCCTCGAGGGCCGATCCGATCGAGCCGCACTTCGGTCGCTGCACGCCCATCTGCAATGCCCAACGCCCGTCATCCCGACGTGCTCGCCGCCCAACGCCGCGAACGCGCCCGGGTCCGTGGTGAGCGTCACCGGCGCTGGGGCCAGCCCCGGCAACGAACCGCAGCCTCATGACACCGCTGTCATTCACCACACCGGCGAACATCCGTGGTCAGGGCACTAGCCTTCGATATCGTGGCGGCACCTCTGCACCCCAGGACGGGACTTCCTGTGATCGCCATGGTCGGCGGCGGTCAGTTGGCCCGCATGACCCATCAGGCCGCGATCGCCCTCGGGCAGTCGCTGCGGATCCTGTCCGCCGGACCGGACGAGTCCGCGGCGCTGGTGGCGTCCGAGGTCCAGCTCGGCGACCACGGGGAGCTCGCGGACCTCCAGCGGCTGGCCGAGGGCGCCACCGTGGTCACCTTCGACCACGAGCACGTGCCGACCGAGCACCTGCGCACGCTCGTCGAGGCCGGGCACCGGGTCGCGCCGCCACCCGAGGCGCTCCTGCACGCCCAGGACAAGCTCGTGCTGCGCAGGGCACTGGCCGCCGCCGGTGAGCCGCAGCCCGCGTGGGCGGAGGTCGGGTCGGCGGCCGACGTCGCGGCCTTCGCCGGCGTCCACGGCTGGCCGGTCGTGCTCAAGACCCCGC
>NZ_DATMVN010000694.1:0-9539 GCF_035563135.1 Streptomyces sp.
GTCGGTCGTCGCCTATCACGCCGAACCGGGTTCGGCGTCCGCCGAGACCCTTCGGCTGCTGGCGAGCTGGGGCACGGACGCCATGCGGGCAGGCGCCTCGGCCCCCGGGAGGCAGTAGGCCCAGCCGGGGTTCCAGCCCGCCGGTCCCGACGGCCGGGTGACATCTCACGGTCCGGGCACCCGGTGGCCGGCGCGCCGGTCCGGCCACCGGCCGGTTCGTCATCGGCCCCAGGAGGCCGGGATCGCTCCGTATACTCACGGGCATGGCATGCCGCATCAGTGAGCTGGTCATCGACGCAGCCGATCCCGAGCTGCTCGCCGCGTTCTGGAGCAAGGTCCTCGGCTACGTCGAACTCGGCCGGGAGGACGACGGAAGCATCGAGATCGGGCCGCCCGACGCCGGCTCCGGCGGTCCGCAGCCCACTCTCGTCCTCAGCCCGAGCAGCGACCCGCGGGCCGGCAAGGCGCGGCTTCACATCGACGTCAACGCCACCGACCGCGACCAGGACGCCGAGCTGGAGCGGCTGCTCGCCCTCGGCGCCAGGCCCGCCGACGTCGGCCAGAGCGGCACCGAGAGCTGGCACGTCCTGGCCGACCCGGAGGGCAACGAGTTCTGCCTCCTGCACACCCGGCTCCAGCCCGCCTGACCTGCTGCGCGCCTGATGGACAAGGGATCGTCCGGACCGCCTTCGTGACGAGTGCTTCCGTGTCGAGGACGTACTCCCCCGGCCCCGGGGCGACCGGCGCGCAGCCGGACAGCGGAGGACTTCTCGCTCGCCGGTCACGACAACACGGCCCTCGCCGCCCTGGCCCCCGCCCAGCCCACCGGCGTCGGCCAGGCCGGCTCCACCATGGGCTCCTGCGCCGTCCGCATGCCGATCGAGCGCGTGGAAGGCCGCAGGGCCAGGGCCATGCGGACCTCCATGACACCGCGACCGGTGGTACGCGGCACCACCAGCGCCCCGCGAGGCGGTCAGACATGGAGCGGCAGGAGCCCGCCGCGCCCTCCCGGAAGACCTTGGAGCAAAGGTGCACCCGGAGGACGCCGGCGGGCCCTGAGCCGCGGGCCCGACACCGGGCGGGCTCGAAGGACGTCGCACGTGAGGCGGACGTTTCTCCCGGCACCGTTTCCGAACTGAGGGATCGCCACTTGTCGAACCTATCGATTCTCGATAGATTCCTATCGTGGTTCGATTGAGGGAGAGATGATGGGAAGACTGACCGTGCTCGCACTGCGGGCCGTGCTCGTGCTGCTGCTGACCGGGGCGGTATTCGTGCAGACGGTGATGGTGCCGCTGCTGGCCATGGACCTGAGAGGGATGGACGCGGACATCGAGTACGTCCGGGCTCCGCTCCTCGCGTTCATCGTGCTGGGCATCGTGACGGTCGAGGTCGTCCTGATCTGCGTATGGCGACTGGTGACGATGGTGCGGCGCGGCACGGTGTTCTCCCCCGCCGCCTTCCGGTACGTGCATGTGGTGATCGGCGCGGTCGTGGCAGCCGCCTGCCTGGTCTTCGTGCTCGCGGCCTTCCTGGCACCGGGTGAAGCCGTCGCGCCGGGTGTGGTCCTCCTGGTGGGCGGGGCCGGACTGGCGGTCCTGGGGGTCGCGCTCGTCGTGCTCGTACTGCGCATGCTGCTCGCCCAGGCCGTCGAGCGCGATGTCGCGGCGGCGCAGATGGAGGCCGAGCTGGACGAGGTGATCTGATGCCGATCACGGTCGACATCGACGTCATGCTGGCGAAACGGAAGATGTCCGTGGGCGAGCTCGCGGACCGTGTCGGCATCACGCCCGCCAACCTGGCAGTGCTCAAGAACGGCCGCGCGAAGGCGGTCCGTTTCACGACGCTGGCCGCTCTGTGCGAAGTGCTCGAATGCCAGCCGGGAGACCTGTTGCGCTGGGAGGGTCCTCCCGGCTCACCCGTTGCCTGATCACCTGACGACAGCCCGTTCACCACAGGCCCGCCGCCGACGTCACGGCTCACCGGCGCAGGAGGTTCCCGGCGCCGAGGAAGCACGACGGGGGGCGCTTCGCCCTGCTGGGAGGAAGCACGACGGGGGCGCTGCACCCTGCTGGTAGGTCAGCCGCCCCTCGGCCACCGGCCTTTGCCACCTGGCCCGGTTCCGGATGGCCGCGGCTGGCCGTCAGCGCCGCGGCCTGATCGGCCCCTTCATCGGCGCTCTCGCCGACGCGGTCTCCCCGCGCACCGCCCTGGCACCTCTGAGCCTCATGCCGTTCCGAACCGGCTGCTGTTCCGCACCCTGCCCGAGCCCCGTCACATCGAAGCTCGTCACAGCGGCACAGCAGGCCGAGGACGGCACGGGGGCCGCACTTCCCCGGCGAACCCGGTGAGCGGCGCCCGGCCGGGGGGTGACCCATCGCTCCCGTCGCATCGAGGGAAGCCCTTCCCGACGGAGCGGGTGCCGGGGCGGTTGCGGGGTAGTCGAGCCGAGACACCGGCAAACACAGCTCAACGAGGAGGTTTCGTCATGACGGACTCGCTTCGAGCTCCGGCACCGGCCTCGTCCCGTCGGACGGGAGGGGGCAGCCGATGTTTCCGACAGATCGAGGAAGGCAAGGTGATCTGCCCATGAGCACGGCAGAGCGGCAGACCCACGCCACCGACGACTCGGTGAGCGTGCTGGTTTCGCGCGCCTCACAGCAGATTTCGGAGCTGGTCCGCGAGGAGATGCAGCTGGCCCGGGCGGAGATGACCCAGAAGGGCAAGCGCTACGGGAAGGGCGGCGGCCTCTTCGGCGCCGCGGGCTTCATCGGCATCCTGGCGGCCCAGGCTCTGATCGCGACCTGTATCGCGGCTCTCGCACTCGTACTGCCGGTGTGGGCGTCAGCCCTCATCGTCACGGCGGTGCTGGCGGCCGTGGCGGCCGCAGCCGCCCTGGCCGGGAAGAAGCAGATCGCCGAGGCAGGCTCCCCCACCCCTGAGCAGACCGTCGACAGCGTCAAGGCCGATCTGGCCGAGATCAAGGAAAAGGCACACCGATGAACGAAGAATCCCGGACCAACATAGGCACCCCCGTCCCCGACGCCTCCCACCCCGAGGAGTTGCGCGAGCAGGTCGAGCGCACCCGCGACGAGCTCGGGCGGACCGTCGAGGCGCTGGCGGCCAAGGCAGACGTCAAGGCGCAGGCGAAGGAGAAGACGGCCGCCGCGAAGGAACAGGCATCGGAAAGGGCGGCCCTGGTGGCCGACCAGATCCGCGCGAAGGCGGAGCAGGCCACACAGCTCGTCAAGGACAAGACCCCCGATCCCGTACTGGAGAAGACGGCCCAGGCCGCTGCGCAAGTCCGGGAGACCGCGAACCGGGCGGGACAGTACGCGGCGGAGAAGGCTCCTGACCCGCTGCGTGAAAAGGCCGGCCGGGCCGCGTCCTTCGCGCGGGCCAACCGGAATCCGCTTCTCGCGGGCGGTGCGCTGCTCGCCGCCGTCATGCTGGTGCGCCGAGGCAGGGGGCGCCGATGAGTGCGTCCAAGATCGCCTACAAGCCGGTCGGGCTGCTGCTCGGCGCGGCGAGCGGCATCATCGCGACCACCGCGTTCAAGCAGGCGTGGAAAATCATCGAAGGCCATGACGACGCCCCTGACGCCTTGGACGAGGACCGTTCCTGGCGGCAGATCCTGCTCGCCGCCGCCGTTCAGGGCGCCATCTTCTCCGTGGTCAGAGCTGCGGTCGATCGCTCGGGCGCGGTGGCCACGCGCCGTATGACGGGCATCTGGCCGGGCTGACCCGCCCCGGCGGCGCCGGCCCGTTCTCCCGACGGGCCGGCGCCGTACGGCAGTCGCCCGGTCGACGGGCACCCTCGTTTCACGCGCGGACCGTGGCGACGCGGCACCGCGCACAGGCCGCCTCGGCACAGCCCGGCACAGCCCGGCAGCGCGACGGTACGGGACAGCCGGCCGCCGAACTCTTCGCCCGGACACAGTCGGGGTCGAGCCCCGAGCCCTCACCTCCGCGGATCTGCTCGGCGCCCATATCCGCAGGAGCTCGGCGCGAGCCGGTGACGCCATGCCCGGCACCCTGAACGCGTTCCCGAAATCCCGCCGGTGATCAGCACCTCGCACCGGGTGGCTCCACCCGTCGCCGAGGCCCTCTCTCCTGCCCTGCGTGCAGACCCGCGGCCCCGCCCCCTTGACGCAATGAGACACATCGAGCATCTATGTATCTCCAGGGGAACACAACCAAGACTGCGGCGCCAGGGGCTTCACGGAAGTCGGACAGGCGGTCGCGAGACCCGCGGCTTTCCGATCCGAAGGCACAGCAGGCCATCTGTTGGCTTGGTGTCAACAACAGGCAGACAGCACAACCAGCCCTTTGGAGCTCCTCCTTGCACAGAACCTGCGCAGGAGGCCATACCACCGAGTTCGGTGTGACGGCCACTGTTGACACCAGGCCAACAGTGGGTCCAATGTGAGGGCCGCTCGTTGTCCCCGCTCAGCGAGTCCGTTCATGGTCCGCGAGGGAGGGAGCACAAAGCATGGGCGTTCAGCGCCACGCCCAACGACGCCGGATGGAGCCGGACGCCCGGCGTGCCGAGATTCTCGGCGTCGCACGCAGGCTCTTCGGAGCGAAGAGTTACGCCATGGTGTCCGTCTCCGACATCGCGGCCGAGGCCGAAGTGGCTCGCGCTCTGGTCAGCCACTACTTCGGCAGCAAGCGGCAGCTCTACCTGGAGGTGGTACGGCAGATGATGGTCGTCCCGGCCTCCGTGTCGCAGCGGCTGCCTCCGACGACCCCCGAGGAGCGCCTCTCGATCTGTGTCGACCGGTGGCTCGAAGTCGTGGAGCGCAACCGGGAGATGTGGTTGTCGGCGATCGGCCTGGAAGCACTCGGCAACGATCCTGAGGTCGACCGGATCATGCTCGAGGCCGACGAGATCGCCACCGACCGTGTGCTGGAGGCGGCGATGATGGCCGACGTCATCGAGGGCCGGGAGAAACTCCGGGCGATGATCCGCGCGCACAGCTGCATGCTCAAGGCCGCCTCGCGGGAGTGGCTGGTGCGCGGCACCCTCAGCCGCAGCGACCTGCACGTGATGCTGACACGCACCGTGCTCCACCTGCTGGACACGGTCTTCCCCGCCCTGCGGGACGACTGAGCACACCTTGCCCCTCTTGCCTGAGGAGAGATGTACACCATGCCCCGAGTCCTCACAGACGAACGCCGTGATCTGGTCAAGGCGATAGCCGATTTCTGCCGCCGTGAGTGCGGATCGAAGGAGCAGAGGGACCGGCTGACCGCGAACGGCCAAGAAAAACACAACCAGAAGCTCTACGAGAAAATGGCGGACCTCGGCTGGCTGGGCATCGCCGTCCCCGAGGCCTACGGCGGCGCGGGCCAGGGCATGACCGACCTCTGCCTCTTCCTGCAGCACACCTCCTACGGACTCGCTCCCATCGGTGGTTTCGGGCCTACGATCATCGCCGCCGCCGGATATGAGAAGTTCGGCAGCGAGGAGCAGAAGCGTGTGGTGCTCGAAGGAGTGACGAAGGGCCGTGTGGAGGCCATCTCGATGTCCGAGCCCGGAGCGGGTTCGGATGTGGGCGCGCTGACCTGCCGCGCGGAACGCACCGACGGCGGTTACCTGATCAACGGGCAGAAGACCTGGTGTTCCAACGCGCACTTCGCCGACCACATCCTGCTCATCGCCCGTACGTCACAAGGAGGGACGAAGCATCAGGGACTCACCCAGTTCATGGTGCCCACGGACGCCGCCGGCCTGCAGATCAGGGGCATCGACACGATGGGCGGGCGGGAGGTGAACGACCTGTACTTCACCGACACCTTCGTACCGGACTCCGCGGTCCTCGGTACGCCCGGAGAGGCATGGAAACAGCTGATGACCGGGCTCAACCTCGAGCGGATGATCCTTGCCGCGATGATGCTGGGCGTCGCCCGGCGCGCGTTCGACGACACCCTCGCATACGTGCGGCAGCGCGAACAGTTCGGCCGGCCGATCGGCTCGTTCCAAGCGCTCAAGCACCGGATCGCGGACATGGCCACGGAGCTGGAGTGCGCTCAGCTCCTGCTGGACGACGTCGCCGCAGCGATCGACAGCGAACCTGACCGCGTGTTCGCCCGTCAGGCCTCCATGGCCAAACTCAAGTGCACCGAACTGGCCAAGCACGTCACCCTGGAGGGCATGCAGATGATGGGCGGTTACGGATACGCGACGGAGTACGGCATGGAGGCCCTGCTCCGCTCGACGGTCGTGTCCACGGTCTACGGGGGAACGAGCGAGATCCAGCGGGACATCATCGGAAAGACGTACGGCCTGTAGGAGATCGAGGTACCGGCCCTTGCCGGAGAGCGCACCGGTGGGCCGAGCAGGGACTCGGCGTCTTCGTGTACGACTGGCCCGGCCACCGGTGGGCGTCCCGGCCGTCCGGACGCGGCTCTCCCCGAACGCCGCGAGGGCGGCGTCGGGGAAGACCGGCGCGGTACGGCCCGGCCGAACGGGGTGAGGAGCTCGGCCACCGGTGGCGCCCGGCCGACGGGCATCGCACCGCTCCAGGACGTCGGGGCGGCATCCTGTCCTGCCTGTGCGGATGGATGACGGATCGTTTGCGCCCCTCCCCTGCCTTCCGCGGGTACCCGCCCGGTCGGACGGCGCGTCACGCCGGGTCCACCAGGCCTTCCGCAGTCATTTTCAGGTGTGCGAGCCCCGCCGGGCCTCCTCCACCTCGCCGCCGTCCTCATCCGGACGCGACAGCCCTCACCCCGTCGCTTTGTCCCGCTACTAGAGAAAGTTGTGGCTCAGTACGTCAAAGGACTATCTGACAGGTGTGAAAGCCATTACCTTCCTGATTTGAACCGGACAACAAGGACCGGGTGCCCTCCCCTCCCCCTGCGGGCGCCCGTCTCCCTGGCGCGGCGGCGCGCGCCTGTGCTTCACCCCGACCCCGTCACCACACGGAGGACTCGCGTGCACAGGAGACCCACCCGGCCCCTCGCGGCGCTCGTCTGCACCTTGCTCGTCGCCGTCGGCGCCCTCACCGCTGAGCAGAGACCGGCCGAGGCGGCACCGGTGGCCGCCGAGGAGTTCCAGCAGGTCACCCTAGCCAAAGGGGTGGCCGAGACCGGTGAGCCGATGACGCTCGCCGTCCTGCCCGACAGGTCCGTCCTGCACACCTCCCGGGACGGCACCCTCCGCCTCACGGACGCTTCCGGCACCACCGAGGTCGCCGGGAAGCTGGATGTCTACTCGCACGACGAGGAAGGCCTCCAGGGCGTCGGAGTGGACCCGGGCTTCAGCACCAACCGCTTCGTCTACCTCTATTACGCCCCGAAGCTCTCGACTCCCGCGGGAGATGCCCCGGCGAACGGGTCGGCGGCCGACTTCGCGCCGTTCGACGGTGTCAACCGGCTCTCACGGTTCGTCCTCAGGACGGACGGCACTCTGGACACAACCACCGAGAAGAAGATTCTCGACGTCCCCGCGAGCCGCGGCCTGTGCTGTCATGTGGGCGGAGACATCGACTTCGACGCCCAGGGCAACCTGTACCTCTCCACGGGGGACGACAGCAACCCCTTCGCCTCCGACGGCTACGCCCCCCTCGACGAGCGGTCGAACCGCAACCCGGCCTACGACGCCCAGCGCTCCTCGGGCAACACCAACGACCTGCGCGGCAAGATACTGCGCATCAAGGTCGGCGCGGACGGCGGCTACTCCATCCCGCCGGGCAACCTCTTCGCCCCCGGCACCGCGAGGACCAGGCCCGAGATCTACGCGATGGGCTTCCGCAACCCGTTCCGGATGAGCGTCGACAAGCCCACCGGCATCGTCCATGTCGGTGACTACGGTCCCGACGCGGGCACGGCGAACGCCTCCCGGGGACCCGCGGGGCAGGTCGAGTTCAACCGCATCACCAAGGCCGGCAACTTCGGCTGGCCGTACTGCACCGGTAAGAACAGCGCCTACGTCGACTACGACTTCGCCACCTCGGCGTCCGGCTCCGCCTTCTCCTGCACCGCCCCCCGGAACACCTCACCGAACAACACGGGCCTGACCGATCTGCCCCCGGCACAGCCCGCCTGGATCCCGTACGACGGGGGCTCGGTACCCGAGTTCGGCACCGGTTCCGAGTCGCCCATGGGCGGCCCGGTGTACCGCTACGACGCGGCGTCGTCCTCCACCGTCAAGTTCCCCGAGACCTTCGACGGCGACCTCTTCGCCGGTGAGTTCGGCCGCAAGTGGATCAAGCGCATCGAACAGGGCTCCGACGGAGCCGTACAGTCGATCAACGCCTTCCCCTGGCAGGGCACCCAGGTCATGGACATGGCCTTCGGCCCGGACGGCGCGCTGTACGTCCTCGATTACGGCACCGGTTACTTCAACGGCGACGCCAACAGTGCGCTGTACCGGATCGAGAACGTCACCGGGGGACGCGCGCCGCTCGCCAGGGCCACCGCGGACCGGACCTCGGGGAAGGCCCCGCTCACGGTCCGGTTCTCCTCGGCCGGGAGTTCCGACCCCGACGGCGACCCCCTGAGCTATGCCTGGAAGTTCGGCGACGGCGCCACCTCGACGGCGGCCGGCCCCTCGCACACCTACAGCGCCAACGGCCGCTACACCGCGGAACTGACCCTCTCCGACGGGACGGGGAACACCGCGACCGCCTCGGTCATCGTCACCGTGGGCAACACCGCGCCGACCGTCAGCCTGGAGCTCCCGGCCGACGGCTCCATCATCGACCCGGGCGCCGCCGTTCCCTTCCGGGTGACCGTCACCGATCCCGAGGACGGTGCGATCGACTGTTCCAAGGTCAAGGTCACGTTCATCATCGGCCACGACAGCCATGGTCACCCCCAGACATCCGCCACCGGCTGCTCCGGCACCGTGCAGACCATCGCCGACGGAGAACACGACCCCAACGCGAACATCTTCGGCGTCTGGGACGCCGAGTACACCGACAAGGGCGCGAACGGGCAGCCCGCCCTGACGACCCACGACCAGAACATCAGCCAGGGCAGCAAGCGCCAGGCCGAGCACCACGGCGGCTCCGCAGGCGTGACCGTCATCGACAAGGCGGCGGCCAACGGCGGGAGGACGGTCGGGAACATCGACAACGGTGACTGGATCTCCTTCGAACCGTACATCCTCGCCGACGCCACCTCACTGACCGCGAGGGTCTCCTCCGGTGGCAGTGGAGGCACCCTGGAAGTGCGTTCCGGTTCCCCCACCGGCACCCTGCTCGGCTCCGCGGCCGTTCCCGTCACCGGAGGCTGGGACACCTTCCAGAACGTGTCCGCGAACCTCACGGACCGCCCCGCCGGCACCACCACCCTGTACCTCGTCTTCAAGGGCGGCGGCGGAGCCCTCTTCGACCTCGACGACTTCACGTTCACCACCACCGGTGGGACGCCCGCCCGCAGCGGCCCGATCACGGGGATCGGCGGCAAGTGTGTGGACGTCGCGAACGGGGCGAGCGCGGACGGGACACAGATCCAGCTGTGGACCTGCAACCAGTCGGCGGCCCAGAAATGGACGGTCGGCACGGACGGCACACTGCGCGCACTGGGCAA
>NZ_DATMVN010000695.1:0-2989 GCF_035563135.1 Streptomyces sp.
TGCTGGACGAGCGGCTCGGGAAGATGACGTTCTGGACGCTGTTCGTCGGCTTCCACGGCACCTTCCTGGTGCAGCACTGGCTGGGCGCCGAGGGCATGCCCCGCCGGTACGCGGACTACCTCGCCGCCGACGGCTTCACCGGCCTGAACACGATCTCGACCATTTCTTCGTTCCTGCTGGGTCTGTCGATGCTGCCCTTCCTCTACAACGTGTGGAAGACCGCCAAGTACGGCAAGAAGATCGAGGTCGACGACCCCTGGGGCTACGGCCGCTCGCTCGAATGGGCGACGTCTTGCCCGCCTCCGCGGCACAACTTCCTCAGCCTGCCGCGGATCCGTTCCGAATCCCCGGCGTTCGACCTGCACTATCCCTCGATCCGCGCCCTGGAGGATGCGACGAACCGTCCCGGCGAATCCGTCACAGTGGCTCCCGGGGACAAACAGGCATAGGCCCCGAGGTGACGGCTCGATGAGAGGAGGACCGCGTGGAGCCGGACAAGGAGACCGCCCGGGGCCTGGCCCAGGTGGAGGGATACCTGCTCCTGACCACGGAGGTCGAGAAGGCCCGCCGGGATGCCCGCCGCTTCACCGAAGCGCTGCCCTGGCTCACCACCGCCCAGCGTGAGGACGTCGAGCGCGTCTATGTGGCGGACAGAGTGGAAGTCTGCCGGGAGACGTTCACAAGGATCGCCGGCCGTGCCGTGGAACTCCGGGGCGAGTACAGCGCCCGTTACGACCGGCTGAGGGTCCGCTGCGTGGCGGTCTCCGTCCTGACCGTCGGCACGGTGGGCGGCACCTGTGCCGCCCTGACCATGATCAGCCGTTGACCCGGGGCCCGGGTGCCTGGGGGTGTACCCAGGCACCCGGTGTCGGTGGAGTACCAGACAGAACGGATGCCCCACCGGATCCGCGGACACACGCCGGCCGCGGATCGGCTCCCCTGTCCAGCACGGTCGCCCCGAGTGCGAGCACCTGCTCCTGGGCACGGTCCAGATCCGGGACACCGAGATCCAGACGGAACTGTTGCGGGCGAGCAGGGTCCGGCCACCGTGGAGACAGGTACTGCTCGACCCGCTGGAAGCAGAGCACCCATCCGGCCGGAGTGCGCACCGCCGCCCGGCCCTCGCCCTGAGCCCACCGTTTGTCAGGCCGGTCGGTCTCCCCTCCGAGCGCGGCGGCGTAGAACCCGGCCAGTCGCACCGGATCGGGGCAGTCCAGCACCGCACACTGCAATTCAGCGATCACGCGCCGCATCCTGGAAGCGGACGCTCACCGCGCTGAACCCCGCCAGGACGGCCGAAGCCCGCCGCCACCCGCAACAAGGCATCGTCCGGTGCCCGTGGACCGGCCTCTGTCCGTGCCGGAGCCGGCAGCGGTCCGCAGAGCCCGTCCGTCCGGACGGCGGGGGATCAGAGCGCGGCGGCGAAGTTCTGGGTCCACACGGGGCCGCCGGACGAGTCCTTCCTGCCGACGCCGATCTCCTTGAAAGCGCAGTTGAGGATGTTCGCCCGATGGCCGTCACTGTTCATCCAGGAGTCCATCACCGCCGCGGCGGTCCGCTGGCCCTTCGCGATGTTCTCGCCGTACGTGCTCCACCGGTACCCGGTGGCGGTGATGCGCGCACCGGGGTCCGTGCCCTCCGGCGAGGTGTGGGAGAAGTAGTCCCGCCGCACCATGTCCGCGGAATGACCCGATGCGGCTTTCGCCAGCAGGCTGTCGCCGCTCACCGGCCCGCAACCTGCCTCGGCCCGCTCGGCGTTGACCAGGGCGATGACCTCTTCGGTCACCGACGGGGCCGACGAGGCCTTCGGTACGGCAGCCGGTTCTGTGGAGGGCGTGTGTGCCCTGGGCAGCTTCTCGGCAGAGGTGCTCCGGGGCCTGGACGTGGACGGGGACGCCGTCCGGGGCGACGAGGGCGATGCGGAGGAGGAGGGCGAGGGCGAGAGTGAGGAGGGGAGCGCCGACGGGGACGGCGGTGCGCTCACCGGTGCGGACGGGCCGGTGGGCGGAGCGACGGTGGCCGCAGGCTCTTCACCCGCGCCGCCCGTGCAGAGGTGCACGACGGTCCCGCAGCCTCCCAGCACCGCGACCGCCGTCAGGCCGGCGACGACCGTGGTGCGGCGGCGACGCCTGACGCCGTCCCTCCGGCGCTCGGCACGCCCAGGTCCGGACACGGCGGCTGCCGCGGTCAGGAAGGCCGTCGGCAGGAGCTCCGCCACCGGACCACCTGCTGACGCCGCCACGGGGACGAGAGCCAGGCCCGCCAGCAGGCCCTCCGCCGGAACGAGACCCGACCGGTGCCCCGCACACACCGTGCACTCACGCGCGTGACGCATCAGGCGCTTGCGCCACAGTGCGGACGGCACGCCGTCCCACCGGACCGTCAGGTCTTCGAGCAGGACGCAGCGCGGATCCGCCGACAGGGCGCGTACCACCACCCGGGAAGCCTCCAGCCGCTCCTTCATCCGCTGGACGCGCACCGCGGTGTGCTGGGGGGACAGATCGAGGGCGTTCGCCACCTCTGCCCGGGACAGCTCACCCGCAGTCTCCAGCCACCAGAGCGACACCAGTTCGCGGTCCTCGTGGTCCAGCCACCGCGTAGCCTCGGCGGCCTCTCGGCGCTGGCCCGTCAGGCCGAGCCGGACGATCGTCACTTCCACGAAGTCGGCGGCGGGATCGACGACTTCGTACGCGTCCTCCATCCGGTCCGCGGATATCTCCCCGGTCCTGCGCTCGCGCCGGTGCCCGCGAATCTCATTCATGGTGATGGCCACGAGCCAGGAGCGGAAGCTTTTCGGGGTACGCAGCGAAGGGAGGCCGCGGAGCATACGCAGCATGCTGTCCTGGACCACGTCGTCGACATCGGCGTGGCCGTTCAGGGCCCGGCCGACGATGTTGTAGACCAGGGGCAGGCAGGACGCGACGAGCCGGTCCTGCGCCTCGGGGTCGCCGTTCTGCGCGGCTCTGATCAGCGCTGTCTCGGGTGTCTC
>NZ_DATMVN010000696.1:0-3789 GCF_035563135.1 Streptomyces sp.
CACCCAGGCCGAGATCGATGCGGGCATGGCCGAGAAGTCCAGGGAGTTCGCAGCGGCGGGCAACAGGGTCTACCTGCCGCTCGCCGACTGACCAGCTCACCGACCGCCCGACCGCCCGGCCGGTCGCGCCGGGACGTCACGGCGTTGTTCCGGCCTCTGTCGGCCGGGACGACGCCGTTCGTCCTCCTGCTGGTCCCGCGGTGCACCGCAGGTGCGCGTGGGGTGAACGAGTACGGTCCGGGCCACGGCTCCGCAGGGGGCTGCACACCTCCCCGGGGTGCGGACGGGGCCGGGGCGGCTGGTTGCCGCTCCCTCCTCCGGCGGGCCGGGTGCCCGGCGTCAGCTGGTGCGGTCCGGCCCCTGGCGTGCCCGGGTCCGATCACTCCGGCTGATGCTCGGGACCGCCGAAGTCCGGGCTGGTGAAGTCGGGGCTGGTGAAGGTCGGGCGCGGTCCGGCGGAGGGGCCGCTTCCCGGTCCGGAGAAGCCCGGTCTGCTGTAGCCGATCTCAGGCATCCGGCCGGCCGAACGGTGCGGCGTCCGCGAGGCGGGACCGGCGGTCGGGTCGGCCAGCGCGTCCCGGAGGAAGGGGAGGATGCCGCGCTCCAGCAGTGCGTGGCGCCATGCCTCCCGGGCGCGCGCCACGTCCTCCGGCAGTTCCTCCTCCTCGTCCACGGCGGGCAGCGCGGTGGCGCCGTTGCGCAGGGCGGTGACGAGGAGTCCCACCGCGGCGACGAGGATGGCCGCAGCGGCGACGGCCGCGAAGAACCACCCCGCGGCGACCATGGTCCCCGCGAAGGCCGGGGCAGGGTCGAGCGCCTTCAGGGGGTAGCCGATCAGCAGGAATATGAGAGCGGCCGTAGCCGCGAGGACGGGCGCCAGCACGGTGATCACCGCGAGGGTACCGGCGCCCGTGGGATCGGCTTCGTCGGTCGCGGGTCCGAAGACGGACGTGGGGGCGTCCGGGTCACCCGGTCCGCGCAGCTCTTCGCGGGCCTTCACGTAGTGGTCGTACTCGGTGGCGGCCGCCGCGGTGATCAGGGGCGTGGCGTCGAGCGCCATCGTCCGCAGCTGTTCCGCGTTGAGACGGTCCCCGATTCCGTCCAGATCCGGTCGTTCGTGAGCATGACGCAGTGCGTCGGCAAGGATCCGCTCGTACTCGGGACGGTCCTCGGCCAGCAGGTGCGGAGCGCTTTTCATGTGCATCCCCCGATGCTCCGTAGGGCCTGACCGACCGCGTGGCCGGACGATCGGGCGGAAACGGAGGAGAGCCTGCTACTGATACGCCGATGGTAGAGCGCCTACGGCACGGCGTGACAGAGGGTTTCCGGAAATAGACGCAGCCGTCGACGGTGCCGGGCCGTGGCGTGTCCTCCCCGGTGACCGTCAGTCATGCAGGGGAAGCCGGACGACCAACAGCTTCCCGGCCATCGTCACACCACCGTCCATGGCGATGGCGAGTCCTTCCGCGTAGACGTGGGGACCGTCCACCACGGGCCGCGCCACGTCCTCACCCTCCTCCGGCCCGACCTCGCCCAGCAGGTACGGAATGGGGCTGTGGCCGTGGACGACGCGCCGTCCGCCGTACGTCGCCATCAGTTCGCGGACGGCCTGCGCGCCGCCTTCGTCGCGGAAGGCGAACCGCTTGGTGAGCTTGCGGAAGAGGTCCCAGCACTCATCGGCGTCGTTCCGCGTGAGAATGGCGTGCACCGTGTCGTTGACGTCCTCGATGGTGGATCCGTAGTCGAGGTAGGCCGTCGTGTCGGAGTGCATCAGCAGGTGCCCGTCCTCCTCGACGACCGCGTCGAGCCGGGCCATCCACTGGAGGTGGACGTCCTGGAGCCGTTCCATGTCCGTCTTCTGGCCGCCGTTGAGCAACCAGGCGGCCTGGAAGGTCGCGGTTCCGGCACCGGAGTTCACCGGGGTGTCACCGAACCTCTTCGCGCCGAGCAGCAGCAGTTCGTGATTGCCCATGAGGGCCTTGCAGTACCCGCCGGCCGCCGCGGCCTCCGCCGAGAGACGCATCACGAGATCGATGACGCCGATGCCGTCCGGCCCACGGTCGGTGAAGTCACCGAGGAACCAGAGCCTGGCGTTGCCGGCAGCCCACTGCCCGTCGGCGTCGACGAGGCCCTGCTCACGCAGGGCGTCCAACAGCTCGTCCAGGTAGCCGTGGACGTCCCCGACGACGTACAGCGGCCCGCGGCCGGATTCGCCGGCCGGCCGGGTCCCGGGGACGGTCTGCACCTGGACGGTGTCGCCGCGGTTGATCACGGGCAGATCGCGCTCGGTGGGGGTGTATCCCTCCGGCGGTTCGTCGCCCACCGCGACGTCGCCGGGGTGCGGCAAGGGCGGGGGCATCGGCACCTGCGCATACGGCGGTACGCGGAAGTCGCGCAACGTCGCTGTCCGCACTACGGGTTCCTGACCGGCCCCCTGAGTCATCGACCCCTCCACCACCGTCGCGCCTCCGTACACCTGACGGGCCCTGCCTGGTAGAGGTGGTCCGCGGTGTCGTGCGCCCATCATAGGAATGCGGATCGTGCTGTGTGACGCACCAGGGGTGGTGAATCCGTGCGCGCACCTGGTTCACCGGCCGTTTGGTCCGGATTGAACCGATCAGTCCCCGGCAGGGGACCGCGGAGCGCTGACCGTGGTGCGCGGCGGACGCCGCTGGGAGGACGTCCGGACGATGAGCTCCGTCGGTATCACCTGCTCCACCGGGCCGTCGTGTTCGACCCCTTCGATGGCATCGATGAGGAGCTGGACGACCGCTGTGCCGATCCTCCGGGGCTTCAGCGAGAGCGTGGTGATGGGGGGTTCGGTCGATGCGTACACGACGGATTCGCTGCAGCAGACCAACAGGAGGTCCTCGGGGACCCGCAGGCCGTAGCGGCGCGCGGCGGCGAGCAGATCGGTGCCGTTGGGGTCGAAGAGCCCGTAGACGGCGTCAGGGCGGTCCGGGCGGGCGAGGAGGCGGTCTGCGGCGACCGCCCCCGCACGGGGATCGTGAGCCGGATAGGACTCGTAGACCGGGTCCTGGCCCACCCGCTCGCACCAGTGGAGGTAGGCGGTGGTGGAGAGGCGGGTGTACGTGTCGGTGGTGGTGCCGGTCAGCAGCCCGATGCGGCGGGCTCCCGCGGCCGCGAGGTGATCCAGGAGGTCGAGGACGGCCGCCCGGTGATCGTTGTCGACCCACGCGGTGACCGGGAGCGTGCCCGCCGGCCGCCCGTCGGAGACGACGGGAAGGCCCTGGCGCACGAGTTCGGTGACCACCGGGTCCTGGTCGGAGGGGTCGATGACGACCGTTCCGTCGAGTGCGACGTTGGACCAGACGTCGTGACGTGAGGTGGCGGGAAGGATCACGAGGGCGTACCCACGGGCTAACGCAGCCGATGTGGCGGCTCTCGCCATCTCCGCGAAGTAGGCGAATTCGGTGAAGGTGAAAGGTTCATCCCCGTACGTGGTCACGGTCAGGCCGATGAGCCCCGACTTGCCGGTACGGAGGGTTCGGGCCGCCGCGGAGGGGCGATAGCCCAGCCGTTCGGCGACCTCGCGGACGTGGCGGCGGGTGGCATCCGGGAGCCTGCCCTTGCCGTTGAGGGCGTCGGACACGGTCGTGATGGAGACCCCGGCCGCTGCGGCTACATCCCGGATCCCCGCCCGTCCCTGCCGGCCGCTGCGCCGGGGCGTCTCTGTCCGGCTCACCTGGTGCTTCCCTGCTGCTGTCATGGCGAGCCGATAGTAGGGCTCCGATGCCGGGTCGGGCCGGTCGCATATGCACACGTTGA
>NZ_DATMVN010000697.1:0-11782 GCF_035563135.1 Streptomyces sp.
CGACCATGGTGCCGCCGGCACAGTTCCCCAGAAGCAGTGTGGAGCGGCTGACCGGGGCCATCAGAAGCTCACGCAGATAGCCGCTCTCCCGGTCGGTGATCAGGCGGATGCCGACCGTGATGGCCGGCATCTGCACCGTCATCATCAGCATCCCGGGGAAGAGGTAGGCCCGGTAGCCGACGCCCAGCGACGCGTGCGGGATGAGGGCGGCCAGCCCGCCTCCGAGTACGAGGAGGTAGAGCAGCGGGTGGAGCAGCGTCAGCGCGGTGTGGGTGCGCTGACCGGCCAGGCGCAGCAGGTCGCGGTGGACCAGGGCGTGGACCGCGCGCAGTTCGTGCCTCAGCCGGGCCGGCCGCTCGCCGCGGGGGGCTCGGACGGGGAGCGCAGTCATCGGCCGCCGTCCGTTTCCGCCGCGGTTCTGCCGGGCGGGGAGCCGGACGGTGTCGGGCCGGTCCGCGGGGCGTGCAGGCTGCGGCCGGTGTGGTGGAAGAAGACATCGTCGAGCGTGGGCGCGGTCGCCGAGGCGGCGTGCACGGCGATGCCGTGGCTCTCCAGCGCCGAGCACAGACGGGGGATCCAGGCGCTGCCGTCGGGCATCCGCAGGCGGATCCCGTCGGCGTCCGGGGCGGTGCTGCCGTTCGAAGGCATGATCCGGTGCACGACCTGACGCGCCGTCGCGTCGTCGCTGGTGTGCAGTACCACCCGGTCGTCTCCGATCGCGGACCTGAGAGCGAGGGGTGTTCCCTGGGCCACCAGACGGCCGTGGTCGATGATGGCGAGGCGGTCGCAGTTCTCCGCCTCCTCCAGGTAGTGGGTGGTGACGAAGAGCGTGCTGCCGTGCTGGTCGCGCAGGTCGCGCAGGTGTTCCCAGACCTGGGCCCGGGCGTGGGGGTCGAGCCCCGTGGTCGGTTCGTCCAGGAAGAGCACACGGGGCGCGTGCAGCAGTCCGCGGGCGATTTCCAGGCGTCGTCGCATGCCGCCCGACAAGGTGCGGACCGGGGAGCGCCGGCGATCGGCCAGACCGACCAGGTCGAGTACTTCGGTGGCGCGTCGGCGGGCGTGGCGGCGGCGCAGCCCGTAGAGGCGCGCGTGGATGTAGAGGTTCTGGTCGGCTGTCAGGTCCGGGTCCAGGGCGCTGTGCTGGAAGAGCATGCCGACCTGTCGCCGTACCTGGTGGGGCTGGGTGAGCACGTCCGAGCCCGCCACCGTGGCCCTGCCCGCGGTGGGGCGGGCCAAGGCGCAGAGCAGGGCGATGGTGGTGGACTTCCCGGCGCCGTTGGGGCCGAGAAAGGCGAAGCTCTCACCCTGCGGCACGTCCAGGTCCAGGTCGTGTACGGCGTGGGTGGTGGTGCCCCCCGGTCCCGGATAGCTCTTGCGCAGGCCGCGTGTGCGGATGGCGTACACGGGGGCGGCGGGCCGGTGTGCGGTGTGCGGGCCGGCGAGCGGGGCCGTCATGAGGGCTGCTCGGGAGAGAGGGGCGGCGCCGTGCGGCTGCTCGCGGTTCGGCCGTCGTCGCCCGGTTCGCCGGCCATGGCCCTCCGGGGCCAGGAGAAGGACGTGGCGCGTGCCCCGGTCCTGCCCGGGAACGTGGCCGGGACCGGGCAGTCGGTACGGGCCGTCTGCCCGCAGGTGCCGGTGCGCCGGTCGAGCGGGACCGTCCCCTCGGTGGTCGGAGCGGTGCGGATGCGCGGGTGCGGGGCCAAGGGGTTCATGTCGTCTCGTGGGCCTTACGGTTCGTGGGATCGGCGAGGTCATGTCTGCCGACGTGGTCGTGGTGGCTGGTTCGTCGGGTAGCGGGGCGGTGCGGTGCTCTCGCGGGAGCGGTGCCGGCCGTGCCGCGATTTCCCGGTTCCTCGGACGGCCGAGCGGGAGGGCGGGCGCCGCCTGTGGAGGTGGCGCCCGCCGGTGGCGGTGACGTGCGGCACGACCGTCCTGATCGTGGGTGGCAGGTCAGGCCGCGGACGGTGGTGCCTGAGGTCCGGCCGACGGCTGTCCCGGGCAGCTGCCGGCCGGACGGAGCTGCCTGATCAGGCGCAGCTGATGCCGATGCAGACCGTGTTCAGGAGGGTCAGCAGACCCACGCACTCACACGTCCCGGCGTACGCAGCTCCGTCGAGCCCGACGGGGTCGGTCTCGGGGAGGGCGTGGAGCTGGGCCAGCAGTTCGAGGTCCTGGTTTTCCATGGTTCTCTCCTTCTTCTCTGTTTTTCTCTGTGGGGCGGCGGTGGTACTTCCCGCCGCTCAGACCGGCAGCCGGACCATCCAGTGCCGGGGATCGGTGTGGCGGACGCGGAGGAGGAAGGCCAGGATTCCGGCGGCCCCGTCACTCCAGCTGGTCGAGAGGTCCCCGTACTCGTTGGGGAAGACGACGTGGCCGTGGCGGTGGGCGCGCTCGGAGACGACGAGGCGTGCCAGATCACCGGCCATGGCGTGGTAGACGGGATCCCCCGTGGCCTCCGCCAAGTCGAGGAGGAAGTCACCGTTGCCGGCCAGCCCGTGGCACTGGGTGAGGGCGGCACGGGAGGCGCGTTCCGTGACGGCGTGGGCTCCCCGGCGGGCGAGATCGCCGAACCTGGTGTCGCCGGTGACCTGCCACAGCCGGATGAGGAAGGAACCGATGCCCGCCGCACCGTGGCACCAGTACGGAGCCGTGGGTACGTCCGTGGCCTGGGCGGGCCATTGAGCAGCCGCGCCGGTGTGCACGACGTGGGCGAGCAGGTGCTCGCCGGCCTGTACGGCCGCCTCCATGTGCTCCTGGCGTTCCGAGACGGTCGCGGCGGCGAGGAGGAAATAGCCGATACCGGCCGTGCCGTGGGCGAAGCCGAGGTAGCGCTTGCCGGCCTCCTCGGAAACGGCTTCCGCGGGGACCGCCCAGCTCATGCCGGACTGTTCGCGCCGTGCGGCGGCGGTCAGCCGGTCGGCGGCGGCCGTGACCATGCCGGCGAAACGCACATCGCCGGTGCGGTGCCACAGGTGGAGCGCGGCGAGTCCGCTGCCCGCCGTGCCGTGGGTGATGTCGTGGCTGGGCGTGGGCTGCTGCGGTGCCAGGGCGAGAGCCAGGGCGTGGTCGGTGAGTACGCGGTCGTCGATGGCACGTCCCGCGTCGTACACGGCCCAGGCGGTGCCGCGGCCGCCGAAGTGCAGCCCGGGTCGTGTCGAGCCGGTGTCGGTGTGACGGGCGATCCAGTGGCCGGCGGTGGAGATCAGCTCGGGCAGACGGGGATCGCGGGTGAGCTCGAAGTACCGCGTCAGTACCGCCAGCACGCCGGCCGCGCCCTGCTGCACCGTGCAGGGGTCGGTCTCCCCGGCCGTGGTGGACACGGGCCACAGCCGTTGCTCGTCCGACGGGGTCATCGAGTCGATGAGGTGGTCCACGAGCCCGGCCACCGGATCGTGGCCGTCGTCGTCCCGCGCCGGGCGGGCGGCGGTGTCGCGCGCCGGCCGTGCCGAGGCCGCCTTCCGGAGCGCCTCTCGGGCCCTGGGCGGGTCCCAGCGCTCGGCGGGGTCGTCCTTCATCAGTCCGAGAACCATGTCCACCAGACCGTCCTGCAGACGGAGCGGCCCGGCGCAGGCGGCCAGCCAGGCGGCGAGCCGCTCCTGCGTCGCCCGGCCGGCGGGCTCCTCGGCCAGCAGGTTCGGCACCTTCCCGGCCAGGACGAAGCACGCGGTGGCGCCGAGACTGTAGTAGTCGGCCGTCGGCGAGACGGGCGCGTCGTCCAGACGCTCGGGTGCGCTGAAGCCCGGGGTTCCCAGGCGCGTCGGCAGCGGGCTGTCGTCCTCCAGCACGGCGAGTTCCAGGTCGATCAGGCGCAGTTCACCGTCCGGGCGGACCATGACGTTGCCGGGAGTGAAGTCCCTCAGGACACAGCCGTGGGCGTGTGCCTCCGCGACCAGGTCGATCAGGCGTGCGACCAGGGCCGACGCGTCCGCGCGGTAGCGCTCACCTCCGACGTCGCGGAAGTGTTCGGCCACCCAGGTGCGCAGGGCGACGCCCGGCACCTGGTCCTGGGCCAGGAACAGGTGCCCGCCGTGCTGGAACAACGTCAGCGGGTCCGGAGCGAGATCCAGGCCCTTGAGCTTCTCCAGCGTCCGGGCCTCGGCGCGCAGCCAGTCGCGGACGTCGCGACCGGAGATGTCGGCCTCCACGTGGGGGCGGGCTTCCTTGATCACGACGGGGGCGCCCGTGGTGACGTCGGTACCCCGGTAGACGCCGCCCTTGTTCGTCTGCCGGATCGCCTCCCGGACGGCGAAGCGACCGCCGAGCATCACCGGACCACCCGCCGGAGCCGCCGCGCGCGGCGGGGCGGGCACCGCGGCGGGGAACGGGGAGACCGCCCAGGGAGGCGGGGAGAACCGGCCGGTGCGCTTGTCCTCCACGGGATTGCCGTCGGGGTCCTCGATGAACCACACCATCAGGCCGTTGTCCGACAGGCGTCGCCGTCCGACGAAGGAGCCGTAGCGGTAGTGCACCAGACTGTGCGCGGTGTAAGGCTGGTCGGACAGGATCCGGGGGCCCGCCAGACCCGCCGTGGCCCGGTGCAGCTCCTGGGCGAGCCGGGCCGCGTCGGCGTCGGAGCCGGGGTAGACCGTGATGAACTTGCCGGAGTTCCCCCGGGGCGTCGCACGGGAGTTGAGGGCGTGCACCTGGTCGAGCGACCGAGCGAACTTGAATGCCGATTTCTCCGGCAACAGCACTCCCAAGGCTCTTTCGAGTACCGTGGGCGCGGAGGCGGCCGTTGCCGACAGATGCAGCTTCCAGCCCTGTTCGCGCCGCGTCCCCGACTGCGGCGCGAGGTGGCACCACCTCTCGTCCGTGACGGTCGTCCATTGCGCGTCTGTGCCTGTGGAGTTCAGCGCTCGGTGGAGGAGGCTTTCCAGTTCGGCTTCGGTGGCGCTATTCGTCATGTGTGTTCCTCTCGACGCCGGAACCGCTGGTGGGAAATTGCCCATCACTCTTGCCGGCCCAACATTCACCCGACCTGGTTCATCCCATCCGGCGAGCGCGTGCGGTGCTGTTTCTCCACCCCGGGGCACGCCCGGCGCAAGAAAGGCACGAAATCGTGCGCCGGGAGGGCGGCAGAGTCGCGCATCCGCGCCGAGCCTCGCTCGGGAACTGAAGCAGGAGGCCGCCGTGAACCTCGTAACTCGCCTACGGTGCCGCGTGTGTGAAGCCGGCGCCGGATGTCGTTCCGCAGCGGTCCGGAGGACTCGGTTCCACGTATGTGATCGCCGCGAAAGCGAGTTGACCGGCCCCGGGGCGCGTGGCGGCCGTTCCCGCCGGGCCGGCTCCGGACGCACTTCTTTCGTCCGTGGGATTCGTCCCCGGGGTTTCGTCCGCGGGATTTCGTCCGCGGGGGCGGAATGCCGCGATCACGCTGATCTCCCGTACGTTCGTCGTCCGGTGACCGGGCCGTTCCTCCGGGCCGACGGATGGGAGGGAGGTTCCGGGTTCATGTCTCTTTCCCGGTGAGGAGGGGGATGTGGTGGCCGCCTGCTGATGCGCGGGGGAGTGGTCGATAATGTGTACGACTTCTTCCGGTCGCGGTCCTGTCCTTCGGGCATCCGAAAGCGGAAAGAGCCGTGAAAGTATCTGGAAACCGGAGCGTTTGCGCCGCACGGATTCCGTCGGGCGGTCGCCGGTGCGGAGGAACGGACGGACATGGACAGAACCCACGTCCTTTCGGTGAAGAACGAAGGGGGGAAGCGCCATGGTTTGGCCGATGATCGGGTTGTTTCACGAATTGTGCGTGGGCCTCGACCTCCATACGGGCGAACTCGGCGAGGTGGGGCATCAGTTAGCGGTGTGATCGTGTACAGAGCGAGCTCAAAGGGATGGCCGGCGGATCGCCGGCAGGCGTCCCGTCGGGACTGTGGGCTCTCCGGCGGGCGGGGATTAGGTTGGCGGGGAACTCTCCGGACAGCCGGACTCGTGATAGGGGCGAGCATGACCATGCAAAAGGGAGCCAATGTCCCGGTGCCGGCTCGCGCCGTACGGGTCGAACTGGGCTGGCGCACCTCACCCGGGGCGCCCGACGTGGATGCCTCGGCGCTCCTTCTCGTGTCGGGAAAGGTGCGCAACGACGCGGACTTCGTCTTCTACAACCAGCCCGCGCACCGGTCAGGTGCGGTGCGCCACGAGGGCAAGCGGGCGGCCGGGGGCGCCGTCACGGACACCCTCGCGGTCGACTTCGCACAGATGGAGCCGACGATCGACCGCGTCGTGGTGGCGGCCTCGGCGGACAACGGCACCTTCGGACGGGTGGCCGGCCTCTACGTGAGGATCGTGGACCCGGCCAACGGCTCCGAGATCGCGCGCTTCGAGAGCGCGGACGCGACCGTCGAGACCGCGTTCATCCTCGGTGAGCTCTACCTGCGCCAGGGAGCCTGGAAATTCAGGGCCGTAGGGCAGGGATACGAAACGGGGCTCGCGGGTCTCGCGACGGACTTCGGGATCTCCGTCGACGAACCGCAGCAGACGCAACCGCCCCAGCAGACGCAGCCGCCCCAGCAGACGCAGCCGTCCCAGCAGCTGCAGAAGGCTCCTCAGTCATTCACTCACCCTGCGACGCCTCGGACCCCTCCCACGCCCCCGCCGGCTCCCCCCGCCGTGCGGCCCGTGAGACTGACCAAGGTCACGCTGACGAAGGAAGCCCCTTCGGTATCGCTGTCCAAACAGGGCGGCACATCCGGTGCGCTGCGCGTCAATCTCAACTGGGAGGTGCGCAAGCAGTCCAAGGGCTGGGGCGCGAAACTCGGCCGGGCTGTCGCCGCGCAGGCGGACCTCGATCTCGATCTGTGCGCACTGTACGAACTCACCGACGGGAGCAAGGGAGTCGTCCAGGCGCTCGGGAACGCCTTCGGATCTCTCCGGCAGCCGCCGTACATCCACCTCGACGGGGACGACCGCACCGGCGCGTTCTCCACCGGCGAGAACCTCACGGTCAACCTCGACCACAAGAACCGGCTGCGCCGTGTCCTGATCTTCGTCACCATCTACGAAGGCGCCCGCAGTTTCGCCGATCTGCATGCCACGGTCACACTCCAGCCGCAGGACGGTGCGGCGGTCGACTTCTCCCTCGACGAATGCACCGTGCCCTCCACCGTGTGCGCGCTCGCGCTGATCACCAATGACGGGGAAGACCTCACCGTGCGGCGTGAGGCGCGCTATCTCGTCCCCCCACGCGGTGTGAGCCCCCAGCGGACCATCGACGCCGCCTACGGCTGGGGCATGAACTGGACCCCCGGCCGCAAGTGACGCCGTCACGAGCGAACCGTAACGCCCGGGCGGCAGGGATCAGGGCTCCGGTGCGGCTTCGGGGCGGTCATACGTACGCCCCTTCCAGGCCGCACCGAGACCCCGGTGGTGCTGTACCGCGGAATCCACCGTCATCAGGAGATAGAGGACCGCGGTGAAGGGCAGCAGCGGCGCCAGCCACAACGACTGCCGGTAGTAGCCGAGCATGGGCATGTAGGTCCCCGCCATCACCGCCCATGCCGTCCCGCCCGCAGCCGCCGCCGCGGTATCCCCCGTCAGCAGTCCGGCGCCCAGCGTGACGGGCGGTGCGACATAGACCAGGGCAAGACCGAGCACCGTGCCGGCCAGCAGCGGCGGACTGTGCCGCAGTTGCGCGTAGGCACTCCGCGCGACCATGCGCCACAGGTCCGCCAGCCGTGGATAAGGGCGCACGCTGTCCACCCGGTCGGCGAGCCCCAGCCAGATCCGGCCCCCGCCCCGCCGCACCGCACGCGCCAGCGACACATCGTCGATCACCGCCTGACGGATGGACTCGGGGATCCGCGCCCGCTCGGCGGCTCCGGCGCGCAGCAGCACACAGCCGCCCGCCGCCGCAGCCGTCCGCGCTCCCTTCGCGTTGATCCTGCGGAAGGGGTAGAGCTGCCCGAAGAAGTAGACGAAGGCCGGCACGACCAGCCGTTCCCAGGCGCTCGTGACCCGCAGCCTGGCCATCTGCGAGACCAGGTCGAACCCGCCCGCAGCCTCGGTACCGGCCGCGGCGACGAGTTCCCGCAGGCTGTCCGGTTCATGGGCGATGTCGGCGTCCGTCAGGAGCAGGAATTCGGGCTTCCGCTGCCGGGCCAGTGCCATCCCGTGCCGCAGCGCCCACAGCTTGCCCGTCCACCCCGGCTCCGGCTCACCGGGGGTGACCACGGTCAGCGGCAGCCCTCCGCATCGCTCGGACAGCTTCCGGGCGAGCGCGCCCGTGCCGTCGGTACTGCAGTCGTCGACCAGGAAGACCTCCGCGTCACCCGGGTAGTCCTGGGCGAGCAACGACGGCAGGCTCATCGTCAGTACCTCGGCCTCGTCCCTCGCGGGCACGACCACGGCCACCGAGGGCCAGCGCGCCGGGGCCCTGCGTACCGGAAGCCGCTGGTCGGTCCGCCAGAAGAAGCCCTGGCCCAGCAACAGCCACACCCACACGGTCAGTGAACCCATGGCGATCCAGGCAACGGCGCTCATCCGTCGAAGTGTGCCCCACTCCGGCGATGCCGCATGGGCTGTCGACTATGGTGACCGGGTGAAGATCGCACTCATGGACTCGGGAATCGGCCTGCTCGCGGCAGCGGCCGCTGTACGCCGGCTACGGCCCGACGCCGATCTGGTGCTGTCGTCCGATCCCGGCTCGATGCCCTGGGGACCCCGCACGCCCGAGGACGTGACCTGCCGTGCGCTCGCCGTGGCCCGCGCGGCAGCGGACCACCGGCCCGACGCCCTGATCGTCGCCTGCAACACCGCCTCCGTCCACGCCCTCCCCGCCCTGCGGGCGGAACTGGAGCCGGGGCTGCCGGTCATCGGCACGGTGCCCGCGATCAAGCCGGCCGCCGCAGGTGGCGGCCCCTTCGCCATCTGGGCCACACCGGCGACCACCGGGAGTCCCTACCAGCGTGGGCTGATCCATGACTTCGCCCGCTCCGTGGACGTGACCGAAGTGCCCTGCCCGGGGCTTGCCGACGCCGTCGAGCATGCCGACGAGGACGCGATCGGCCGTGCTGTGGCCGCCGCGGCCCGCCGCACCCCCGCCGGTGTGACGGACGTCGTCCTGGGCTGCACCCATTACGAACTGGTGGCCGAACGCATTCGGGCCGCAGTGGAGAGCGACCGGCCCGGTCATGCGCCACCGGTGCTCCACGGCTCCGCCGACGCCGTGGCCGCCCAGGCACTGCGCCGTATCGGTGAAGCGCCCGCTCCGTCGGCCGAACCGGCCGGCACGCTCACCGTTCTCCTCGGCGGCCACGCCGCCGACCTGACCGAACCCGCCCTGGCCTACGCCGAGGGTCTGCTCCTCAAAGCCGTCAGCCCCGCGATCTGACCGCACGCGGTGCCTCGCCGGGGCGGCACCACCCCTCCTCGCGGCACAAAACGTGGGTACGCTGCTTGGCATGACGGACCACCCCGGCAATGCGCGGCACGGTTCGAGCCAGGCCCCGAGCTCGGTCTGGACGGGACGGGCCACCAATCGCTTCCAGTGGCTGCTCGCGGCTGCCGGAGCAGGGTGCCTGGCGCTCGGTATCGACCTGGCTGTCGGCTCGGCCTGGGACGCCGGTTTCGCCCCACTGCTCATGTCCGTCATCGGATGTGTCGCCGCCGGGCTCCTGATCCTCTTCGGCACCCTCGCCTTCGTGCACGTGGCCGTCAAGGTCGACGGCGACGCCCTGGAGGTCCGCTGCGGCCACGCCGGCCTGCCCAGGCGCCGGATCCTGCTCACGCACGTGGTGGGCGCGGAGTTCGCCCCCAAGGTCACCCCGCGGCAGTGGGGCGGCTGGGGCTACCGCTGGCGCCCCGACCAGGGCACGGCCGTGGTGGTACGCCGGGGGGAGGCGCTGGTGCTCCGGCTGGGGGACGGCAGGACCTTCACCGTCACGGTGGACGACGCGGAGGCCGCCGTACGTTTCATCCGCGACCGGCTGCATCTCGCGGGCACGGGAAACTCCTCGGGGTCCTGAGCACAGGGGGGCCCGCTGACCCTGCCGGCCGGAGCGGCTGCCACTCGGTCCCTGAGCGCGAGCAGGACGCGGCTGCCCTTGAGCGGCCGGAGCGGCTGCCGCCCTCACAGCCGCCCACCGTAGACTCCGGCAGGTGAGCGCCACCATCACCACCGCCGAACCGCAGCCCGCCCCCGTGCCCCGCAGCAGGAAGCTGTGGCCGCCACTCGTCCGGCCGGCCGCGGCTGTGCTGGCCGGGGCACTGCTCTACGCGAGCTTCCCGCCCCGGCCCCTGTGGTGGCTGGTGCTTCCCGGCTTCGCCCTGCTCGGCTGGGTCCTGACCGCACGCAGGCTGCGCGCGGCGCTGGGCCTGGGCCTCCTCGCGGGTCTCGGCTTCATGCTGCCCCTGCTGCGCTGGACGGGGGAGGAAGTCGGTCCTGTTCCCTGGATCGCGCTCGCGTTCGCCGAAGCGCTGTTCATCGCCATCGGCTGCGCCGGGGTCGCCGCGGTCTCCCGGCTGCCGTACTGGCCCGTCTGGGCAGCCGCTGTCTGGACACTGGACGAGGCGCTCCGGGCCCGCGCCCCGTTCGGCGGCTTTCCCTGGGGCAAGATCGCCTTCGGCCAGGCCGAAAGCGCGTTCCTGCCGCTCGCCGCGCTGGGCGGCACCCCACTGCTCTCGTTCGCCGTCGTGCTGTGCGGCTTCGGGCTCCTGGAAGCCGTCCGGCAGGTCCGCCGCTACCGCACCACCGGCACCGTGCCCCGCTCCGGCGTCGTCGCGGCGGCCGTCACCGTGGCAGCCCCGGTCGCTGCGGCGCTGGCGGCCCTCCCGCTCGTGGACGACTCACCCGAGGACGGCACCGCCACGGTCGCCGCGATCCAGGGCAACGTGCCGCGCCTGGGACTCGACTTCAACTCCCAGCGCCGGGCCGTCCTGGACAACCACGCGGAAAGGACGGAGCAGCTCGCCCAGGACGTGAAGGCCGGGAAGGTGCCCCGGCCCGATTTCGTCCTCTGGCCGGAGAACTCCTCCGACCTCGATCCGTACCGCAACGCCGACGCCCGCGAAGCCATCGCCCGCGCCGTGCGGGCCATCGGCGCTCCCACTGTCATCGGAGCCGTCCTCACCCCTGACAGCGGACCTCTGCGCAACACCCTGATCGAATGGGACCCGCAGGACGGCCCCGTGGACACCTACGACAAACGGCACATCCAGCCGTTCGGCGAGTACATGCCGATGCGGTCCGTCGCGCGTATCTTCAGCAAGGACGTCGACCGGGTGCAGCGGGACTTCGGCCCCGGCAGCGAGGTCGGCGTGTTCGACCTCGCGGGCACGAAGGTCGGACTCGTGACCTGCTACGAGGCCGCGTTCGACGGCGCCGTACGCGATACCGTCAAGGACGGCGGACAGCTGATCGCCGTACCGAGCAACAACGCGACCTTCGGGCGCAGCGAGATGACCTACCAGCAGCTGGCGATGAGCCAGGTGCGGGCGGTCGAGCACGGCAGGTCCGTCGTGGTGCCCGTCACCAGTGGCGTCAGTGCGGTGATCCGGCCGGACGGCACGATCGTGCAGAAGACGAAGATGTTCACCCCGGACGCCCTGGTCGAGGAGGTTCCCCTGCGTTCCTCTCTCACCCCCGCCACCCGGCTGGGGGTCCTGCCGGAGGGTGTCCTGGCGCTGCTCGCGTTGGCCGGTCTCGGGTGGGCGACGGCGCGAGCGGTGCGCGTGAGGCAGGAGCGCAAAGAGCCGACGCCCGGCACGGAGAACGTCCCGGCCGCCCCGTAGCCTCGTCGCATGGCTACTCCAGACTTCATCCGCGACATCCGTGCCACCGCCGGCCACC
>NZ_DATMVN010000698.1:0-2083 GCF_035563135.1 Streptomyces sp.
TGCTGCCAGGTACAACCCGACGTGGCCACGAACACGATCGCAGCCAGCACCTCCCGATCACCGTGCCGACGCCGACCACCACCCTGCGGACGCGACGGCGCCTCCGGCACCACCCGCTGGAACAACTCCCACAACTCCTCCGGCACCAGCCGCTCAACGATCCCCACCATGACTCACAGAATACCGGGTTCGCCCAAATGAGATGGCTTCTAAGCCACCGCCACGCACCCCTGTGACGAGGGCGCCGCACGCGCGGACCGCAAGGGCAACCTCCATGACGAGAACGGCAACCTCGTCCAGCGAGCCGAGGGCGCCCGTGTCGGATCCGGCGTCTTCCTCTCGCCACAGGCCGACGACCGCGTCGGCGGAGGCCCGGTGGCCCTGCCAGGTCAGCGCCGCCGCCGGCTTCCGGGTCGACTTCGTCGCCCAGCGCAGCGGCGACACCGGGTCACCTCACTCGTCGGGCTCGACCAGCGCAAGCAGAGCCGGCTGTAGCCTCGGATCAAGGTCCGCTGCCCTCTTCCGACCACCACCAGGACGACGGACCCGCCCCAACAGCACCTGGCCGGACTCCAGTTCGTACACTCCGCGCGAGACCGTACCCTCCCGAACCCCGGCTGCCGCGGCGACGAATCTGATCCCACCATGCCCCGACGACAGCGCTTTTGCCCCTACGGCGAGCCGGCGCTGACGCTCGTCGAGATGCGGCGTCAACACCTGGAACTTCGCCGCCAGGACATCCTCGGTCCCCTCCGGTCTCCCCGTACCGGAACACCGAATCCGACAGCCGGAAGCCACGATTTGTTTCCCGGCACGCCCTGAGGACTCATAACACGATCTTGTTAAAGTGTGCTGGTGGGGCGCAATCGGCGTGCAGATTCGGCCGTTCGTGAGGGTATGGGTACTCAACCGTGGATCGTGGACGATGAGTTGTGGGTGCTGATCGATCCGCTGTCGCCGCCTTGGCCGGAGCGGGCCCGGCTGGGGCTCGGCCCGGGTCAGGCGTGCCGGCGTCGCTCGGGCCGGTGGCAGAAAGCAGGCGTTCTCGACCGGCTGCCTCACCGGACAGACGCCCCGTGCGGGGGTCCATCTCGACAAGGCCGCGCAGAAGTTCGCGTCCACCGGAGCGAGCGCGCAGGTCCTCCCGTTCGCCCGTCACCTGGCCACCGGCGGAGCGATCCGCACCGAACTGCTCTCCCACGCGACACGGCAGGCCGCCACCCGACTCGCCGCGGACGTCTTCCCGCTCTCGCAGCAGCGTCGCTGACCCCTGGCCGAGCCCGACCGTGAATGACGGACGTCCATGAGCATCCGACCGATACACCGCCCGGCCAGGACCGTCCAGCCCCCGGCCGCCGCGCCTCCACGCACCATCGAGGTCCCGCCCGGCCTCCCCGAGGGGAAGGCGGGCATCATCGCGACGCCGCTGCCTCTCGTCGCCGGGGTCATGTCGTCCGTCGTGATGATGACCGCCGCACGCGACCCCCGGTTCGCCGCGCTGGGCGCGGTCATCCTCGTCGTGATCGTCATCGGCTCCGTCTCGCTCCGCCTCTCCCCCCACGGCAGGGCCCAGCGCACCCACCGGACGCGGCGGGAGGCCTACCTCGTCTACGTCGAGAACCTGCGCGAGGAGCTCTCCGCGCAGGAGCGCGGGCGCCGGGAGCTCGCCGGCATCCTCGACCCGCCGCCGTCCGCCCTGTACGACATCGTGCGGGACCCCGCCCGCCGGTGGGAACGGCGCCGCGTCGACACCGACTTCCTGCGTGTGCGGGTCGGTATCGGGGAGATACCCGTGTGCGATCTCACGATCGCCGGCAGGCGCTCCTCCGTCCTCACCCCACCGGACCCCTTCCTGTTCAACGAGGCCTCGGCGCTGATCAGCCGGTTCCGCACGGGGACCGATCTGCCCCTCACGGTGCCGCTGGACCGGGTCGGCAACGTCAGCGTCATCGGCCCCCGCGAGGACTGCCTGCGTGTGGCCCGCGCCCTGCTCGTCCAGACCGCCGCGACGCACGCCCCCGACGACGTGGCGATGGCGCTCGCCGTGCCCGGTGACCGGATCGCCGACTGGGAGTGGGCCAAG
>NZ_DATMVN010000699.1:0-5193 GCF_035563135.1 Streptomyces sp.
ACGCCGCCCACGACGCCGCCGCGATCGCAGCGGTACTCGGCGGCCGTACGCTGCGCGCGATCATCTGCACCCACGCGCACAACGACCACATCGACGCGGCCCCCGCCCTCGCCGACGCGACCGGGGCGCCGATCCTGCTGCACCCGGACGACCTGCCGCTCTGGAAGCAGACCCACCCGCACCGTGACCCCGACGCCGGGCTCGCCGACGGTCAGGAACTGGAGATCGCCGGGACGCGCCTCACGGTGCTGCACACCCCGGGCCACGCCCCCGGAGCCGTCTGCCTCCACGCCCCCGGGCTCGGCACCGTCTTCACCGGCGACACCCTCTTCCAGGGCGGGCCCGGCGCCACCGGGCGTTCCTTCTCGCACTTCCCGACGATCATCGACTCGATCAGGGACCGGCTGCTCACCCTTCCACCGGAGACCGCCGTCCGCACCGGACACGGGGACCCCACCACCATCGGTGCGGAGGCACCGCAGCTGGAGGACTGGATCAACCGCGGCCACTGACCGCGACCGGGTTCACCGGTCCGGCCACGCGGAGAGCCGCAGCCCGCTCCCGAAGCGGTGCCGCTCGCCCGTGACCGGGTCGGTGAACTCCAGTACCTTCGCGAGCAGCTGCAACGGGCGTGCGTAGTCCTCGTGCTCCGGCTCGGGCTCCACCACCGGATAGACCGGATCGTTCACCAACGGCAGCCCCAGCGCGTTCATATGGACCCGCAGCTGGTGGGTGCGTCCGGTCGCGGGCAGCAGCCGGTAGCGTCCCAGGGCGCCCCGGTGCTCCAGCAGTTCGATCCGGCTCTCGCTGTTCGGGTCCCCCGGCTCCTCGCGGGCGGCGATGACTCCGCGCTCCTTGACGATCCGGCTCCGCAC
Source organism: Streptomyces sp. (assembly GCF_035563135.1). Lineage (GTDB taxonomy): Bacteria > Actinomycetota > Actinomycetes > Streptomycetales > Streptomycetaceae > Streptomyces. Next base: position 876 of record NZ_DATMVN010000699.1, read on the forward strand.
GGTGCGGGGGAGCGTGAGCGCCGGATCGTACGGTGCCACCGCTTCGTACTCCTTGCGCACCAGCCGGTCCCGGAACAGCGTCTGGTACGCGCCCCGGTCCCCGGCCCGTACGACACAGAGCACCAGGCCCGCCGTCAGCCGGTCCAGCCGGTGCGCGGGCTGCAGCTCCGGCAGGTCCAGTTCCCTGCGCAGCCGGGCCACCGCGGTCTCGGTGACATGCCGGCCGCGCGGGGTGGTCGCGAGGAAGTGCGGCTTGTCGGCGATCACGAGGTGCTCGTCGCGGTGGACCACACCGACCGGGAAGGGCACCGGCTCCTCCGGGGCGAACTCCCGGTGGAACCAGAGGTACCGGCCCGCCGTGTACGGCTCGTCGCCGCCCACCGCGCGGCCGTCCGCCCCGACGAACAGCGCCTCGGCGAGCATCGCGTCCACCCGCTGCGCCCCGACGGCGCCCGCGAAGCGGTCCAGCAGGTGGTCCCGGACGTTCTTCCAGGCACCGCCGGGATCCTCCGGCAGCCTCACCCGCACCGGATCGATCCCGTCCCGCTGGGGGAGCGGGGCGGCGGGGGGCTTCGCCCGTCCTCTCATCGTCTGGGTCCTTGTCACCGGAGGGGCCCGGAACGGACGGGCAGAGCCTCCATCATCCCATCGTGTACGCCCCCAGCAGACGCTCGTACTCCTCCTGCGTGACCGGCAGCACCGTGCCGTGCCGGGCGCCCGCCGGGAGGGCGTGGCCGGCGGACGCGGTCCACCGCTCCGAATCGAGACCGGTGCTCTCGAAGGGGACGTACCCCCGGCCGCCGGACTCGTCGATGAACAGGTACCACTCCGCCTCGGTGCCGGACCTGAAGACCACGGGGCCCTCGCCGGTGAAGTAGTTCATCGCGTAGGCGGTGAACGGCTGCTTCCGGGGCAGTTCGGGCACCGAGGCGGTGAAGGCGCGGCGCGCGGCGGCCCTGCCGCGTGTGACGACCGCCGCGAGCTTCCCCCGCTCCGGTCCCGCACCGGGCTCCGGGCGGTGCACGATGCCCGTCGCGCCGATGACCCCGGGCGCGTGGGACCTCCGCGTGACGGAGGTGCCATGGGCTCCGGCGGCGGGCAGCGTGGGGTTTCCGCGTACGTCGCCGAGTCCGTGAACCGTGAGCGCGGCGGCGGCCCGCCCGGGGGCAGCCCTGTCGCCGGGCGGGGCAGGGCCGGCGTGGGCGGCCCCTCCGGGGGACACGAGCAGGCCGGCGACCAGGGAGAACAGCGGCAGCAGCGGGGCGGGGCCTCTTCCCGTGAGGTGCGGACGCATGGCCCTCCCGACGCGAGGTTCGAAATACCGGACGACGTTCGTCAAATCGGACCGACGTTAGAGCCGTCCGTCATTCGCGTCAAGGGGGGCGGACCAAAGCCGTTCGCACCGTAGAAAGCGCTTGCCGATGCGCGTATGGTCTGGCCCCGCTGAATCCATTCACCCCGGGAGCCCTGTCATGCGCCGAGCCGGAACCGCGCTGCTGGCCGTCAGCACCGCCGCTGCCGCCCTGTCCGCCCTGACGTCCGCCCCCGTCGCTGCCCAGGGCCGTACCGGTGCGGTGCGGGACCACTGCAACGGCACCGCGCCCGTCGTCTGCCACTTCGACGTCGCCCCTGGCACGTACCGCGTCCGGGCCCTCCTGGGGGGCGGCGCCGGAGCCGGCTCCACGGCGGTCACCGCGGAGTCCCGCAGGGCCGTGCTCGCCGAGACCCCGAACGGCGCCGGCGGGACCGTCCGCCGCACCTTCACCGTCGACGTCCGTGACCCGGAGGGCGAGCCCACCGGCGCCACCGGCAGCCCGGGGCTCGACCTCGCCTTCGGCGGCGCGGCGCCGCAGCTCGCCTCGCTCCACGTCGAACGCGTCCGGACGCCGCAGCTCCTGCTCGCGGGCGACTCCACCGTCTGCGACCAGGACGAAGCGCCCTACACGGGCTGGGGGCAGCAGCTCCCGCAATACCTCACCGAGCGGATGGCCGTCGCCAACTACGCGGACTCCGGCGAGGGTTCGCAGTCCTTCCGGGACGACCCGGCGCTCTTCCCCGCCCTGCGGGCCCGTATCCACCACGGCGACCTGGTCCTCATCCAGTTCGCCCACAACGACAAGCAGACCGACCGCGACACCTACCGGGCCAACCTCACCGCCATGATCGAGGACGTGCGCGCCGAGGGGGGCCGGCCCGTGCTCGTCACCCCGGTCGTCCGCCGCTGGTTCAACACCGACGGCACCCTCGACAACGGCACCGCCCTGCTCGTCAACGGCCTGGGCGTCGACCTGCCCGCCGAGGTGCGGACCCTCGCCGCCGAGCAGGACACCCCGCTCGTCGACCTCACCGCCCTCACCAGGGCGCGGGTCGAGGAGCTCGGCCCCGAGGGGTCCAAGGCCCTCTACCTCCACGACGAGAAGCGCGACAACACCCATACCTCGGTGCGCGGAGCCACCGAGTACGCCGAGCTCGTCCTCGGCGAACTGCGGGCGCAGAAACTGCTCCCGCCGCGCACGATCCGGTGAACAGGTCCCCACACGAAAGGTGACAGTCATGAGCCGAGCCGAAGTACCCAGCCGCAGGACCGTGCTGAGGGGAGCCCTCGCAGCGGGGGCCCTCACCGCCGCGCCCGCCACCGCCCACGCCACTGCCCACACTGCCGCGCCCGGCGCCGCCCACGCCGCCGGGCCGCGAGCCCCGTACCGCAACCCACTCGTGGAGCAGCGCGCCGACCCGCACATCACCCGGCACACCGACGGCCGCTACCACTTCACCGCCAGCGCCCCCGAGTACGACCGGATCATCCTGCGCTCCTCCCGCACCCTCGGCGGCCTGAGCACCGCCGGTGAATCGGTGATCTGGACCAGGCACACCACCGGGGACATGGCCGCCCACATCTGGGCACCGGAACTCCACCGCATCGGCGGCAAGTGGTACATCTACTTCGCCGCGGCCCCCGCGGACGACATCTGGAAGATCCGGATCTGGGTGCTGGAGAACGCGAACTCCGATCCCCACCGCGGCCCGTGGACCGAGAAGGGGCAGATCACCACGGCCTGGGACACCTTCTCCCTCGACGCCCACACCTTCACCCACCGCGGCGACCGCTACCTCGCCTGGGCCCAGCACGAGCCCGGACTGGACAGCAACACCGGGCTCTTCCTCTCACGGATGGCCGACCCGTGGACGCTGACCGGGCCTCAGATCCGGCTCAGCACCCCCGAGTACGACTGGGAGTGCGTCGGCTTCAAGGTCAACGAGGGGGCCGCGGTCATCAAGCGCAACGGCCGCGTCTTCATGACGTACTCCGCGAGCGCGACGGACGCGAACTACTGCATGGGCCTGCTCACCGCCGACGCCCGCAGTGACCTGATGGACCCGGCGTCCTGGGCCAAGTCCCCGGAGCCCGTCTTCACCAGCAGCGAGGAGACGGGTCAGTACGGCCCCGGCCACAACTCGTTCACCGTCGCCGAGGACGGCCGCACGGACGTGCTGGTCTACCACGCCAGACCGTACAAGGAGATCACCGGAGACCCGCTGCACGACCCCAACCGGCACACCCGTGTCCAGCGGTTCGGCTGGCGTGCGGACGGCACCCCGGACTTCGGGATCCCCGTGCGCTCCTGAGGTCCTGTCCCGGCCGGTTCGGGCAGGGGCGTTGACCCGCTGCCGCGCCCTGCCTATCGTGCGTTCGAAGTTCTGATCAACGTCCGATATGTCGAACAATGATCTCTGGAGCGTCCATGCCGCACCCGCACCTGTGGCCGAGACTCACCGTCCCGGTCATCGCCCTCCTGCTCGGCACGCTGGTGGCCGCACCCACCCGCGCCGAGGACGGTCCGTCCGTGGCGGAGACGACCGACTACTCCCTCACCGTCCACCCCGAGCGCACGGGCCCCGCCATCAGCGACTCGATGTACGGAGTCTTCTACGAGGACATCAACCACGCCGCCGACGGCGGCCTCTACGCCGAACTCGTCCAGAACCGCTCCTTCGAGTACGACCGCGCCGACAACGCCGCCTACTCACCCATGACCGCCTGGAGCACGGCCTCGGTGGCCGGCGGCGCGGGGCGCGCGGAGACCGTGGACGACGACCAGCGGCTCCACGAGCGCAACCGCCGCTACCTGCGCCTGGACCTCGACGGCACAGGGGGCCGGGGAGCCGGCTTCGGAGTCACCAACTCCGGCTACAACCAGGGCCTGACCCTGCGCAAGGGCGAGCGCTACGACTTCTCCGTCTGGGCCCGCACCGACCGTCCCGCGGGAACCGCGCTGACCGTCGGAGCCACCACGGCGGACGGCACCGCGGTCACCGC
>NZ_DATMVN010000700.1:0-7308 GCF_035563135.1 Streptomyces sp.
CGTCCGTGGCCTCGCCGCGCATGATGCGGTCCATGGCCCACGCGGTGTCGTCCGCGCCGAGGTGCTCACCGCGCAGGAGGGGGGTCAGCACGCCGGGCCAGGTGCGGTCCGCCACGCTGTCGGCGCCGTCCGGGGTCACCACGTTCATGGTCCGCTCCTGGGGTCCACAGCCGGTACAAGGATGTCTCCCACCCTATCCAGGCCCGGGGGACAGCGAAGAGCCCCGTCCATCGGATGGACGGGGCTCCTGCTGTGGCGGTCAGCTGAGGTGATCAGTGGTGGCCGTGGCCGCTGGTGATCTCCTTGTACTCCTCGGCAGTGGGCTTGGCGATCTGGTTGTTCTCGCCGTAGTAGCTCCGGCTGAGCCTGGCCCGCAGCTTCTGGAGCGCCGACGGCTTGCGCTCGACACCGTTCTCGTCGACCGTCGGGCCGATCTCGACCGGCTTGTACTGCTCGTGCGCCGTGAGCGTGTGCAGCTGCTCCTGGCTGAGCGGCTCGTGGATCTCGACGAACTCACCGTGCGGCAGGCGCTTGATGGTGCCGGACTCGCGCCCGTGCAGCACCTTCTCCTTGTCGCGGCGCTGGAGGCCGAGGCAGATCCGCCGGGTGGCGATGAACGCGAGGACCGGGCCGACGAAGAAGGCGATCCGTACGAACCAGCTGATCGCGTTGAGCGACAGGTGGAAGTGGGTCGCCCAGATGTCGTTGCCGCCGCCGATCAGCATGACGAAGTAGATCGTCACCCAGGCGACGCCCAGCCCGGTACGGGTCGGAGCGTTGCGCGGGCGGTCCAGGATGTGGTGCTCGCGCTTGTCGCCGGTGATCCACGACTCGATGAACGGGTACAGGGCGAGCGCCGCGAGGACGACACCGAACAGCACCAGCGGGATGAGCACGCCCAGGACCAGCGTGTGGCCCCAGAGGTTGATCTCCCAGCCGGGCATCACACGGACGAAGCCTTCCGCGAAGCCCATGTACCAGTCCGGCTGGGCGCCCGTGGACACCTGGTCGGGACGGTAGGGACCGAGCGCCCAGATCGGGTTGACCGTGGCGATCGCCGAGAGGATCGCGATGAAACCGAAGACCAGGAAGAAGAAGCCTCCGGCCTTGGCCATGTACACCGGCAGCAGCGGCATGCCGACGACGTTCTTGTTCGTCTTGCCCGGACCGGCGAACTGCGTGTGCTTGTGGAAGAAGACCAGGATGAGGTGGCCGACCACGAGCCCGAGCATGATGCCCGGCAGCAGCAGGATGTGGATCGAGTAGAACCTCGAGATGATGTCCGTACCGGGGAACTCCCCGCCGAACAGGAACATCGAGATGTACGTACCGACGATCGGCATCGACAGGATCGCGCCCTGCGTGAAGCGCACACCCGTGCCGGAGAGCAGGTCGTCCGGGAGCGAGTAGCCGGTGAACCCGGTGAACATGCCGAGCACGAAGAGCAGGAAGCCGAACAGCCAGTTGATCTCGCGCGGCTTGCGGTACGCACCGGTGAAGAACACCCGGAACATGTGCACGAACATGCCGGCGAGGAAGATGATCGCGGCCCAGTGGTGGATCTGCCGGACCAGCAGGCCACCGCGGACGTCGAAGCTGATGTCCAGCGTCGAGGCGTAGGCCGCGGACATCCGGATGCCGTTCATCGGCTCGTACGAGCCGTGGTAGACGACCTCGTTCATGCTCGGGTTGAAGAACAGCGTCAGGTACACACCCGTGAGGATGATGATGATGAAGCTGTAGAGGCAGATCTCACCCAGCATGAAGGACCAGTGGTCCGGGAAGATCTTGCGCATGTTGGCCTTGGCCAGGCCGTAGATGCCCAGCCGGCCGTCCGCCCAGTCGGCCACCCGCTCACCGGCGGGCGCCTTGCGCTGTGTTTCCGTCGCAGTACTCATCCGCGCTCCCAGAAGGCAGGACCGACGGGCTCTTCGAAGTCACCGAGCGCCTCGAGGTTGCCCTCGCTGTTCACGCCGATCCGCAGCTGCGGAAGCGCGTGACCGGCCGGACCGAAGATGACGCGGGCGCCGTCGGAGAGGTCGAAGGTGGACTGGTGGCACGGGCAGAGCACGTGGTGCGTCTGCTGCTCGTACAGGCTGATCGGGCAGCCGACGTGGGTGCAGATCTTGGAGAAGGCCACGATTCCCTCGTGGGCCCACTCGCGCTCGCGCTTGTCCTTGATGTTGTCCGGCTCGATGCGGATGATCATCAGGGCGGCCTTGGCGATCTGCGTCTGGAAGTCGTGCGCGTCCTCCTCCAGGCCCTCGGGCATGGCGAAGGTCAGCGAACCGACGACGACGTCCTCGGGGCGCAGCGGCTCCATGGTGTTCATGTTGACGAGCTGCTTGCCCTTGGCCCACATGGTCTTGCGGAGCTTCTTCTCCGGCAGCGGACCGAGGTCGCGCAGCAGCACCACACCGGAGAGCGGCACCAGGGCCAGCGCACCGAACATGGTGTTGCGGATCAGCTTCCGCCGTCCGATCGCGGACTCCTTGGCACCGGCCGCGAAGTCGGCCATGACCTTGGCCTTGACCTCGGGCGCCGCCTCGATGGCGTGCCGGTCGTCGGCGACCTCCACGTCGGACATCAGGGTGCGCGCCCAGTGGACGGCGCCCGCGCCGATGAGGAAGAGCGCCAGCCCCAGGGTCAGGCCCAGGGAGAAGTTGAGCGCGCTCACATGGCCGAACGGCCAGATGTAGACGATCTTGTCGACCGGGAAGATGACGTACGAGGCGATGAAGCCGACCGTCGCCAGCATGGACAGCGTGAACATGAGGGCGACGGCTCGCTCGGAGCGCTTCGCGGCCCGTTCGTCGATGTCCTGGATGCGCGGCCTGTGGGCCGGCAGCCCCGGGTCGGCGAACGGGTCGCCCGCACCCTCTACCGCGCCGTGCGCGGTGCCCTGCTCTACCGGCAGGTTCTCTTCTGGAATCTGTTGGCTACTCATGACTTCTTGGCCTTAGCGGTGTGGGCCGCGACCCATACGGCGATGGCGATCAGGCCGCCCAGGCCGAAGATCCAGCCGAAGAGGCCTTCGCTGACGGGTCCGAGGCCACCGAGCGCGAGCCCGCCGGGGGTCTCGGACTCATCGCCGTTGACGGTCTTGATGTACGCGATGATGTCTTTCTTCTCCTGCTCCGGCATGGTGCTGTCCGGGAAGGAGGGCATGCTCTGCGGGCCGGTCTGCATGGCCTCGTAGATGTGCTTCGGGCTCACACCTTCGAGACTCGGGGCGTACTTCCCGTTGGTCAGGGCGCCGCCCTCACCGGTGAAGTTGTGGCACTGCGCGCAGTTCGTGCGGAACAGGTCACCGCCCTTGGCCACGTCCGCACCCGAGGGGTCGACCTGGCTCTTGGTCGGCGTGATCGGGCCGGCGCCCAGGGACGCGACGTACGCCGCGAGCTGGTCGATCTCGACCTGGGTGTAGATGACCTTCTTCTTCGGCACCTGGGGGCCCGGCTGCTGGGCCGGCATGCGCCCGGTGCCGACCTGGAAGTCGACGGCGGCGGAGCCGACGCCCACGAGGGACGGCCCGTCGGTGGTGCCCTGACCGCCGGATCCGTGGCAGCTTGCACAGCCCACGGAGTAGAGCTTCTTGCCCTCGTCGATGGCGAGGGACTGGGCGGTTTCGTCGGCCTGCGCCTTACCCGCAGGCGCAAACGCGGCGTACAGCCCCCCGGTAGCCGCCAGCGCGAGGAGTAGTACGACGACCGCCGCCAGCGGATGGCGTCGTCGTGCGGAGAGCTTTTTCACGGATTACCCCGGTGTCAGGATCTTCTGCGTCGATGGTGGGTGGGTGCGAACCCGGTTACTTGATCATGTAGATCGTGGCGAACAGACCGATCCAGACGACATCGACGAAGTGCCAGTAGTAGGACACGACGATGGCGGCGGTGGCCTGCTCATGGGTGAATCTCGAGGCCGCGTATGTCCTGCCCAGTACGAGCAGGAAGGCGATGAGACCGCCTGTCACATGCAGACCGTGGAAGCCGGTCGTCAGGTAGAACACCGAACCGTACGGGTCGGAGGACAGGGAGAGACCCGCCTCCTTGACCAGCTCGGTGTACTCGAGGACCTGGCCTCCGATGAAGATCGCACCCATCACGAACGTGATGATGAACCAGGTGCGGAGCTTCTTCACATCGCCCCGCTCCGCGGCGAATACGCCGAGCTGGCAGGTGAGAGAGGAAAGCACCAGGATCGTGGTGTTCGTCGCCGAGAACGGGAAGTTCAGATGGTGAGCCATCTCCTTCCAGTGATCGGGTCCCATCACCGATCGCAGGGTGAAGTACATCGCGAAGAGGGCCGCGAAGAACATCAGCTCGGAACTCAACCAGATGATGGTTCCGACGCTGGTGAGGTTCGGCCGATTGACCGACGGGTGCGCGTGCCCGGTTTCTACTGTCGTTGCTGTCGCCACGACCGACATTATGTCGGTCGCTTATCCCGCCCTCACTCCGGGGGGTGCCGTTCGGTGTGTCAGCCGCGTGTGTCCTCACCGAACGGCCCATCGGATCGCTGTCCTTACCGGTGCTGACAGGCAGTCCGGCGGAGTACGATCCGCGCATCGGTTCATGCCCCGAGAGCCCCGAAGACACAGACGTCACGGAGGAACAATGCAGCCGACCGCCACGGTCCTGGTCTACAGCGACGACGCCAACACCCGTGAGCAGGTGAGGCTGGCCGCCGGGCGCAGGCCTGCGGCGGACGTGCCACCGGTGGAGTTCCTGGAGTGCGCCACCCTGCCCGCCGTCCTGAGCGCCCTGGACCGGGGAGGCATCGATGTCTGTGTGCTGGACGGCGAGACGGCCCCGGCGGGCGGCATGGGCGTCTGCCGGCAGATCAAGGACGAGATCTTCGACTGCCCGCCCGTGCTGCTGCTGATCGGAGGCCCGCAGGACGCCTGGCTGGCCACGTGGAGCCGTGCGGACGCCGCTGTGACGCATCCGGTCGACCCGGTCGACTTCGCGGACGCACTGGCCTCCCTGCTGCGCCGCCGGCTGTCCGTGGGGGCCTGAGGCACAGGGTTCCCAGCCCCCTCCGCGGCGTCCCTCCGGGGCGCGGCGCACTCCGGCCGGCTCAGACCTGGGGGCGCAGCCGCGCCGCCTGGACGCCGTTCCCCGTGTCCGTCGTGCCGCCGCCGTGCAGCGCGCTGCCCTTCAGCCAGGCGTCCCAGGCCAGGTTCCAGTCACCGAAGCCGTTGTCGAAGGGCGTCATCATCTCGCCGTCGCTCCCGACGACCTTGACGATGTCGCCCTCGCGGACGGTCTCGAAGAACCATTCGGCGTCGGCGGTGCTCATGCCCGTACAGCCGTGGCTGACGTTCGCGTTGCCCTGTGAGCCCGTCGACCAGGGGGCCGCGTGGACGTATTCACCGCTCCAGGTGACGCGTGTCGCCCAGTAGACCGGCAGGTCGTAGGACTCCGAGGAGCCGGCGGCGATGCCGATGCTCTCCCCGCGCATGCGTACGAACTGCTCCTTGGCGAGCACGACCTTGACGCCGTTGCGGGTCTCGAAGCCCGGCTTGCCCGTGGTGACCAGCAGGGTGTTGATCACCTCGCCGTTGCGCAGGACGGTCATGGTGTGGTCCGAGGCGTCGGTGACCGCTTCTATGCGGTCGCCGGTGGTGAGCTTCAGGGGCTTCGCGGCGGCGCCGTGGAGGGCGTCGGTGACCTTTATGCCCTTGAGGTTGCTGCGGACGTCGATGCTGGCGCCGGCGGGCCAGTACTCCTGGGGCCGGTAGTGCAGGGTCTTGGCGTCGACCCAGTGCCAGGAGCCCGTGACGGCGGGGGCCGACCGGACCTGCAGGCCGCGTTCCACGGTGGCCCTGGCCGCCCTGCCGGTGACCGGAGCGCTGAGTTCCGCGGTGAGGGGCTGTCCGACCCCGTAGGTGCCCGCCTGCGGGCCGAAGGTGACCTTCAGGAACTTCTTGGCCGAGACCGTGCCGAAGGCGTACGTACGGCTGCCGGGAGCCCCGTCGCCGTTCTCGGTGGAGACCTTGACGGTGTACCGGGTGCCGGCGGCGAGCGGGGTGGTGGAATGCCACCGTGTGCCGTCGGCGTCGAGTTCACCCGCCAGATGGCGGCCCTGGGTGTCGACGGCCGTCACGTCCGTGATCTTCGCGTCGTCGTCCTTGACGGTGACTTCGAGGGGCTTGTCGGGGTCGGCCTCCTCGTCCTCGGCCGGGCCGTTGAAGGAGACCAGACCGGCGGCGTCGTGCGGCCTCAGCGACAGCGGATGGCCTTCGGGCTCCCCACAGGCGGTCGCACCTGCAGCCAGGGTCACGACCAGCAGGGTGCAGCTCACTACGGTGCGGATGCGCGGCGTGCGGTTCATGAACCCACGCTAAGAAGATTCATCCGATCCAGCGCGTTCAGTGACTGCAAACGGGGGCCCGGTCCGCTCGGTGACGAGCGGACCGGGCCCCCGTTCGGGTGCGACGCGTCCGGTGGAGGCGTGTCCTACTGGGTGCGGTTCTCTCCCCGGTAGTACTCGAAGACCCAGCCGAAGAGGCCGATCAGGAGCAGCGGGGCCGAGAAGTAGGCCAGCCACCAGCCGAAGACGACCGCCATGAAGAGGAAGGCGCCACCGATGGCCAGCGAGAGCGGCTGCCAGCTGTGCGGCGAGAAGAAGCCCACCTCACCGGCTTCGTCCGCGACGTCGGCTTCCTTGTTGTCCTGGGCCATCGCGTCGACCCTGTTGGCCGTGAAGGCCAGGTAGAAGCCGACCATGATCGTCAGTCCGAAGGACAGGAAGAGCGCGGTGGTGCCGACCGGCTCCTGGGACCACACGCCGTACGTGATGGCCATGGCCAGCATGAAGACGCTCAGCCAGATGAAGAGCTTGCCCTGGATCTTCACTTGCCCTCCTCCTTGCCGCCCACGAGGACCTTGTCACCCTCGGACAGGTGATCCAGCTGCTCGAGCGCCGTGATCTCCGGGTGGTGAAGGTCGAACGCCGGGGATTCGGAACGGATCCGCGGCAGGCTGAGGAAGTTGTGCCGCGGGGGCGGGCAAGACGTCGCCCATTCGAGCGAGCGGCCGTAGCCCCAGGGGTCGTCGACCTCGATCTTCTTGCCGTACTTGGCGGTCTTCCACACGTTGTAGAAGAACGGCAGGATCGACAGGCCGAGCACGAACGAGGAGATCGTCGAGATCGTGTTCAGCGCGGTGAAGCCGTCGGCGGCGAGGTAGTCCGCGTACCGGCGGGGCATGCCCTCGGCGCCCAGCCAGTGCTGCACCAGGAAGGTGCCGTGGAAGCCGACGAACAGCGTCCAGAACGTCATCTTCCCGAGCCGCTCGTCCAGCA
>NZ_DATMVN010000701.1:0-2102 GCF_035563135.1 Streptomyces sp.
CCACGGTGACGACGCCCTCTTCGAGCGCCTCTGCCTGGAGGCGTTCCAGTCCGGGCTCTCGTGGCTGACGATCCTGCGCCGCCGCGAGGGCTTCCGCAGCGCGTTCGCCGGATTCAAGATCTCCGCGGTGGCGGAGTTCACCGACGCCGACAAGGAGCGGCTCCTCGCCGACGCCGGGATCATCCGCAACCGCGCCAAGATCGACGCCACGCTCGCCAACGCCAAGGTCCTGGCCGGCTGGGACGAGGGCGAGCTGGACGCGCTCATCTGGTCGTACGCACCCGACCCGGCGACGCGGCCGGCCCCGCGCACCCTCGGTGACGTCCCGGCGGTCACCCCGGAGTCCACCGCGCTGGCCAAGGACCTGAAGAAGCGGTCCATCCGCTTCGTCGGCCCCACGACCGCATACGCCCTGATGCAGGCCTGCGGTCTGGTCGACGACCATCTGGCCGACTGCGTGGCCCGGGGCGGCGGGCGGTAGTCCTACCTGCCGAGATACTTCGGCCGCTCCTTGGCGAGGAACGCCTCGACCGCGATGGTGTGGTCCTGCGACGCCCCCGCCTTCGTCTGGAGTTCGTCCTCCTTCTCCAGCGTCTCGGCGAGCGTGTGCCCGGCGCCGTACGCCATGGACACCTTGAGGGCGGCGTACGCCACCGTCGGGCCGTCCGCCAGGGCGCGGGCCACCGCGTGGGCCTCCTTCGCCAGGTCGGCCGCGGGCACCACCTTGTTCACGAGGCCCAGCTCGTACGCCTCCTGGGCGGAGACCGAACGCGGGAAGAGGAGCAGGTCGGCGGCGCGGCTCGCGCCGATCAGCCGGGGCAGCGTCCAGGAGATGCCCGAGTCGGCGGTCAGCGCGACGCCCGCGAAGGACGTGTTGAAGGCGGCGGTGTCCGCGGCCACGCGGTAGTCGGCGGCGAGCGCGAAACCGAAGCCCGCTCCCGCGGCGACCCCGTTGACCCCCGCGACCACGGGCTTCTCCATCTCGGTGAGGGCGCGGACGATGGGGTTGTAGTGCTCCCGCACGGTGCTGAGCGCGTTGCCGCCCTCCGCCTCGCGGGCCTCGGAGAGCTTGGCGACGTGCTCCTTGAGGTCCTGGCCGACGCAGAAGGCGCGCCCGGTGGCGGTGAGCAGAACCGCCCGCACGGCGGGATCCTCCGCCACCGCCCGGAGGGCGTCGCGGAGGGCGACCTTGGCAGCGGTGTTCATGGCGTTCATCGCGTCGGGGCGATTGATCGTGATCGTCGCGAGCCCGTCGCTCACGTCCGTGAGCACGGTGTCAGCCATGGGGTCGGCCGTCTCGGCCATGCGGGGTCTCCTTACGGGTCCGGCGTCGAGCCTGTCGACGCAAGCATGGCGGACTTCGGGCGGCCCGGACATGTGACCTGCGTCTAACGATTGGACCTCGGCTGAGGGGTGGAGGTGGCGCAGTATCGCAGCCGGATCGCCGTATTGGGTGGTTTTGGGAAAGCGCGTTGCGCAAGCGATGCCGACCGATGTTGGTCATCGGGGTCTTTGATGCGGGATAATGCGGAGGAAGCATTGTGTTCGACGCCGGTGAGGCAGCGCCTGTCATGGGGCCGCCGGCTGCGATGAGCTGGTTTCAGGAAGGGGAACGAGCATGGCGGCCATGAAGCCGCGGACGGGCGACGGCCCGCTCGAGGTGACAAAGGAGGGGCGGGGCATCGTCATGCGCGTTCCGCTCGAAGGCGGCGGTCGGCTTGTCGTCGAGCTGACTCCGGACGAGGCCGATGCACTCGGTGACGCGCTGAAGAAGGTCGTCGGCTGAGGCGGAGGCGCCCACACTTCACCACTGCCCCGGTACGGAATCCGTGCCGGGGCAGTGGTGCGCCGGAACCCGTTCTCCAAGGTGCGGCCCCCGCCCCCGGACATGCCCGGGGCGGGTGGTGAGCCGTACCGGGGCCTGGCGGTCGGCCGTACCGCGCCGTGCCGGGGCCAGGACGGTCAGCCGCGCCGCACCGCGCACAGCAGGCCGTCGCCCACCGGCAGCAGCGTCGCCATGAGCTCCTGGCTCTCACGCACGGCCCGCAGCAGTTCGCGCAGGCGCAGGACCTCGGCCGGCTGTGCGGCCGAGTCGATGGTGC
>NZ_DATMVN010000702.1:0-23733 GCF_035563135.1 Streptomyces sp.
GCGACGTCGGCGACCGAGATGGCGAGGAAGTCGAGCACGGCGGCGATCGGAGCGCCGTGGAAGTTGCCGTTGCTCTCCACCCGGCCGTCGAGGGTGACGACGGGGTTGTCGACGGCGGCGGCCAGTTCGCGGGAGGCCACCAGTTCCGCGTGGGTGAGGGTGTCGCGGGCTGTGCCGTGGACCTGGGGCGTGCAGCGCAGCGAGTAGGCGTCCTGCACACGGGTGCACTCCGGCCCCTTGTGGCTGGCGACGATCGGCGAACCGGCGAGCAGTGCCCGCAGGTTGCCGGCGCTGGCGGCCTGGCCCGGGTGCGGGCGAAGCGCCTGGAGGTCGGCGGCGAACACCGCGTCGGTGCCGAGCTGGCCCTCGACGCTCATCGCGGCGGCGATGTCGGCCGTACGGAGCAGACGGCGCAGGTCGTCGGCGGCCAGGGCGAGCATGCCGAGCATGCCGTCGGTGCCGTTGATGAGGGCGAGACCCTCCTTCTCCTCCAGGACGACCGGGGTGATGCCGGCCTCGGCGAGCGCCTCGGCCGCGGGCTTGCGCACGCCGTCGGCGGTGCGGACCGCGCCCTCGCCCATGACGGCGAGCGCGCAGTGCGCGAGGGGGGCGAGGTCGCCGGAGCAGCCGAGTGAGCCGTACTCGTGGACGACGGGGGTGATCCCGGCGTTGAGCAGCGCGGCGTACGCCTCGGCGGTCTCGGTCCGTACGCCGGTGCGGCCGGTGGCGAGGGTGGACAGCCGCAGCAGCATCAGCGCCCGGACGACCTCGCGCTCCACCTCGGGGCCCGAGCCCGCCGCGTGCGAACGCACCAGGCTGCGCTGGAGCTGGGCGCGCAGTTCGACGGGGATGTGGCGGGTGGCCAGCGCGCCGAAACCGGTGGAGACGCCGTAGTGGGGCTTGGCGTCGTCGGCGAGGGCCTGGACGACCTCGCGGCTGCGGGCGATCTCCTTCAGCGTTTCGGGGGCGAGAACCACCGGGGTCCCGAGACGGGCGACGGACACGACTTCGTCGGCGGAGAGCGCGCCGACACCAACAACAACGTTCATACACCTATGAAGCCGCAGGCCGGGCGAGTACGCGAGACATGACGCGCGGGTTTTGTCTGGGATACCAGACACAGCTGTGTCTGGTATCCCGGACACCGGCCGCTCCTGTCCTCGGCGTCGGACACGGGCCTGTGCCGTCCTGGTCTACCCTCACCCCATGGGTATCGTCCCGGCCGCCGGGCAGGTGCTCGCCGTGCTGCGCTACCTGGCGCGGCAGGCGGCTCCCGTCCCCGCTGCTGCCATCAGCCGCGACGTGGGTCTGCCACGCTCGACGACGTACCACCTGCTCGACACCCTCGCGGCGGACGGCTTCGTGGTGCACCTGCCGGAGGAGCGGCGCTACGGCCTCGGCGTCAGCGCGTTCGAACTGGCCTCGGGCTACCAGCGGCAGGCACCGTTCCAGCGACTGGCCCGGGCGCCGCTGGCCACACTCGTCGACCGCACCGGTCACAACGCCAACCTCGCCGTGCTGCACGGCCGTGAGGTCATCTACGTCATCGAGGAACGCGCCCCGGGCCGGGCGCCGCTGGTCAGTGAGGTCGGGGTGCGGCTGCCGGCCCATCTGACCGCCAGTGGCCGGGCGGTGCTGGCGTTGCTGCCTCCCGCGCAGGTGCGGGCGGTCTTCCCGGACCGGTCCGCGTTCGTCGTGCGGCACGGCGCCGGCCCCGCCTCGCTGACGGCGCTGAGAGGTCTGCTGGCACAGGCCCGGCGCCGGGGGTACGCGACGGAGGAGGGCGAGGTCACCCCTGGCCTCTCGTCCATCGCCGCGCCCGTGCTGGACCACCACGCCCACCCGATCGCCGGCGTCTCCGTCACCTTCCCCGGCGACGCGGCCGACGAGGCGGAACGCCACCGCATCGCGGGCCATGTGGCGCAGACCGCGCGGGAGCTGACCCGCCGGGTCGGCGGCGTCACCTCGGGGTGACTGCTGTCCGGGGCGGGCCGCGCGCCCGGAACACCGCCGTGCCCGGCGGGTGTCCCGGCCGTACGAGGGCTCCCCGGTCGAGCGGATTACCGAGCTCGGAGGGGCACGGGCCTGTTCAGGCTGGTTGACGACACCCTTGCAGGCAGGGGTGGCGTCGTTCGTACCCGGGCGGGCAGCCGCCCTGGCGGCGTCGAAGTTCGCGACATAGGCGTCATGGGCTGCCGAGTCGTCAACCTTCAGCAAGAACTCGTCGTTCTCCCTCAGAGCCGGGCCGCTGTAGTTGTGGCTGCCCGTCCAGAGGACCTTGTTCACGGCGCCGTCGTACTTGCCGTCGATCAGCAGGTACTTGCTGTGCATGATGCGGGCGGCGGTCGCCGGGTCGCTGTCATGGTCGTCGTGGTAACAGACGGGCGAGAAGCCGGAGGCGGAGTGGAGGGTCTCCCACGTGCCGGCGGTCCCGGAGCTGTCCTTGCTGTCCGTGGACGTGTAGACGAGCTCCACCGAGCAGCCGGCCTTCTTCAGTGCGACCAGCTTGTCGGCGACGCCCTGCCGGGTGAACTTGAACATCGCGACCCGCACCTTGGTGCGCTTGGTGGCGCCGTCCTGGGTGTAGGTGCAGGTGACGTTGTCGAGCGTGTTCCAGACCGTGTCCGTGGAGTTGCCGGTGCCCGGGTAACAGGGGAAGAAATACGCCTTGTACGGGCTCCAGGAGCTGGAGGTGCAGCGCCAGTTCTGCCAGTCCTTGCCGACGAGAGCGGTGAAGTACCCGCTGTAGGCGTTGTAGATGCCGGTGTTGCAGGCGACGACGTGGGCGTCGTTCCAGAAGGCGCTGTACGCCGAGGGCGACATGTTGGACGACGTCTGCAGCACCACGTCCGATGCGCCGTCGACCTGTGAGAACAGCCAGAACTTGTTGTGGTTGATGGAGGTGCCGAACTCCGTTCGGCCCAGGCAGGACTTGCCGGCCGGGCAGAGGGTGACGAAGGAGCTCTGCGTGGTGTCGGTCCCGAGCGTGTCGCGCAGGATCCCGTATCCGGCGTCACTGGGGCGGGAGCTGACAGTTGTCTCGTCCAGGACCATCTGGACGCCGACGCCCCGCTGGTGCGCGTCGGCGAGTGCCTGCGCCACCTCCCGGTCCCAGACCGCGACCTCGACACCATCTGGCGCCCCGGTGCTCCGGGCAGGCGCCGTACTGCGTCGGCGCCTGCCCGGGGGGACGATGGTTTGCACAACCCCTGCACCCGGCATCACGGTCGGATTCATCGAAACCGACAACAGATAACTGAATCGATCGCCACCCTCCGGCCAGGTGTGACACTCAGCGTGGCCAACCGAGGCGCTCAGTCACAACTTGCCGCATCAGGAAGCGACTTCGGTCGGTCAGTCCGCTGCGGGGCTCCGCAGGACCTACGCCCGCGTGAACCCGTGGCTCCGTTCCACTCCCGCCACGTGCAGCGTGTAGCTCCGGTACCACTCGGCTTGCCCACGCTTTTGCGCTGCGCGGTGCTCGGCGTTGGTCCGCCACTCCGTGAGGGCGTCAGCGTCCCGGAAGTACCCGACGGTGATGCCCAGCCCGTCGGGAGTCTGCGCGTGGTCCATCCCCAGGAACCCGGGGACGTTCTTCACCAGATCTTCCATGCGGGCCTCGGTCTCGCTGCAGCCGCTCTGTTCCTCGGTTCGCACCGCAGTGAAAACAGCTACGCAGTAAGGGGGTTCATAAGCTTCGACGGGCGTGACAGGCGCTTCCGGGTGATCGCTCATGGCGTCACCGTAAGACGGAACGTGCCCGACGACCCAGCGTCATTCCTGACCGGGATACATGAAAGCTCGGGTTCTTGACCGAAACCGTCCGGACCAGACGGTGTCCGAGGGCCCTGGTCCGGATGGTGGATCTCCTGCCGGAGACCGGTGGCCCGGGCGGCCGGTGGGCCAGGCGGCCGGTGGGCCGGTGGGCCGGTGGGCCAGGCGGCCGGTGGGCCGGTCTTCGCGAGCGGCCGTCGCCCGGCGTCGGCCCGGCGGTCGAGAAGGGTGGAGACGGTGGCCCTCCACCCTTGTCCACCCTGCTCCACCCGCCGACTGACCCGCGCGGCGGGCGGCGCCCAGCCGGAAAGGGCGGGCCGTGGCGGCCCGCCCTGTGTGCCACGGCTCCCGCCCGGCCGTCCTGTCACAAGCTGATGTGGACGGGGCCTCCCGTGGGTGAGATCCCGTCCAGGACACCGGAGGGAACGCGGAAGACGCGGCCGGGGGCCGCGGGCCAGGGCAGGGTACGGCGGGTGATGACGCGCCCGCCCTGGCGGACGGTCACCCGGGGGAAGCGGACGAACTCGTCCGACCACAGCAGGAGCCGGCCGCGGGCCGGTGCCGGGTCGTCGGGGCGCAGGATCTGCGGGGCGATCCAACGGAACGGTGCGCCCGCGACCAGCCGCACACCCGGCTCCGGCTCCGGCCGGCCCGCCAGGTGGTCGATGACCTGCTGGGCGACGTGCTGTCCGTCGAGTGCGGCGACGTCGGCGGTGTCGACCGGGTGCAGCATGTTGCCGACGGCGAAGACGCCGGGGCGGCTGGTGCGCAGCGCGGTGTCGGTGAGGGGGCCGAGGGTGCCCTCGTCGAGGGTGATGCCGGCGGCCCGGACGAGTTCGTGGTCGGGGATCCAGTCACCGGTGAAGACGACGGTGTCGCATTCGAAGGTGCGTCGCTTGCCGGTGTCGAGATGTTCGATCTCGACGGCCTGGCAGCGGCCCTTGCCGATGACCCGGGTGACGCGGCTGCGGGTGGCGACGGGCACGCGG
Organism: Streptomyces sp.; assembly: GCF_035563135.1. Classification (GTDB taxonomy): domain Bacteria; phylum Actinomycetota; class Actinomycetes; order Streptomycetales; family Streptomycetaceae; genus Streptomyces. Next base: position 4,764 of record NZ_DATMVN010000702.1, read on the forward strand.
AGCACCGAGCGGCCGGCCGCGTTGAAGATTCCGTAGGACTCCGCCTTCGGGTACTGGCTGACCATGAGGGCGGGGGTGCAGCCGGCCTCGCGCAGGGTGAGGGCCGCGGACCAGCTGACGAGTTCGCCGCCCACCACGACGGCCCGCTTGCCGACGGGCTGGTGGTGGAGGTGGACGAGGTTCTGGAGCTGTCCGGTGGTGTAGACGCCGTGCGGGCGGTCGCCGGGGATACGGCGGGCGGTGCGGGGCCGCTCGCGGGCGCCGGTGGCGAGCACGATGGCCCGGGGCCGGATGCGGTAGCGGCCGTCGGGGCTGGTGACGTCCAGGGTCTGCTCGTCGGCCCAGCCGGTGGCCATGGTCCTGGTACGGATCTCGGCTCCGGCCCGGGTGGCCCGGTCGACCAGGTGGCGGGCGTAGACCGGGCCGGTCATCACCCGGTGCAGGTCGCGCAGGCCGTAACCGGTGTGGTCGCTGTGGCGGGGGATGCCGCCGGCCGCGTTCTCCCGGTCGACGACGAGGATGTGTCCGGTGGAACGGCCGGCGAGTTCGGCGGCCGCGGTCAGACCCGCGGGGCCACCGCCGATGATGAGTACATCGGGCTGGATCAGGGGCAGCTGGTCGGTCATCGGTTGTCCTTGTGCTGGCTGCGGCAGCCGTCGTGGTTCTGGTGTCGGGTGCGCAGGGCCGCGACGGCCGCGCCGCAGAAGGAGCCCTGGCAGCGGCCGTTCATGGCGCGGGTGCGACGGCGCAGGCCCTCCAGGCTGCGGGCGGGCACGGGAGCGTGGCAGGCGTCGCGGATCTCGCCCTCGGTGACGCGCTCGCAGAAGCAGACGACGGTGCCGTAGGCGGGGTCCGCGGTGATGCGTTCGGCGTCCTGGTAGGGGCGGGTGGTGGCTTCACCGATGTTCGGCATCCGTGGTGGATCGGGCAGGTCGCCGCGGGTGCGCAGGGTGAGGCCGGCCTCTTCCAGGAGGGCACGGGCGTGTTCCGCGATGGCGATGCCGGCGGTCAGGCCGGTGGAGCGGATGCCGCCGACGAGGAGGTAGCGCTGTTCCGGGGTGGTCTCGATGAGGTAGTCGGGGTGGTCGATCGCGGCGCGCAGTCCGGCGTAGCTGGCGGTGACCTCTTCGGCCAGCAGGCGCGGCATGAGCCGTTCGCCCTTGGTGAGGAGGAAGTCGTAGCCGTTCTCGGAGGTCGCGGTGTCGGTGCGGTCGGTGAGGTCCTCGGCGGTGGGGCCCAGCATCACGTTGCCGTAGATGGTCGGGGAGATCAGTACCCCCTTGCCGTGGGAGGAGGGCACGGGCAGGACGATCTTGTTGACCATGGGCCGGGTCAGCTTGTCGAAGACGAACAGCTCGCCGCGGCGCGGGGTGACCGTGAAGCGGTCGTGGCCGAAGAGGCGGTCGATGTGGTCGGCGCCGAGGCCGGCGGCGTTGACGACCCAGCGGGCCCGCACCTCGCCGCCCTCGGTGCTCAGCACGGTGACGTCGCCGGTCGTGTCGGCGGCGGTCACGGCGTGCTCCAGCAGGATGGTGGTGCCGCGCTGCTGGGCGTCGGTGGCCAGGGCGAGGTTGGTGGTCCAGGTGCAGATGATGGACTCGTCGGGGACGGCCAGGCCGCCCAGCACCCCCGCGCCGAGGTCGGGGACGCTGCGGTAGACCTCGTCGGCGTCGACGATCCGGCAGTGCTGGTAGCCGTTGGCCTCGGCCTTCTCCTTCAGGCCGGGCAGGGCGTCGAGCTCCTCCTGGTTCCAGGCCACGAGGACGGCGCCGGTGTGCTCGACGGGGATGCCGACGGCCTTGGCGTAGTCGCTCAGCAGGTGGTGACCGCGGGCGACCAGGCGGGATTCGAGGGTGCCCGGTTTGGCGTCGAAGCCGGTGTGCAGGATCGCGGTGTTGGCCTTGCTGGTGCCGTCGCCCACGTCGTCACGGGCTTCGAGCAGCACTACGGAGACGTCGTGGCCGGACAGCTCGCGCGCGATCGCCGCGCCGACGATGCCTCCTCCGATCACCGCGACGTCGTAGACGCCGTCGTCCGGACGGTGGGGGGTGACGGTCATGAGTGTTCTCCCTCGGCGACGCGGGCCGCGGCGGCCTGCGCCCATGTGGTGCGGTATTCCTGGGCCCGGTCGGCGGACCAACAGGGTTCGTACACGGTGCTCGGCTTCCAGTCTCCGACGGCCTCCTTGAGACTGAGTGCGGGGTCCAGCGCACGGCGCGCGAGGGCGGCGGCGCCCCCGGCTGGCTGATCAAGGACATCGCCGACCTCAACAACGACGGCCGGGCCGGCACCAACACACCACCCCGGTCATCCCTGTGACTCCGGGTGCACAGTCCGATAGCCTCTGGCTGCACCTTACGAGCCGCCCAACTCAGGTGCTCAGAGGCTCAGTTCAAGATCTGGGAGCGTCATGCCGCTGTCTGGAGGCCAAGCCCTGTACACAGTCGAAGTGCCGCTGGGGAGCGGTGGCGAGGTCGTACGAGTGCAGGTGAACGACCGTGGAGAGGACATCGTGCGCGTCGGGCGCGGCAGCCGTGCGATCACCCGGGCCGAGCAGTCCCTGGAACAGATGCTGGATGTCGTACGGCCGGTCGCGGACGCCTTCGTCGGCCGCTGCCGTGGCATGCTCCGGTCGCCTGACGAGGCGACCCTCGAATTCGGCATGGCGCTCTCTGCCGAAGCGAAGGTCGTCATCGCGGGTTCCTCCGCGGAGGCCAACTTCTCCGTCAGCCTCACCTGGCACAGCAGCCCCGCCGGTCCGGACGCGGTGCCGGGAACCCGGCCCGGCCCGGATTCCGCGGACCAGGGCCCGGCGGGCGGCCCCGCCTCCAGCGGCTGAGGCGTGCGCGCCGGGCCGGGCCCGCCTGCGTACTGCCAGCACCCTCCCGCTCTCCTTACCGCTCCGAGGAGGCCCTGTGTACGACCAGGACGAATCCGGCCGAACTGCGGCCGGAGCCGGGCACGGCGAACACGAGGACGCCGACATCGTCCTCGCCTCCGGGACGGTCCGCCTCCGGGACGGGCACGGCGACTCCGCCGGTACCGGATTCCTCGTCGGTAACGGGCTGGTCCTCACCTGCGCCCATGTGGTCTGCGACGCGCTCGGGAGGCCCCGCGACACCGAGGTGCCTGCCGGCGCCCGTGTCGCCCTCGATCTGCCGCTCCTCGCCGGGCCGGGAGTGCCGGGGCATGACATCGAAGCAGAGGTGGCGCACTGGGTGCCGATCCGGGAGGACCGGAGCGGTGATGTGGCCGTGCTCCGGCTGCTCGCGCCGGCGCCGGGGGCGAGGCCGCTGCCCACCAGCCTGTCCCGGCGCCTATGGGAGCACGGGTCCCGCATCGTGGGCTTCACCGAGGCCTCCGACCGGCCCGTGTGGCAGCGGGGCAGTCTTCTCGGCCCTGCCGGGAAGGGCTGGGTACAGCTGTCACGGGCCGACGGGCAGACGGTCCGTGTCACCGGTGGTTTCAGCGGCAGTCCGGTCTGGGACAACGCCCTCGGCGCCGTCGTCGGCATGATCGTGGCCGCGGAGCCGGTGCGCGACGACCAGCAGGCGTACATGCTGCATCTCGGAGCGCTCGCCGACGAGATCCCTGCTCTCGCCGGCACGTTCCTGGCCCCGGCACCGTTCCGTGGCCTGGAGCCCTTCCGCGAGGAGGACGCCGATGTCTTCTTCGGCCGCGAGGAGGACACGGAGACCGTGGTCAGGGCACTGCGCGGTGACCATGCGGCGGTGACGTTGTGCGGGCCCTCTGGGTGCGGCAAGTCCTCCCTCGCCCTCGCGGGAGTGGCGCCCGTGATGCGCCGTGCCGGCCACGAGGTGGTGGTCGTCGACTGCGGCCGCACCTCCCGTCCGGTGGGTGCCCTGGCGGTCGAACTCCTCGAACTGGCACGCCAGGAACGGTTCGGTTCCTCGCGCGCCATCGGCGTCGAGCGGGTCGTGACCTGGCTGACGGGGACGGGCCTGGCGGACACCGTCCACCGGCTCACCGGCAGTGCCACCATCGACCTCCTCGTCGTACTGGACCAGGCCGAGACTCTGCTCGACTTGCCCGAGGGGGACCTCGCGGCCCTCTTGTCGGTCCTTTTCCCCGCCCGGCGCACCGCCGGGATGCGGGTGCTGCTCACCCTGCGCGCCGACTTCATTGACGCAGTCCTCAGTCACGAGTACCTCGGCCCGGTGCTGAAGCGGGGAACGGTCCTGCCGCTGACCCCGATGACCCGGAAGCAGTTGCACGCCGTCATCACCTGCCCCGTGGACCGCGTCCCCGGCGTCTCCTACGAACCGGGGCTGGCCCACCGCATCCTCGAGGACGCCGGCAGCGAGCCCGGTGCCCTCCCCCTCCTCTCCTTCGTCCTGCGGCACCTGTGGGAGGAACAGTCCGGCGGCCGCCTGAGGGTCGACGCGTACGAGAGGGTCGGCGGCGTTTCCGGCGCACTGCGCAGGCACGCGGAGGAGGCATGGCGGAAATACGTCCCGTCCGTGACCGAGACCGGCTCCCCGGTCTCCGCAGATACTCCGGAGACCCCTGACCCCATGGAAGCCATCACGCACGCCCGGCGGCTCCTCGCCGGACTGGTGCGAGTGGTGCCGGGCAGCGGTGCTCCCGCACTGCGGCGGGTGCTGACCCGGGCGGAGGCCGGCGAACAGCGCTGGCGCCTGGCCGTGCTGTTCGCCGGGAAGGACGAGCGTCTGCTGGTGCTCCACGGCGGGGCCGGGGTGCCGGAAAGCGTGGAACTCGCCCATGAAGCCCTCATCACGGCCTGGCCGACTCTGTCCGAAGTGGTGCGCGAGGACCGGGACTTCCTCGCCGCGCGCACAGAGTTGCAGCACGACCGGGAACGCTGGGAGAGAGAAGGCTGTGCCGACGAGCTCCTGCCGCGAGGTGCCCATCTCGCCTCTCTCGAGAGCCGCCTCGCGGGGCGCACCGACGAACTGACGGCGGCTGAGACCGACTTCCTCGACCTCGCGGACCGGCAGCGCCACGCGTTGGAACAACTGCGCCGTGTCCGGCAGAGGCGCAACCGATGGGCATGGGCGGCCGGCAGCCTCGCTCTGGTACTCATCGCCACCTTGGGCGTCTTCTTCGTCCAGGAGACCCGGACGAGCAGGGAACAGGCAGCTGAAGGCCGGTCCAGGACGCTGGCGGTGCAGGCGGACGAACTGGCCGGGACCAACCCTGTCCAGGCCGCCCTGGCCGCAATCGCGGGTTACGACACCTCCCCGACGCAGGAGGCCCGCAACGCGTTGATGCGACGGTACTCGGAAATGATGAAGGCAAGTTGGGTCCTGTCCGGAATGGACTCCGACATCGACCAGGCGAGTATGAGCGCGGACGGCAAGGTGACCCTGGTGACCACCGTGGGCGGCCGTGCGACCCTGTTCCTCCGCTCCGACGACGGACGAGTGCGACAGGAGAACCTGCGGCTGGGCCGAAAAGTCCGCAACCCCCAGGTGAGCGGCGACGGCCGGAGAATCGCCTACTTGCGCGAAGGCGACGCGCTCCTCGCCTGGCACGAGGTGACCACTTCCGGGAAGCACCTGGCAGGCCCGGCCCACCTGCTCCGGCACGCACAGGCACGGAACAAGGAAGGCGCCATCCTCGCAGTCAAAAGATCCAGGTTCTCCCCCGACTCGCGGTTCCTGGTGGAAGCCTCCCAGGTTTCCGAAGGACTGCCCCTCCTGGTGTGGGATCTCTCCAGTGGCCGTCCTCACGAAGTACCGGGGCCCATCACCGATGTGCGCTGGATCTGGTTCGGCGCGGACAGCGGAACCCTGGTTGCGTGGAAGGGTCTCGCATTCGAATCGGGTGGGGGAGAGCGCTCCTCTCTGCTGGCCATTGATGTCGCCACCGGGTCCGTCCGTGAACTGGCCCATGACTTCTACTCCATTCCCGAGGTCTCCTGGGACGGGAGAACGGCTGTCGTCTGCCAGAAGAAGGGGGAGAACGTCCGCCTTTACCAAGCCATCAGGGTGTCGGACGGCAGGATCCTCCGCAGTCAAGGGCTCAAACGGTCGTCCTGCCAGAAACCGGAGTTCGACACCACCAGTGGCTACTTCGTCGTCCAAGGGGCCGACTCGGGTGACTGGTCCCGTATCGCGATCCATGGTGACGCGGCACCCGAACGGCTGGTGCCCCGCCGGCGACTCTCCACTTCGATCGGTGTCGAACGCCTGCCCCTCCTGATGTCCGGGTCGGAAACCGTGATGCCGTTCGCCGAGGGCCGCACGGTCACGGGCGTCAGCATGTCCGTCGGTCCCTCCAGGCCGGCACACGGGTATCCGGTGCTGCTCGGTGACGGTGACCGGATGCTGGCCCGCAGCGACGGCGGCAAAGCGCTCCGCATCGTGGAGACGAGGCCCGGAGCCCGCACGCTCGCCCGGGCCGGGACTCCCGGAACACCGCCCACCGAGGAACAGCCCCTTGTCACCGACAAGGAAGAAACCCTGGTGGCGGATGTCTCGGACCACAACAGGATCACCGTCCGCGCCCTGCCCTCCTTGCGTCGGCTCAGCCGATTCGCCGTGTCGACGCCGCCCCTCGACGAGGCGACCGGAGAACCGGGCACGATCGACATCATGTTCCGGAGCGACGACAGGGTGGTCACCCTGTCAGGTTCGGTTCTCGAGTACTGGGACGCACGGCAAGGGCGCCGGCTCTCGTCCGCCGTGAAACTTCCCAGCCTCGGGCTCAGTAGCGCCGAGGCCCCGTTCTTCACCATGGGAGCCCATCCGGACCCGGCATATGTCACGGTGAGTGTGCAGGGAGAGCCCGACCTGCACACCATCGATCTGCGGACGGGAAGGGAGGACAGGAAGCAGCGGATCCGCCTCGCCGAGGACCTGCTCACCGCGGAGTATCTGCCGGACACGCGTTACATGGCGGTGCTCACCACCGGCAGGATCGTCGAACTCTGGTCCGTGGAGAAGGGGTCACCGCCGAGAAAGGTGCTGGGGCCGTTCGGGCCGCTCGAACCCCATCGCTGGTCCATGGGGTCCTCCGGCGGATCCGGATTCTTCCTCGCCTACGAGAGCACAATGGTCCGTCTCCGGGCCGACGATCCCGAACATCGGGACACCTTCGTGTTCTCGAAGATCCAGCGATTCCTGGGCTCCACCAAGGACGGCAGGACCCTGCTGAGCATGCCGGTGGAGGGCGATCTGGACGACCCGTCCAGCCCCGGAAACACGTTGACACTCTTTCGGATCGACCCCACGCTCTGGAAGGAACACCTCTGCGGCGTCGTCGGCCGGGAGCTCACGGCCGACGAGCGCACAGCCCTCTCCGGTGAGCTACCGGAGAGAAGCTGCCCCGACCCCGCGCAGGACTGAGGCGATCTCGTCTCGCGGGCGTCCCCCTCATCTCCTGCACGACCTCTGTTGCCCAGTACATGAGGGTGGTCCCCACGCCCGGGCAAGCTTCTGAAGCGGCTGGAAGTGGCAGCGGCGGTCAAACAGCGCCAAGGCCACGATCCTGACGGTGGTCGGCGGCCTCGTTCTGGCAAGCCTGACCGGTCCGCTGGGACCTACGCTCACCGGTCTCGGACAGCGGATCAATCCCTTCGGTGACGCCGCGCACGAGTGGAAGGTGGTGGCCCACGGCCCCGACACGCACACCACTGCCGGCTGGATCCCGCCGGACAAGGAAGTCGTGGATGTTTCTCCGCTTCCTGGTGCCTGCACAAATGGCCAAGCCTCGTTGTCCGAGTGGGCCCAACGGCAAAAACGGACCGGCGCCATCTCCGCCGGACAACAGGTTCTCAAACTCAGTCTCCAAGGAGGGCCGGCCAGGGCTGTCACGCTCCACGGCATGGACGTCACCGCCGACTGCCAGGAGCCCGTCCCCGGTGTCCACATCTCCGAGCACGGGGTTGAAGGGCTGCCTTCTCGCCACTTCCTGGTCATTCTGAATGCTCCCGGCGGTCCTACGGTCACGCCGTACGGCAAGACCGGTGAGGAACAACCGGACCCCGAGCCGGCAGAGTTACCCTTCTACGTCTCCGAAAGCGAATTCGAGCACTTCGTTCTCGACGTTCAAACCCGCTCCCGACCCTGCACTTGGCAAGCCACCCTGAAATGGAGCTCGGCGGCCAGGAGGGAACCACCAAGATCGGTGACAACAACGCAGCCTTCCGCCTCACCTCTCCCACCGCGTCGACCGGCCGCTATCCACTGGAGGGGCCGAAGGTGACCGGCCCCGGCGCAGTCGGAGAATGACGTCCGTCAAGGTCCCCCGTTCCGGCTTTGTTCGCGAGAACGACGAACAGCACAGGTTCATCACTTCGCCGGCGGGCTGTCCGAACGAAACTGCGAAGGTGACGTTCGTCCGCTGAAAGGCTGCGGCCTCCGGAGTGGGGGCAACCGGCCGGTGGCGCCCCGGGCGCCCTTCGCGGGCCCGGGACACCACCGCGCGGGCCCAGGCGCCCGGACAGCTGCTGACCGTGTCGTTGCTCCTGGCGTACTCAGATGGTGCCGCGCATCCCTGGTATGGCTCCGATGGGTCACAGAGAGGTGATCTCCAGGGTGACGGTGGAGTAGACGCTGGCGACCGAGCCCGGTCCGAGGGTGCAGGCCAGAATGTCGGTCGCGGGTCCGATGCTGGTCTGTACGACGCTGTCGCCGGCAAACAGACCGGAGGTGGCGTTGCCGGTGATGGTGACCACCAGAGCTGCGCCGACCACGGTGGCGGTCCGGGACCCTGAGATCGTGCTGGTCTGTCCCGTGTTCCAGGTGATGGTGTAGTTGGAGACGGCGGTCTCCAGCAGCGTCAGGCAGGACCGGCCGGGGGTGAGGACCTGCAAGGACCGGGAACCCGACTTGATCTCGGGGTGGCTGAGCGAGACGCATGGCCCGTACTGGACGGTGGAGGAGAAGTTGACGTCCTGCGGGGTCAGCGTGAGGGGCGGGCTGTAGGTGGTCGCCTCGCTGCTGGGTGCCGTGCACGTCAGATCGAGAAGACCGTCGCTGGAGGTGTTGGAGGCGCTGGCCGAGGGGGCTAGGGCGAACGCCCCTGCCACCAGGCAGAAAGCCGCCAGGAACGCGGAGAGGCGAGACCGTAAACGGACAAGGCGTTGCGTGGGGTGTTCCATGAGGGGCCTCCGAAATGGGGGCCGCCGCGTGACTGCGAGCACGGCATGTGCGTGAAGATAGTGAACCCGTTGGCAGCGGAGAACGGCGCGAACCGGCCTGCCTGGTCCACACCGTGCACACGGGGTGCTCACACTCCACACCCGGCACGCACCACCCGGCGCCGGCCGCGCTCCTGTTGCGGGCCGTCCGTCCTGGCTCCGAGCTGTTCGCCGCGACCCCCGACACCAGCCTGCAGCCCAAACTCGCGACGGCAGAGCCTCCCCTACGTTGAAGGCCCTGCCGCTACATAACCCGGGTGCCGGACGGGCACCAGTCGAACACGGCATCGCCCGGCTGAAATCCTGACGGAACTTCCGCAGGCCCCGAGGCAGCCCCAACCGCATGTCGTCAATCGCCGAAGCCGTCCTCACCAGCGCCCCTGACAGAGTTCCTCCACACCTACAACCACCACCGCTGCCACACCGCACCCGACGGGCGCCCGCCCATCAGCCGTGCAAACAATCCTGCGGGTCAGTACACCTGGCACTGCAACGGGGTCTGCCGTGACGGGTGGACAGGTCGATCGTTGATGTCGTCATGGGCGGGGATCTCACCGAGGTCAGGTTGCGGGCCGGTGAGTTGGGTGCGGTGCAGGGGCGGTTCCTTCATCGTTTCAGCAGGTCAGAACCGTGTGAGTCCGCTCTTTCCTACATGCGGGGGATCATAGCCCCGTTGCAGCGGAAAACGGCTGGACACTGTCCGAAGAAGCTGGCCGCGCAGGCCCGGACCGTATCCGCCGGCTGCTGAACCGGATCGAGTGGGACGCCGATGAGGTCCTGGACGATGTGCGTGAGTACGTGGTCGAGCGCCTCGGCGATCCGGGTGCGGTCCTGATCGTGGACGGCACCGGCTTCCTGAAGAAGGGCACCGGCCGGCCGGGGTGCAACGACAGTATTCCGGCACTGCGGACCGAACGGACGACCGTGAGCGGTGCCGCCGGGCCGGCATCGATGACGAGGTCGGTTTCGCGACGAAGGTGGTGATGGCCAAGTCGATGGCCCGCCGGGCGAACGACGACAATAGCTGTACCACTGCCATGACGCCCTTACAGCAATTCCTCCGGGCGTATCGCACGTGATCACTCATTTGGGTGCCGATCGGACGAAGCGCCAATTCCTGGCCCGTCGGCGTGATCAAGATGGCTTCACTTCGGGTTCGGGCTGCGCTCCCCAGATGGGCAGTCTGCTGCGCCGGCGGTTGGGGCGAAGAGCCAAGGACTTCGCCTCGGCTGCCGACTGCCGCATGGAGCAGGTACGAGCTCGTGAGGCCCAGGACAGAAGTCCTGGGCATGAGCGAACGCAGGGAAGTGGCTGTGCACCTGACTCCGCATGAGCAGGAACGCTTGATGTTGCACGTGGCGGCGGATGTCGCCGAGAAGCGGCGGGCCCGGGGGGTACGGCTCAACTACCCCGAGAGCATGGCGCTGTTGATCGTGCATGTTCTGGAAGGGGCGCGGGACGGCAGGACTGTTGCCGACCTCATGTCCTCGGGGCGCAAGGTGCTGTCCCGGGAGGAGGTGATGGAAGGCGTCCCGGAGATGATCGAGAACGTGCAGGTGGAGGCTACGTTCCCTGACGGCACGAAGTTGGTCACCGTCCACAGTCCGTTCCCTGAAGTGGGCAAGGACGAGGAGCCGATGGTCTGGCCGGGGAAGGTGGACTTCTCCGAGCGTGAGGGGGATGAGGTGGTGGTCTTCAACGAACGCAACCGGCAGGAGGACCAGGTGACGAAGCTGACCGTCGAGAACCCGACCGACCGCCCCGTCCAGGTCGGTTCCCATTACCACTTCGCCGAGGTCAACGACGGGCTGCAGTTCCCTCGTATGAAGGCGTGGGGCAGGCGCCTGAACATCCCCGCCGGCAGCTCCGTACGTTTCGAGCCCGGCATCACCGAGGAGGTCGAGCTCGTACCCATCGAGGGCGAACGCGTGGTCCACGGCCTGCGCGGCCCGGTCAAGGACCTGCCCGTGAAGATCAAGGGCTCCCTCGACGACACCAAGGGCCCGTCCGGCAAGGAGCAGGTGTGAATTCCATGACTGAGTGCCCCGACTGCTCCTGCTGCCGGACGAAGCCGGAGCCGTACGCCCCGCTGCCCCGCGCCGACTACGCGGACCGGTTCGGTCCGACGACCCGCGACCGAATCCGTCTCGCCGACACGGCGCTGCAGATCGAGATCGAGGACGACTGGTCGGGCGGCCCCGGGCGCAGTGGCAACGAGATGGTCTTCGGCGGCGGCAAGGTGATCCGGGAGTCGATGGGGCAGTCCATCGCCCCGCGCGACCCCGGCAGAGGCAGGAGCGACACCGCTGCCGACGGCGGCGCCGTCCTGCCTCCCGACACCGTCATCACCGGCGCCGTCGTACTGGACCACTGGGGCGTCGTGAAAGCTGATGTCGCCATCCGTGACGGCGACATCGTCGCGCTCGGCAAGGCGTACAACCCCGAGACCATGAACCCGTTGCACGAGGATTCGGTCAGCCACAACGGCATCGGCCCGAAGCCCACCGACTTCGTCATCGGTCCCGACACCGAGGTCATCGCCGGCAACGGCAGGATCCTGACCGCCGGCGGGATCGACACGCACGTCCACTTCGTCTGTCCGAGTCAGATCGATGAGGCACTGGCCGCTGGTGTCACCACCCTCATCGGTGGCGGCACGGGCCCTGCGGAGGGCAGTAAGGCCACCACGGTCACGCCGGGCTCTTGGCACATCGGCCGTATGTTTGAGGCGCTGGACGGCTTCCCGGTCAACATCGGGCTGCTCGGCAAGGGTGCCACCATGTCCAAGGAGTCCATGTACGACCAGGTGGACGCCGGTGTCATCGGGCTCAAGGTCCATGAGGACTGGGGCGCCACCCCGGCCGTCATCAACGCGTGCCTGGAGGTCTGCGAGAAGACCGGTGTCCAGCTCGCCCTGCACGCCGACTCATTGAACGAGGCCGGCTTCGTGCAGGACACCATCAAAGCCATCAACGGCCGTCCCCTTCACATCTTCCATGTGGAAGGCGCGGGAGGCGGCCACGCCCCGGACATGATCAAGATGGTGAGCGAGCCGAATGTGCTGCCCGCCTCCACCAACCCCACCCGGCCGCTGACCGTCAACACGGTCAAGGAGCACTTCGACATGGTGATGGTCTGCCATCACCTCAATCCCGCTGTCCCCGAGGACCTGGCGTTCGCGGACTCCCGGATCAGGCCGTCCACGATGGCCGCCGAGGACATCCTCCACGACCTCGGTGCCATCTCGATCATGTCCTCGGACGCCCAAGCCATGGGCCGTATCGGTGAGATGATCATGCGTACCTGGCAGACGGCGCACGTCATGAAGGCACGCCGGGGCTTCCTGGAGGAGGACCGGCCGTCGGACAAGCCGGGGAGCACGCCGCGGGGGAAGAAAGCCAGGGGCGCGGCACCGGTGGACGCGACGCCGGAGGCCGAGCCACCCCTGGCCGACAACAAGCGTGCCCGCCGGTACGTCGCGAAGTACACCATCAACCCCGCCCTCGCCCAGGGCATCGACGCCGTCGTCGGATCGGTGGAGACCGGCAAACTGGCCGACCTCGTGCTGTGGGAGCCCAAGTTCTTCGGCGTCAAGCCGCACCTGGTCATCAAGGGCGGACAGATCGCCTACGCACAGGTGGGCGACGCCAACGCCTCCATCCCCACCCCGCAGCCGGTCCTGCCGCGCCCCATGTGGGGAGCCACCGGCCTGGCACCTGGCTCCCTCGCCTACAACTTCGTCACCGAGCGGGCCATCAAGAAGGGCCTGGCCAAGGAACGCAAGCTGAGCAAGCGGTTCAAGGCCATCAAGGACACGCGTGCCGTCAAGAAGGCCGACATGAAGGAGAACAGTGCTACACCCGACGTCCGTATCGACCCCGACACCTACGAGGTCATCATCGGCGGAGCGAAGGTGACGGACGTGACGACCTTCGTCGACGACCAGATCGTCGACCGCGCCTTTGTCTCTGAGCTGCCCATGGCCCAGCGGTACTTCCTCTTCTGAGCCTTGGCCACATCATCTCCCAGAGCGCAGAAGGCAAGGCAGAGGAAGAAATGAAGAAAGGTGGTCTGCACCCTATGAACCGTGCCGCGCTGTTCGTCCTGGCCGACGGCCGGTTCCCCGCCGGAGGGCACGCGCACTCCGGCGGCGCCGAACCGGCCGTAGCCGCAGGCCGTATCAGGGACGCGGACTCACTGGAGGGCTTCTGCCGGGGAAGACTGCACACTGCGGGCCTGGTCGCGGCGGCGCTGGCCGCCGCGGCTGCGGCGGGCCACGATCCGCTGGCACTGGACGAGGCCGCCGACGCCCGCACCCCGGTGCAGGCCCTGAGGACCACCGCCCGCAAACTCGGGCGGCAAATGATGCGGGCGGCCCGCGCCACCTGGCCGTCGCCCGAACTGGACCGACTGGCCGCGGCACGCCCTCAGGGTGCGCACCAGCCCGTGGTTCTGGGTCTGGCCGTCCGGTCGGCCGGGCTGGCCCCGCTGGACGCCGCGTACGCCATGGCGTACGAAACCGTCAGCGGACCGGCCACCGCAACGGTCCGGCTTCTGAGCCTCGACCCGTTCGACGCCACCGCCGTCCTGGCCCGCCTGGCACCAGAGCTGGACCAGGTCGCCGCAGCAGCCACCCGGGCCGCCCAGCACATCCTCGAAGAAGGAATCGATGCGCTGCCCGCCGCCTCCGCACCGCTGCTGGACATCAGCGCACAACAGCACGCCACCTGGCCGGTACGTCTGTTCGCGTCCTGACCACCCACCACGAGACCTCACACAAGGAGTACGTATGCACCTCGGTCACGATCTCGACGAGAAGTTCCCCCACCGCCACACCTACAGCGCCGCCGCCCCCGAGCACCCCGACGGCACCAGGCGCGCCCTGCGAATCGGCCTGGGCGGGCCGGTCGGCTCGGGCAAGACCGCCACCGTCGCCGCCCTGTGCCGGGCCTTGCGCACCGAGATGTCCATCGCCGTGGTCACCAACGACATCTACACGCGGGAGGACGCGGACTTCCTGCTGCGCGAAGCCGTCCTGCCGCCCGAACGTATCCAGGCTGTTGAGACGGGTGCCTGCCCCCACACGGCGATCCGCGACGACATCTCCGCCAACCTCGAAGCCGTCGAGGACCTGGAGAACGAGACCGGCCCGCTCGACCTGATCCTGGTGGAGTCCGGCGGCGACAACCTCACCGCCACCTTCTCCAAAGGGCTCGTGGACGCGCAGATCTTCGTCATCGATGTGGCCGGCGGCGACGACATCCCGCGCAAGGGCGGCCCCGGCGTCACCACCGCCGACCTGCTCGTCATCAACAAGACCGACCTCGCCCCCCACGTCGGATCCGACCTTGAGGGCATGGCCCGCGACGCCGAGGCCCAGCGCGGCGACCTCCCCGTCACCTTCACCTCCCTCAAGGACGAAGGCGGCGTCAAACCGGTCGCCGACTGGGTCCGCGAGCGTCTCACCCACTGGACCGCAGGCCGCGCATGACCCTCATCACGCAAGAGGTCAAGGCGACCACCCAGAACTCGGCTGTCGTGGGCGTACAGGCCACGGCCCGCATCACTGCGGCGGCCAGGAACGGCGTTACCACCTTGCCTGTCCTCGACGGCGACGGGCCCTTCGAACTCCGACGCCTGCGCTCACGCGGCACCGAGGCACGGGTATGCGTCGTCGGCGCCATGAGCGCCCCACTCGGTGGTGACCGGCTCCGTATCGAAGCCGCGGTTCAGCAGGGCGCGGAGCTCCACGTCACCTCTGCTGCCGCGACCCTCGCCCTGCGGGGCCCGACCCAGGAACACGCCACCTACGGCGTACACCTGACCATCGCAGAGCACGCGGAGCTCCGCTGGCTGCCCAAACCCCTGATCTGCGCGGCCGGCTCGAACCTGCGCCAGACCTGGACCGTCGACCTCGCCCCCACCGCACGGCTCGTCCTACGCGAGGAACAGATGCTCGGACGTACAGGAGAGCCGCCCGGCCATGTGGCCACACGGCTCACCGTCCGGCGCGACGGTCGCGTTCTCCTCGACCAGGAAGCCGAGTACGGTCCGGGCGCCCCCGGGTGGGACGGCCCGGCCGTCCTCGCCGGCCACCGCGCGACCGGGCAGATCCTCATCATCGACCCGGCCTTCGAGAACAGACCTGCTGCGGCCCGGCTGCACGGCGACACGGCACAGGCCGGGCAGGCCGTCCTGACGCCACTCGCAGGGCCCGCGGCGCTCGTCACCGCCGTAGCCCCGGACGGCCTCCAACTGCGCCGCCTCCTCGACACAGCGCAAAGCGCTCTCCACACCACCGTGATCAACGCCGTACGCTGAAGAGTTTTGAAGCTCTGCACAGCCAGCTCGACGCGCTTGCCGCATCAGCGGTGAGCGCGTAGGCGAGAGGCATGCTCTTTGGGCGTCACATCGAGCACTCCTTGCCGCCGGTGCCCTTCCATCGGAGAACCCGGCACGTTCTCCGGTCGGCCGGAAAGCTCCGCAGCCGTCGTTTCGGGGCAGTTGTCGACCTCAATGGTCGGATCGGCGGGAAACTGCGCGGCCGCAGCACCGGACCGTTTCGCACTTGCAGAGGTTCGCCGTCGTGGCGGCAACACGCCGGTTCACAGCATTTGAATGCTCGTAGCCGAAGCCCGGAGCAGCGAAACACGACACGAAAATCGGATGGCCGCCTTTTGACTCTGCGGTCTGCCGGACGTCGCTCTCCCCCTCCCCCGGCTGCACTCCGGCACGAGGCCACGGCCAAGGCGAACACGCCTCACCCGCTATGACGCACCAGCTCGTCAGAAGAAGTGCTTGCGTCCACCGACCGCGCGACCGGTCGCACCCAGGAGCCACAGAATGGCGCCCACCAGAATGAGGATGCCACCGATCGTCGTCAGCGGCCCCACGCCGACAAGCAGGCCGATAATCAGCAGAATAAGCCCAAGAATGATCATTTCAATCTCCCATCGTCAAGTCCGACTCGGACGCGTGTGCGTATAAGTTCACAACGGTCTAAGCCTGCTTCATGGCTGGTGGATCCCGGCCGGCTACGAAGCTCAGGATCTCGGTTCGATAGCCCTTGTGCCCGGCGTCACTGTATTCACACACCCCTCGCAACTTCGTTCACGAAGCGGCCGCTGAACTGGGCCAAGGGCGCCCGGATCCCCGGCCGGCCCGTGACTGCCCGACCGCCGCAGGCTCATCGAGCTGATACGGCTCAGGGCTCCCCGCATGTCGGCCTCATGGCGAAGTCACGGCATCCCCTGAGGCGTCCTCCAGGTTTCCCGTTCCGCCCCAGGAGCCGCAGATACGCTTGAATCCTCACGAGCAGAGGGATGCAGCCTGATCCACAGCGAGCAGTTCCCGTGTCGCGTGCTACGCATCGGCCGCAAGACGCGCGTCCTCACGGCGTCCCTGCTCCGCATGCTGGAAAACCTCCTGAGACCACCATGCACCGCGCCCGGGCTCAGCGCCTTGCCCGCGCCCACGACTGCTGAACGGCAAGGCCGGGCTCGGTCCCTCGGTCCGGTCACCTACCACGCAACGGTTCCGAGCCGATCAATCCCAGCTGCCCGAGCTCAACGGAGCGTAGTCAGCACCAAGCCGGCACGGGGATCAGCACTGCCCTCGCAGAACATCCTGGACAGTGCGGCTCGGGCACTTCTTCTCGCTCACCTCCACCAGGCCGAAGCGCACCCGGAACACCGTTCCGTAGCGCCCACCCGCACACCGCACACCCGAACTATGGTGTCCCGCCACATACGCCCCTGACCTGCCCCTTCCTACGGTGTGGCAACACAGAAACGTCCCCGCCAACTGTCCGGAAGTGGTGTCCATGGCCGTCCCAGCAACCGCTCCCCCGACCCCCTCGAACCTCCGTCGCATCGTCGCCGCGAGCCTCGTCGGGACCACGGTGGAGTGGTACGACTTCTTCCTCTACGGCTCCGCTGCCGCACTGGTCTTCAACAAGCTCTTCTTCCCCGAGTCCGACCCGCTCGTGGGCACCCTTCTCTCCTTCCTCACCTATGCCGTGGGCTTCGCCGCACGCCCCATCGGAGCCCTGGTGTTCGGGCACTACGGCGACCGGCTCGGGCGCAAGAAGCTTCTTGTACTGAGCCTGCTGATGATGGGTGGTGCCACCTTCGCCATCGGGCTCCTGCCGACGCATGCCACTATCGGTTCCGCCGCACCTGTCCTCCTCACCGTCCTGCGCCTGGTGCAGGGGTTCGCCCTCGGTGGTGAGTGGGGCGGCGCCGTGCTGCTCGTGTCGGAGCACGGCGATGCGAAACGGCGCGGATTCTGGGCGTCATGGCCGCAGACGGGCGCGCCCGCCGGGCAGTTGCTCGCGACCGGGGTGCTTTCCGCCCTCACCGCTCTGATGCCGGAGCCCGCTTTCGAGTCGTGGGGCTGGCGGATCCCCTTCCTTCTCTCCGGCGTACTCGTGATCCTGGGATTGTGGATCCGTCTCTCTGTCGATGAATCGCCTGTCTTCAAGGCGGCTCTGGCTCAGGCCGAGCGGCGCAAGGCGGACACCTCCTCCGCCGAGAAGATGCCTCTGGTCGCTGTGCTGCGGCACCACTGGCGCGATGTGCTGATCGCCATGGGCGCACGGATGGCCGAGAACATCAGCTACTACGTGATCACCGCGTTCATCCTCGTATACGCGACGACAGCCGCGGAGCTGAGCAAACAGACGGCGCTCAACGCCGTACTCGTCGCCTCCGCCGTGCACTTCGCCGTGATCCCGCTGTGGGGGGCGCTGTCCGACCGGGTGGGGCGCAGGCCCGTGTACCTGGTCGGCGCCGTCGGGGTGGCGCTGTGGATGTTCCCGTTCTTCGCGCTGATCGACAGCAGGAGCTTCGGAAGCCTGCTGCTCGCGGTGACGGTCGGACTGATCTTCCATGGTGCGATGTACGCGCCGCAGGCGGCCTTCTTCTCGGAGATGTTCGCCACGCGGATGCGCTACTCGGGCGCGTCGATCGGCGCCCAGTTCTCGTCGGTGGCCGCGGGCGCCCCGGCGCCCCTCATCGCCACCGCGCTGCTCGCCGACTTCGGCAGCTCGACACCGATCTCGTTGTACGTCATCGCGGCCGCGCTGCTCACCGTGGTGGCGATCGTCTGCGCGAAGGAGACCAGGAGCCGGGACCTCACGGCCATCGAGCCGGACGACCGGCAGGCCGCAGATACCGAGGCGCTGCCGGCCGACGCCCGTACCGTCTGACACGACCGGGCCGAAGGGCCCGCCTCCACCGCGAGCCGGGGAGCCGGGCCCGTCAGGCCCCGGGGGTGCGCTCGAACCAGGTGGGGCCGTCCGTCAGGGACTGCTTGATCCGGAACAGCGCGAACTCGCTCAACGGCGGCAGCGCGTCGACGTCGAACCACGCGACTTCCAGCGACTCGTCGTCGTTCACCCGCGCCTCGCCGCCGGTGGCCCGGCAGCGGAAGGTGATGTCGACGTACTGGCAGCGGTCGCCGTTGGCGTACTGCACCGGCTTCAGCGCCTGGGTGAGCACGACCCGTTCCGCGACACAGCGCACCGCCGTCTCCTCGTACACCTCGCGCTCCGCTGTCGCCGCGGGCTCCTCACCGGGCTCGCCGATACCACCGATGACCGACCACTTGCCGGTGTCCGAGCGCCGGCCCAGCAGCACCCTGCCCTCGTCGTCGAAGACCACGGCGGTGACTCCGGGGAGCCACAGCAACTGGTGACCGGCCGAGGCGCGCAGTTCGCGGATGAAGTCGGGAGTAGCCATGGGCCCGACCTTAACCGGCTCCGCGCGCACCGCCGGGCAGGTCCACGGGGCGTGCGACGGGCGTACGGCTACACGTCACCGGCGCGTCGCCCGCGCATGCCCG
>NZ_DATMVN010000703.1:0-9195 GCF_035563135.1 Streptomyces sp.
CCGGTACGCCGCCGCCAGCGTCGCGACCCCACCGAACGACGAGCCCAGCAGGCACCGCCCGGCACGCTGCCCGACGAGTGGGAGCGACGATTCCAGTTCCGGGACCAGCTCCTGGGTGAGGAACCGGGAGTGCGCCGCGGAGTTCGCGTACTCGTCCAAACGGTCGCCGGGGTGGGTGAAGGCGACCACGGTCTCCGCGACGTCGAGCCGGTGGATCAGGTTGTCCAGGACGGTCTTCATCGAGGCGTACTGCAGGAAGTCCCCGCCGTCGTGCACGACGAGCAGCGGATAGGACGCCGTGGGCCGGAACCGGGCCGGCAGGTAGAGCGTGACGTGCGCGTCGCGGCCGAGCGCGCGGCTGCGCAGCACGAGGTCCTTCAGCTCGCCGGGGCGCGCCTCGGGGTCCGGCAGCACCCAGTCCGGCGTCTGGTAGCCCGCGGCGAAGCAGACCGACGACGAGCCCATCGGGCTGTGCGACCGCTTCTCGTTGAGCGGGTCGTTGAATCGCTCGTAGTGCTCGCCCCGCCGGATCTCGATCTGGTACTCGACCCGCGAGCCCTCCGGCAGCTCGAGCACCAGCTGCCACAGGTCGGTGCCGTGCACCCGGTGCATCAGGATCCGGTCGGGCAGCCCGACGATCCGCTGGCAGACCCACGCCTCGTCCGCCTCACCTCGCCACAGGAAGGTGCACCGGTCGCCCTCGACCACTGGGATCTCGTGCTGGCCGAGGAACCGGTCGACCGCCTCGGCGTCCAGGGGTGTGGCCGACGTGAGCCGGTGGATGGCCAGCTCCCCGGAACCGGCCCGAGCCGTGGTCATGCCGCCGTCCCCTCGGTGATCAGCCCGTTGACGCCGACCACCCGGGCATCCGGTGGCAGCGCACCGTCGGGACCCAGGTCGACCCGGACACCGTCGTCCAGGACCAGGCACGAGTCCGGCGCGAACCGGCGGGCCAGCACCGACATCCGGAGCACGTCATCGGTCAACAGCCGCCGCCGCGCGTGCGGCAGCAGGACGAGGCCGGCGACCACCCCGATCCCCGCGTCGAAGACCTCGGTCAGGGAGGCGCCTTGCGCCGCCCGGTCGTGGAACAGCACGACCCGTGGCGTCAGCGCCATCGCGCCCGCCGACCACGCCACGACCCGCGGGGGCACGTGCGGCGACAGGTGGAACAGGTGCAGGACCCTGATCAGGTCGCCGACGTGCCCGCCCGCGACGACCAGGCACTGCGCGCCCGACAGCAGCTCGCGCACCTCCGCGCGATGCGCGGCGATCGTGCCCCGCTCCTCCAGCCGCCAGGTCCCGTAGAAGTCGTCGTGCAGCTCAGCGACCCTGGCCAGATGCGTCGCATCGAGCAGTCGCACCGCCTCCATCGCGTCGGCGGAGGCCATGGCCAGCGTGTGCGCGTGCCCATCGGTGCGCGCGGTCACCGCGGACTCCGCCTGCAGCGCGTGGTCCAACCGGATGAGGTAGAGCTGCCGGAGCTCGTCGAGCACCTGCCGGTGCTCGCGCTCGGCCGCGGCGTACTCGGGATCGGCCCGGAGGGCGTCCATCCAGCGCGAGAACAACCGCAGGTTCACCGCCTGCCCGCCGGCCAGGGCGAGGATCTCGGCGTCGTCGGACTCCCGCTCCTGCCAGCCGGCGTTGACGACGGCCACCGGCCCGTCGATGCCCAAGGAGGAGAGGACCCGGTCCAGGGTCGGCCGCCGCTGGGGCCCGAGCAGCGTGATCGAAGGGGTCACCGCCGCGGGCCTCAGTTCGCGTGGACGTGGACGGTGCGCCCGACGTCGTCGAGCATCCCGCGCAGCCTGTCGAAGTCAGGGTGCCGCATGCGGACGTAGGCGTTGGCCATGTAGCCGGCGGTCTCCGGCTGGGTCGGCGTCCCGGGCGGCGGGAGGTGCGCGTCCAGCACCCACTGCCCGTGGCGGCCGTGGATCTCGTCGACGCCCGAGTAGCCGGAGATGGTGCCGTCCCGCTCGGGGCGCAGGGCCACGATGCCGGCCGAGTACTGCCGGGACGGCTGCCCCCAGACCTGGCCGTGGACGATCGAGTCGGCCCACTGGCGATAGACGTCGAGGTCGTTGGCGGCCGAGTAGAGGTCCCAGGCGCCGACGCCGGGCGGCCGGCAGCCGATCTCGCTGAACCTCAGCCCCTTCGGCCCGAAGAACCACTCCATGTGCGTGGCGCTGGTGCCGATCCCGAGCGCCTCGTTGACCCGCCGCCCCATGTCGCGCAGCTCCTGGTAGTCGGCCACCGAGTCGATCCGGTTGGTCGTCACGAACTGCGGGGAGATCCAGCGGGTGCGCATCGCCTCGAGCACGTTCGGGAAGTAGTGCGACACGAAGTCCAGCGCTGGGACGCCGTCGACGGAGAGGGTGTCGTAGAAGCCTTCGTGCCCCTCGACGAACTCCTCGACGGCGATGGAGTCGACCTGCTGGGCACCGAACATGCCCAGCGCCGCGTCCAGCTCGGCGTCGGCGTCGACCCGAGTGGTGTCCAGCGCGCCGGCACCGCTGCGCGGCTTGAGGATGAGCGGGTAGCCCACCTCCCGCGCGAAGGACCGGACCTCCTCGGCGGTCGACGCCGCGGTCGACGCCGCCGTCGGCACGCCGGCGGCCCGGAGCACCTCCTTCATCGACGGCTTGTCGCGGCACAGCCAGGCCGTCCGCACCGACGTCCCGGGGATCGAGCAGTTCTCCCGGACCTGCGCGGCGGCCATGGTGTGGGACTCGATGGTGGCCTCGAGACGGTCGATCCAGACCTTGTCCTGTATCCACCGGACGGCGTCGGTGAGCGCGCCGACGTCGGTGACGTTCGGGACGTGGTGGTAGTGCGACATCCACGACCGCAGCTCGTCGTCCAGCCACTCGCCCGGGCGGTCGCCGACGCCGTAGACCGACGCCCCCACGTCGGCCAGGGCGCGCACGAAGTGGCGCTGCGTCGACGGGAACGCCGGATCGACGAAGACCACGTTCATGCCGGGAGCCTAGGAGGACGGTGCGGGTGCGGCCACCGCGCTGAACTGCCGGGACCGGCCGCTGGGCGTAGCGTCCGCCCATGGTCGTCGCCGCGTTCGTCGCGCCGTACCTGCTGGAGGCGACGGCGCGGTTCGTCTCCGTCGCCGCGGACCTGCCGGGTGTCCGGCTCGGGCTGGTCACCTGCGAACCCGTGGAACGGATCCCCCCGGACCTGCGCGAGCGGCTGGCGGGCCACTGGCGGATCGACGACCCGCTCGACCCGCGTCAGCTGGCCTGGGCGGTGGACGGCCTCGCCGGGCAGCTGGGCCGGGTGGAGCGGCTGGTCGGCGCCCTCGAGCAGCTGCAGGTGCCCCTGGCGCAGGTCCGCGAGCACCTCGGGATCGAGGGCATGGACGTCCGCACCGCGCACAACGTGCGCGACAAGTCGCAGATGAAGGAGACACTGCAGGCCGCGGGCATCCCGTGCGCCCGGCACGCGCTCGTGCGCAACCCCGGGCAGGCCACGGCCTTCGCCGACCAGGTCGGGTTCCCGCTGGTCGCCAAGCCGCCGGCGGGTGCGGGCGCGCAGTCCACGTTCCGGCTGGACGACGAGAACACGCTGCGGGGCTGGCTGGCAGCGGTGCCGCTGGGCGAGGACGACCCCGCGCTGCTCGAGGAGTTCCTCACCGGCGACGAGCACACGTTCGACAGCGTCACGATCGGCGGGGCGACCGTGTGGTCGTCGATCGCGGACTACCGTCCGCCGCCGCTGGAGGTGCTGCGCAACCCGTGGATCCAGTGGACGGTCCTGCTGCCCCGCGACGTCACCGGCCCGCGGTACGAGGGCATCCACCGGTGGGGACCGGCGGCGCTCAAGGCACTGGGGGTCACCGACGCGCTCACGCACATGGAGTGGTTCGCCCGGCCCGACGGCTCGGTCGCCGTCTCGGAGGTGGCCGCCCGGCCGCCCGGGGCGCAGCTGACGTCGATGCACGGCTACACGCACGACTTCGACCTGTACCGCGCTTGGGCCGAGCTGGCGATCCTCGGCCGGTTCGAGGTGCCTGAGCGGCGGTTCGCGACCGGTACCGCCTACCTGCGCGGGATGGGGCACGGGCGGGTGCGCGCGGTGCACGGCATCGAGGCGGTCCAGCAGCAGATCGGGCACCTGGTGGTGGAGGCGCGGCTGCCGCAGCCGGGACAGCCCGCCGCCGCCGACTATCTGGGCGAGGGGTACGCGATGGTGCGCGACCCCGACACCGCGGTGGTCGAGGACGCGTTGCGCCGCATCGTCGACGGCGTCCGCATCGAGCTGGCCGAGGCCTGACCGGAGGTCCGATGAACATCGTCATGCTCTCCCCCGGCTACCCGGCCGAGATGGCGTACTTCACCCGGGCGCTGGCCGGGGTGGGTGCCCGGGTCATCGGGGTCGGCGACCAGCCGCCGCACGCGCTGCCGGACGCCGCCCGCGAGTCGCTCGCGCACTACGAGCACGTGGACCTCGCCGACGAGGGCGCGGTGCTCGCGGCGTTGCACGGGCTGTCCCGGCACGCCTCGATCGACCAGGTGGAGTGCCTCTGGGAGCCGTACATGCTGCTGGCGGCCAGGATCCGGGAGACCTTCGGGCTGCCCGGCCTCTCCGTCGAGCAGACCGTGCCGTTCCGCGACAAGGAGACGATGAAGCGGGTGCTCGACGCCGCCGGCATCCGGACGCCCTGGCACGTCAGTGCGCGCACCGTCGCCGAGGTCTGGGCGGCCGCCGAGCAGGTCGGCTACCCGCTCATCGTCAAGCCGATCGCGGGCGCCGGCTCGGCCGACACCTTCCGGGTCGACACCGCCGAGGAGCTCACCGCCGTGCTCCCCCAGCTGCGGCACGTCCCCGAGGTCAGCGTCGAGGAGTTCGTCGACGGGGAGGAGTTCACCTTCGACACCATCTGCGCCGACGGGCGGATCCTCTTCGAGCACGTGCTGTGGTACAGGCCGCGTCCGCTGCAGATGCGCATGCACGAGTGGGTCAGCCCGGTGTCGATCTCGCTGCGCGACCTGTCGGTGCCCCAGCTGGCCGGGGGACGGCGGATGGGCGAGGCGGTGCTCGCCGCGCTCGGGTTCCGCTCCGGCTTCACGCACATGGAGTGGTACCTGAAGGCCGACGGCGAGGCCGTGTTCGGCGAGATCGGGGCCCGTCCGCCCGGGGCCCGCGTCGTGGACCTGATGAACTTCGCCACGGACGGCGACACCTACGCCGGCTGGGCGCAGGCCGTCGTCCACGGGTCCATGCCGCCGCTGGAGCGCCGGTACAACGCGGGGGCGATCTTCAAGCGCGCCCGCGGCGAGGGGCGGATCACCCATTCCGAGGGCCTCGACGCGCTGCTCGGCCGGTACGGCGAGCACGTCGCGCTGCTGGACCTGCTGCCGGTCGGTGCGGCGCGCCGCGACTGGCGCTCGACGGTCACCGGCGACGGCATGATCGTCGTCCGGCATCCCGAGCTGCAGCAGGTCATCGAGATGACCGAGGCGTTCGCCGGCGACTTCCAGATGTTCGCGGCTTAGCAGAAGGACCCCCTGCCCCCCACCGTTCGCAAGCTCACGATGGGACCCTGCAAGGGGCCTAGAGAAGTTCTTCCAGGTACTGCGGGAGCATCCGCCGCCAGGTGGGCCACTCGTGCGGCCACTCCTCACCCCACGCGTCGACCCGGTTCGGCACGCCCTTGCGGCCGAGCACGGCGCCTGCATCCCACGAGGAGTCGACGTCCTCCCACGCGCCCTGCCCGGAGGCGAGGATCGCGAACCGGGTCCGCAGCTTGTCGAGCTGCTCGCCCTCCATCCCCGGCAGGAAGTCCAGCGGCGAGGAGAAGAACAGGTCCGGCGAGAACTGGTGGTCGAGGAACCGCTGGATCCGGTACGTGCCGCTCATGCCGACGGCGGCGCGGAACATGTCCGGGAACCGGCAGAGCACGGCGAGGGCGTTGAACGCCCCGATGGAGGCGCCCGCCGCCACGATCGGGGCCTCGTCACCCCCCATGTCCGTGCGGATGGCCGGGACGACTTCGTGCCGGACGCAGTGGTGGAACTGGTTGAACAGCCACATCCGGTACTCGAGCGAGCCGGTCTTCGCCACCATCGCCTGGCCGGCGACGCTGTCGCACGAGTAGACCTTGATCCGGCCGGCCTCGATCATCGGCCACACGGCGCCGATCACCCCGTTGCGCTCGATCTCCTCTGCGTCCCCGCCCGCGGTGGGAAAGACCAGGACCGGTGTGCCGTAGTGACCCCACCGGGCCAGACCGATCGGCTGCTCCAGACGTTCGGAGTACCAGCTGTCGGTGACCTTCACGTCGTCCACCCTGGCACGGCCGCCGCGACGCGGCAGCGCGACCGGGCTGCCGACCAGCCGGTTCCGTGCCAACCTGACCGCACAGGACGGACGACGGGAGGCCACCGGCGTGGGCGAAGAGGTCGAGGCCCGGACGTTCTCGCGCGCGGATCGGCTGCGCTACCGGGAGAAGCTACGGCGCTGCCTGGACGTGTTCGGCCGCATGCTCAACGAGTCGAAGTTCGACTTCGAGCGCCCGCTGACCGGCACGGAGATCGAGTTCAACCTCGTCGACGCCAACCAGGACCCGGCGATGCGCAACGAGGAGGTTCTCGCCGCGATCGCCGACGAGGTCTTCCAGGCCGAGATGGGCCAGTTCAACATCGAGATGAACGTGCGCCCGACATCGCTGGCCGGCACCGCCGCCGCCGAGCTCGAGGAGGAGCTGCGAGGCAGCCTCAACGACGCCGAGGAGCGCGCCCGGGAGATCGGGGCGCACATCATCATGATTGGCACGCTGCCGACCCTCGACCCCGAGCACGTCACCGCCGAGGCGATCACCGCCCACCCGCGCTACGCGCTGATCAACGAGCAGATCTTCGCCGCACGCGGCGAGGACCTGCACATCGCGATCGACGGGCCCGAACGGCTGGACCTGCACGCCGACACGATCGCCCCGGAGGCGGCCTGCACCAGCACCCAGTTCCACCTGCAGGTGAGCCCGCAGGACTACGCGGCCCACTGGAACGCCGCGCAGTGCATCGCCGGCGTCCAGGTGGCGCTCGGCGCCAACTCGCCGTTCCTCTTCGGCAAGGAGCTCTGGCGGGAGACCCGCATCCCGCTGTTCGAGCAGGCCACCGACACCCGGCCGCAGGAGCTCAAGGCACAGGGCGTCCGGCCCCGGGTCTGGTTCGGCGAGCGCTTCATCACCTCGGTCTTCGACCACTTCGAGGAGAACGTCCGCTACTTCCCCGCCCTGCTGCCGGTCTGCGACGAAGAAGACCCCACCGCCGCCCTCGACCGCGGCGACGTCCCCCGGCTGTCCGAGCTGCGGATGCACAACGGGACCATCTACCGCTGGAACCGCCCGGTGTACGACATCCACGACGGCAGGCCGCACCTGCGGATCGAGAACCGGGTGCTGCCCGCCGGGCCGAGCATCGTCGATGTGTTCGCCAACGCCGCCTTCTACTACGGTCTGCTGCGCACCCTGGCCGTCCAGGACCGGCCGGTGTGGTCGCAGATGTCGTTCGCCACCGCGGAGGACAACTTCACGCAGGGCGCCCGGCACGGCATCCACGCCCAGCTGTACTGGCCGGGCCTGGGCACCGTGCCGGTCACCGAGCTGGTGCTGCGGCGGCTGCTGCCGATGGCCCAGCAGGGCCTGGCGGAGCAGGGCGTGGACACCGCAGTCAGCGACCGGCTGCTGGGCGCCATCGAGCGCCGCTGCACCGCCCACCGCAACGGCGCGGAGTGGCAGGCCGAGACGTTCCACCGGATCGACGAGCAGCGGCAGCCGCTGGACCGCCGTGACTCGCTGCGGGAGATGCTGCGCCGCTACAGCGAGCACATGCACGCCAACGAGCCGGTCGCCGACTGGCCAGTGGGCTAGGCGGTGCGGTTCAGCCGGTTCTCCTCGTCGCGCATCCACATCCCGAGCAGCCCTCGGTAGTGCGCGATGAAGTGGTCGTGCTCGTGCGGGGGGAACGTGGACCGCACCGTGTCGACGAGCAGCCGGTCGAAGTCGGGACCGCGGACCCAGTCGAGCACCACCTCGTCGAGGTGCGCGAGCCGGCTGGCGCAGAAGTCGGAGTAGGCCTCCGTCTGGAAGTACTCGTTGGCCAGCCCGCCGTAGGCCTGCAGCTTCTCCCCGTAGCTCAGGTCGGGGCGATCGGCGATCTCGAAGAACCGCCGGGTCTCGAGGTCCAGCCGCGGCCGGCGGCCGGTGGCCGTGCAGAACACCGACCACCGGATGAGCGCTTTGATGGCCCACGGGAAGTAGTAGTGCAGGCTGGTCAGCGCGATGTCCGGGCAGGCGTTGGCGTAGTCGATCGGATACACGACGCCGTCCCTGATCAGCGTCTCGCAGGAGTTGAACTCCCAGCGGAAGAACGCATTGACCAGCTTGCCGATGGTGACCGTCTCCTCGCCGGTGGCCGCGTCCAGGAAGTCGTGGCTGACCGAGTACCGGCCGTGCATCGGCTGGTCGGGGTCGAAGTTCATGACCATCGTCTCGGCGCCGATGGACAGGCTCCGCGCGAAGACCTCGTATCCCGCCACGGCCTTCTGCAGGTGCATCAGGCGCTGCCCGGAGGCGTCGTAGGCCGCCTGCAGCTCCTCGGGGTTGCGGATCATGGTGACCCCGACCCACGCGCCCCCGTCATAGGGCTTCATGAACAGCGGATAGCCCATGCGCTCGGCGATCGCGTGCAGGTCGAACGGCTGGTTGTACTTCTCCGCCGTGTAGGCGTACTTGGCGTGCTCGGGTGGGTTCTTGTACGGCACGAGGACCGTGTCCGGCACGTGCAGCCCCAGCCGCAGCATGGCGCAGTACGCCGCGTGCTTCTCCATGCTCTGAAAGGTGAAGGGGCTGTTGAGCAGGTAGACGTCGTCCATGAGCGCCGCCTTCTTCAGCCACTCACGGGGGTGGTAGTACCAGTAGGCCAGGCGGTCGATGACCAGGTCGTAGCGCGGCTTGGCGCACAGGTCGAACGGCTCGACCGTGATCCGTTCGACGTCGTACCGGTGAGCGGCGCCGGTCCCGTCGTGCACGGTGCCGAGGCGGCGCACGATCGCCTCGAAGGCGGTGGGCCAGTCCTCCTCGGTCCCGAGGAGCAGCCCGATGAGGTGCTGGTGGTCGGACATCGACGCTCCTCCAACGGTGGCGGGGCCTCCCGCGCCGCCCCCTGACCTGGGCGGACGCGA
>NZ_DATMVN010000704.1:0-2539 GCF_035563135.1 Streptomyces sp.
CCCGCCGCACCGGCCGGAAGCCCGGGTGCGTCCGGCACGAGGACTTCCGGCCGGCACACCGGCAGCACGCGCCGGACACCGCTCCTCGGCGGACAGGCCCCGGCCGTCGCGGCACCCTGGTAGGGCGCCCCGTTCGTCGTCCGGCGGTTGCCGGAGCGGCGGTCCTCGATCTCGGCCCAGCGTGCCCCGTAGACCTTCTCGGTGACCGCCGGCTCCCGCAGGAAGTCGTGCGGGAAGCCGAGCGGGACCGCGCTCACCCGGTCGAGCAGCTCGATGGCTGCGGTGCCGAGGTCCGCCTCCAGGCAGGCCGGACCGTCCGTCAGCTGGTCCTCGGTGGAGGCGCCGATGACCGGGACGATGCTGCCCGGCCGCCCGCGCAGCCAGGCAAGTGCGACCTGGGCCGGGGTCCAGCCGCCCCGTTCCGCGATGCCCACGACCGCGGTGACCCTCTCGTGCTCGCGGTGCTGCGCCTCGTCGGCGGTCGCACCCGCCGGGCCGGCCCCGTCGAGGTGGCGCCCCGTGAGCCGGCCGCGGGCCATGGGCTCCATGCGCATACTGCCTGGCCGAACCCGTATGCCTGGCACAGGAGTTCACGTTCCGGTGTCCGCTCCAGCAGGTTGTAGCGCAGCTGTGGACCCGCGAACACGGTCCATCCGCGCAGCTCGGCAAGGGTGTTGGCCTGAGCGGTCTCCCAGGCGGGCCGGTCCGACACCCCGATGTGGAACACCTTGCCGGAGCGTACGAGGTCGTCGAGTGCGCGCATGACCTCCTCCACGGGGGTGAAGTGGTCGCGTGCGTGCACCCACAGCACGTCGAGGCGATCGGTGCGCAGCCGCTCCAGGCTCGCCTCCACCGACCGTACGAGGTTCCTGCGGTGGTCACCGGCCGCGTTCACGTCGTCGGCGGTGTCGACGAAATTGCCGCCCGCCTCCAGGCAGGCGTCGAGGATCCGCCCGCTGGTCCTCCTCACGGCCTCCGGCCCGGAGCCGTGGCTGCCGAGCGTCATGGCGCCCAGGGGCGGCCCGCTGACGCGCAGCCCGGTCCGGCCGAACCGTGTGTAACGCGCAGGAATCCCTTCGGGTCGGTTGCGGTCCGGAGGCTACGACGTGGAGCGGACTCCAGGGCGAACTCCGCCATCCGTGTCATCCGGAGTGCTGTCACCTCCGTCCGCGGGGGTGCGGTCCGTACACGTCCTCGGTTCGCGCGCGCTTGGCGAGAAAAATCCCGTTCCACCCCTTAAGATCGGTAAGGCATAACCACATAAGTGGTACATGTCCCCCCAGTGACGTGGAGGCACCATGCTTACGCAGGAAATCGCTCTCACGGCGACGCCGACCCAGACAGCCACACTGAGCGCACTGATGACGGAGCCCGAAGCCACCGTCAGCGACGCCCCGCTCTACACCCCTGAAGCCGCGGGCCTGCTGCTCGCGCTGCTGCTCCTGTCTCCCAAGGAGCCGAAGGAGCCCCGGGGTAAGTGAGTTCCCACTCTGCATTCGCCGCGGCGTCCGACGCCCTGGCGGCCTGCGTCCTCGGTGCCCTCGACGGCACCGGGGGCGCTGTGCAACTGGCCCGGTACGTCGACGACGCCTCCGACACCCTCGCGGCGCTGGCCGCGGTCCGGGTGCTGGGGGCCGACACCTTCAGCCCCCACCTCCTGCTGGAAGGCCCGCTCCCGGCGCAGGACGCGGCCGTCGTGGCCAAGGCCTTCGACGCCTTCCCCGCCTCCGGCGCCTCCGAGGAGGCTGTGGTCGCCCGGCGTGACCATGCCACCGCGGTCCTGTTCGCGCGTCTCTCCGGGGAGGACACCCTGCGAGTGGCCGAGCCCGCGCCGGTGGACGACGCCGGGCCAGCCGGCCCGGCCGGGTGGGCCGGCTGGTGCGTGCGGATGGCCCAACTCGCCCCGCTCGCCACGCTCGTCCTCGACGGCCCGGTCCACGAGGCGGCCCGCGACGGGGCCCTGCAGCTGTGCCGTGGTGTCAGCCGCTCGATCCTGCGCCGCGACTTCCCCACCGCGGTACGCCTCGTCCGCTGGCTGGCCTGGCTGCATCACGAGGGCGTCGGACTGCCCCTGGACCCCGGCCTCGTCGCGGAGCACGTGCTCCTGGTGGGCGGGGCGGGCCCGCGCACCGCTCTCGACCTGGCGATCGCCCGTCACCTCCTCGAACGACGGCCCGGCAAGGGCGTGAAGGCGGCACACGCATGACGACGATCCCCGAGCCGGTCACCCGGGCGGCCCGCGCCATGGCGGACCGGGCACTGTCGTGGCTGCACGCCAACCGCGAACTCGGCGGCCTGCCGCCGGACACCACCGAGACGATGGCCGACCCCGACAGCGTCTACAAGCCGCTGGGGGAGACCACGCTCGCCGCCTCCCTCATCCTGCGCGACGGTGTCGCCGGGCCGGGCCGCCTGGTCGCCGCCCAGAGCCTGATGGACTTCACCTGGGAGCAGTTCGGACGCGGCGACATGATCTACGAACGCCAGCTCCGCCACACGCTGATGACGGACCCGCTGGAGATGTACGCCCCGTTCGTCC
>NZ_DATMVN010000705.1:0-5737 GCF_035563135.1 Streptomyces sp.
GGCGCGAGTAAGTTCATTCAATGAACCATCAAGTGGGTAAAATGATGTCCATGGCTCTCGGCAAGGACTACACGGCTCAGCAGTGCTCGATCGCCCGCGCACTCGAAGTGGTCGGCGAGCGCTGGACCCTGCTCGTCGTGCGCGACGCCTTCTACGGCGTGCGCCGTTACAACGACTTCCTCGTCCACCTCGGCATCCCGCGCGCCGTCCTGGCCTCCCGCCTCCAGGCGCTCACCGAGGCCGGTGTCCTGGCCCGACGGCGCTACCAGGAGTCGCCCCCGCGCGACGAATACGTCCTCACCGGCAGCGGCAAGGCGCTCTGGCCCACCCTGCGCACCCTCGGCCTCTGGGGTCACGAGCACATCCCGGGCACGGTCCCGACGCGCCACTTCGCCCACGCCGCGTGCGGCACCGAACTCGGGGCTCTCGGGCAGTGCCCGGCCTGCGGTGACGTCGGCGTACCGCCCGAGGACGTGGAGATGCGGCCCGGCACCGGGCTCGACCCCGATCCCGGCGACCCCGTCAGCCGTGCGCTGCTCGCCCCCCGGCGGCTCCTTCAGCCGCTGGAGACCGATCGTGTATAACGGCTGGAGGACACCGACGGACACGAAGTGAAGGGGGAGGGCCGGTGAACGACGCCGTCAACCGCGTACGCCGTGCGGTCGCCCGCCTCCTGCGGCCCGCCGCCTTTCTCGTCCTGTTCCTCACCGAGGTCCTCCTCGCCGAAGGCGGCAGCCTCTCCGCCGCCGTCGCGCTCGCCGCCACCGCGGCCGCCGGCTCGGCGCTCCTCGTCTGCTCCGTCATCAGCGCCCGCTGTGCGGCCCCCGTACCCCGTACGAGAGTGCGCACCGCCATCCGCGACCGTGAGAAGCGCACCGCGTTCCTCCCGCAACGCGACCCCGACGCCCGGGGACGCACCAGGCCCCGGGCTCCCGGTACCGCCCTCCTGACGGCCGCGTAGAGGCACGTGGAGGGGGCACCCTCCACGACCTCCCGCGCGGATCGTCCTGCCGATTCCTCAGGCCGACCGGCCTTACTCCCCGGCACGACGAGACCCTCCGGAGGGCTCACCCATGTCCGCTTTCATGTCCGCCTTCGCGAGCCTGGTCGGCGCATTCGCCGATCTGCTCCAGCCCCTCTTCCAGCACGCTTCCACCGCCGCCGCGATCGTCCTGTTCACCGCGCTCGTACGGCTCGCCGTCCACCCCCTCTCGCGGGCGGCGGCGCGCGGGCAGAAGGCCCGCACCAAGCTCCAGCCGCAGATCGCGGAGCTGCGCAAGAAGCACGCCAAGAACCCCGACCGGATGCAGAAGGCGCTCATGGAGCTCCACGCGAAGGAGAAGGTCTCGCCCTTCTCCGGCTGCCTGCCGAGCCTGCTCCAGATGCCGGCCTTCTTCCTGCTCTACCACCTCTTCTCCAGCCGGAGCATCGGCGGTGAACCCAACGCGCTGCTCGGCCACGAGCTCTTCGGCGCCCCGCTCGGCGAGCGCTGGCACGACGCGCTCGCCGACGGCGGCCCCTTCGGCGAGCAGGGGCTGGTCTACCTCGCGCTCTTCGCGCTCGTCGCCGCCGTCGCCACCTTCAACTACGGCCGCACCAAGCGGCAGATGGCGGCGAACCCGATGACCCCGGCCACCGGGCCGGACGGGCAGCCCGTCCCGGGCATGGGCGCGATGACGAAGGTCATGCCGCTGATGTCCTTCCTGACCCTCTTCTCCGTGGCCTTCGTGCCCCTCGCCGCGGCTCTGTACATCGTCACGAGCACCACCTGGACCGCGATCGAGCGGGCGTACCTCTACCGGGAGACCCCGGCGGCCGAGGCCGCCGTCGCACCGGCCGTCTGAGTGTCCGGGGTCCAGTGCGTGAACAGGGTCTTGCGGAGTGATCGGATGTCTTGGAGGATCGGCCAAGCCTTTCGCTGGCCGCAACCCATCGACGGGCTGGACCTCGACCAAGGGGAGATGGACCGTTGAAGCTTCTTCGAGTGGGTACGGCGGGCTCGGAACGCCCCGCACTGCTTGACCGTAACGGGACCTTGCGGGACCTCTCGGGCCTCGTCACCGACATCGACGGCGAGCTCCTCGCCGACGCCTCGGCGCTGGACCGGTTGCGGGAAGCGGCCCAGACGCCCGACGTCCTGCCCCCGCTCGCGGCGGACGGCCTGCGGATCGGGCCGCCCCTGGGCCGGATCGGCAAGATCGTGTGCATCGGGCTGAACTACCACGACCACGCCGCCGAGACCGGAGCGGCGATCCCGGACGAGCCGATCCTGTTCTTCAAGGCCCCCGACACCGTCGTCGGCCCCGAGGACACCGTCCTGGTGCCGCGCGGCAGCCGGAAGACCGACTGGGAGGTCGAACTCGCCGTCGTGATCGGCCGCACCGCCCGCTATCTGGACTCCGCCGAGGAGGCGCTCGGACACGTCGCCGGATACGCGACCTCGCACGACGTCTCCGAGCGGGAATTCCAGATCGAGCGCGGCGGCACCTGGGACAAGGGCAAGAACTGCGAGACCTTCAACCCGCTGGGCCCCTGGCTCGTCACCGCGGACGAGGTGCCCGACCCGCAGGCGCTGCCGCTGAAGCTGTGGGTCAACGGGGAGCTGAAGCAGGACGGCACGACGGCCCAGCAGATCTTCCCGGTCGGCGAGGTCGTGCGCTATCTGAGCCATTTCATGACGCTCTACCCCGGCGACGTCATCAACACCGGCACCCCGGCGGGTGTGGCCATGGGCCGCCCCGAGCCGAAGCCGTACCTCCGGGCCGGTGACGTGGTGGAGCTGGAGGTGGAGGGGCTGGGGCGGCAGCGCCAGCAGCTCAAGGACGCGTAGGACGAGGCGCTTCCCAGGCGCCCCGGACGTACCCAGGCACACCCGGGCGCGGCCGCCGGGACCTCCCGGCGGCCGCGCCGCGCCGCGTGTTCAGGTCTCAGGTCCGGGTGCGCATCATGAACTGCTCCAGGGCCTCCACCACCAGCGCGTGGTCCTCGGCCTGCGGCAGACCCGACACCGTGACCGAGCCGATCACCCCCGCACCCTCCACCGCGAGGGGGAACGAGCCGCCGTGAGCGGCATACGTGTCCAGGTCCAGCCGCGAGGACTCCTCGAACGTGGTGCCCTTCGCCCGGAACCGCGTACCGACCAGGTAGGAGCTCTCCCCGTACCGCTCCACCACCCGCCGCTTACGGTCGATCCAGGCGTCGTTGTCCGCGCTCGAACCCGGCAGCGCGGCGTGGAAGAGCTGCTGGGCGCCCCGCCGGATGTCGATCGCGACCGGGGCGTGCCGCTCACGGGCCAGGGCGACCAGCAGGCCGCCCAGGGCGTACGCGTCGTCGTAGCCGAAACGCGGCAGCGTCAGGCGCCGCTCCTGCGCGATCAGCTCGGAGATGGTCGGAGCGTCGGTGCTCATGCGTGCTGCTCCTCGTCGTGGTGGGGGAGAAGGGTCACGGACACGCCCTCGCGGGCCGAGCGGCGCGCCGCTTCCAGGACGTCCAGCGCGGCGGCGGCCTGGAGCGCCGTCACCGGGTTCCCGCCCGTGCCGCGCAGGGCGGAGGTCACGGCGGCGTAGTACGCGGGATAGTCGCCGGGCAGGGTGCGGACCGGGTCGCCGCCGCCGGTCAGCGGGGACTCCCCGGAACCGATCCGGCCCCACAGCTCCTGCGGCTCCTCGCCCCACGGCGTGCCCGGCACCGGGCGCGCGCCCTCACGCAGCGCGGTCTCCTGCGGGTCCAGGCCGTACTTCACATAACCGGCCTTCGAGCCGAGCACCCGGAAGCGGGGGCCGAGCTGCGCCGTGGTGGCGCTCACGTACAGATGCGAACGCACCCCGCCGGCGTGCGTGATCGCGAGGAAGGTGTCGTCGTCGGCCGCCGCACCGGGACGGCGCACGTCGGACTCCGCGTACACCTGCACCGCGGGTCCGAACAGGGTGAGCGCCTGGTCGACGACATGGCTGCCCAGGTCGTACAGCAGGCCGCCGATCTCCTCCGGGTCGCCCGACTCGCGCCAGCCGCCCTTCAGCTGCGGACGCCACCGCTCGAAACGGGACTCGAAGCGCTGCACCTCACCGAGCTCGCCGTCCTCGATCAGACCGGCCAGTGTGAGGAAGTCGTTGTCCCAGCGGCGGTTCTGGAAGACCGAGAGCAGCAGCCCCCGCTCCGCGGCCAGCGCCGCCAGCTCACGGGCCTCGGCGGCGGTGCCGGCGAGCGGCTTGTCCACGACCACCGGAAGCCCCGCCTCCAGTGCGGCCCTCGCGAGCGGGACATGGGTCCTGTTCGGCGAGGCGATCACGATCAGGTCCAGCTCGTCCGTACGCGGCCACAGCTCGTCGGACGACGCCGCCAGGCGCACGCCGGGGTACTCGGCCCGGGCCTGCGCCTGCCGCTCCTCGTTCGACGTGACGACGGTGTCGAGGACGAGGCCCTCGGTCGCGGAGATCAGCGGGGCGTGGAAGACGGAACCCGCCAGGCCGTAGCCGACGAGCCCGACGCGAAGAGGAGCGTTGACAGTCATGCGATCCACTTAAGCAACGCTGTTGCCAAAGTGCAAGCGATGGGGACAATGGTGCGGTGAACAGGAGCAACAGCAGGAGCGGCGGGGCGAATCTGCCGGCTCTGCGCCACCACAACGCGTCGCTCGTCCTCGACCTGCTGCGCGTGGCCGGTGAGCAGGGCATCAGCCGGCTGGAGCTCGCCGAGCGCACCGGGCTCACCCCGCAGGCCGTCAGCAAGATCACCGCCAGGCTCCGCGCGGAGGGTCTCGCCGCCGAAGCCGGCCGGCTCGCCTCCACGGGCGGCAAGCCCCGCACCGTCCTGCGGCTGGTCCCGGACGCCGGTTACGCCGTAGGGCTCCACCTGGACCGCGACGAGCTCACCGCGGTCCTGGCCGACCTCGCCGGCACCACGGTCGCGACCCGCACCTTCCCGCTCGACCTCGGAGCGCCGGCCGCCGAGGTCCTCGCCGCGGCCGCCCACGCGGTGCGGACGGTACGGGGGGAGGGGCCCGAGGCCCCCCGGGCCGCAGCCCGGCAGGTCTTCGGCGTGGGCGCGGCGCTGCCGGGCCCGCTGGACCACCGCAGCGGGGTGCTGCACCGGGTCACCGGCTTCCCCCGGTGGGACGGCTACCCGCTGCGTGACGCCCTCGCCCGGGAGACGGGGCTGCCCGTCGTCGTCGACAAGGACACCAACGCCGCCGCCCTCGGCCTCGCCCTGCGCGAACGCGCCGAAGCCGACTTCGCCTATCTCCACCTGGGCACCGGTCTGGGCGCCGGGCTCGTCCTCGGAGGGGCCCTGCACCGGGGGGCCCGCACCGGCGCCGGAGAATTCGGCCACCAGACCGTCCAGCTGGACGGGCCCCTCTGCGACTGCGGCGGACGGGGCTGCATCGAGGCGCTCTGCCTCGCCGCCGCCGCCCGCGGTGACGTCGCCGAGGCGGCCAGGATCCTCGGCGCGGGCGCCGCCAACCTCGTCGGGCTGCTCGACATCGACCGGGTCGTCCTCGGGGGCCGTACGGTCGCCGCCCACGAGGACGCCTACGTGACGGGGGTCCGCGCCGTCATCGAGGAGCGGGCCCGGCGGGAGGGCGTCCCCGACGCCGTACCCGTCACCGTCGCCGGCGGTGGCGACCGCCCCGTCGCGGAGGGGGCGGCCCAGCTGGTCCTCGCCCCGCTCTTCGGCCGGGCGGGCGAGGACGGCAGCGGACGGGGCTGACAGCGGCGGACGGGGCTGGCAGCGGCGGGCC
>NZ_DATMVN010000706.1:0-6325 GCF_035563135.1 Streptomyces sp.
CGGCGGCGGCCACCGCGGCCGGGCCGCCGGCCACCAGCAGGACGACGGCCGCGCCCGCGAGGGCCCGGGGAGCGCGTCGGAATCCATGAGTACGGTGCATGACGGAATCCGGATCAGCAGCCGGTGGTGGGCGGACGGGCCCTGGGGCGCGGCCCGTTCCCTTCCAGTACACCACCGGTCACGCGAGCGCGCCGGGTGCGCCGAGCAGCTCCCGCACCTCCTCGGCGTCCAGCTCCGTGAGCTCCTCCCCGACGAGCAGCCAGCGGGTGATGCCGACGGACTCCAGGAACGCCAGGTCGTGGCCGGCGATCATCAGCGCCCCCTCGTAGGACTCCAGCGCGCTCGTCAGCTGCCGCATGCTCGCCAGATCCAGGTTGTTGGTGGGCTCGTCCAGCATCAGCAGCTGCGGAGCCGGTGTGGCGAGCATCGTCGCCGCGAGGGCGGCGCGGAAGCGCTCGCCGCCCGAGAGGGTGCCCGCCGGCTGCTCGGCCCGTGCTCCCTTGAACAGGAAGCGGGCGAGCTGCGAGCGGATCTCGTTGTCGGTGGTCCCGGGCGCCATGCGGGCCACGTTCGCCGCGACGGTCAGCCCGTCGTCCAGCACGTCGAGCCGCTGCGGCAGGAAGCGCAGCGGCACATACGTCCTGGCCTCGCCGGACGCAGGCAGGAGCTCCCCGGTGAGGGTGCGCAGCAGCGTCGTCTTACCGGCTCCGTTGCGCCCGATGAGCGCGATGCGTTCGGGTCCCTGTACGTGGAGTTCACCGTCGCGCAGCGCACCGAAGCGAGGGGTGAGCCCCCGCGCGCTCAGGACCGTACGGCCTGCCGGGACGGCGGTGTGCGGGAGCCGCACCCGGATCTCGGCGTCGTCCCGGATCGCCTCCGACGCCGTGTCGAGCCGCTCCCGTGCCTCCTGGAGCCGGTCCTCGTGCAGACCGCGGAGCTTGCCCGCCGCCTCCTGGGAGGACCTCTTGTGCTCGCCCGCGACGATCCTCGGCGCACGCCGCTGGGCGTCCATCTTCTTGTTGTGCCGCTGGCGGCGGGCCACCTTGACCTGGGCCTCCTCCAGCTCGCGCTTCTGACGCCGTACGTCGGACTCGGCGGCCCGCACCATGCGGCCGGCCGCTTCCTGCTGGGTGGCCAGCGCCTCCTCGTAGGCCGACCAGCCGCCGCCGTACCAGCTCACCGAACCGGCACGCAGGTCCGCGATGCGGTCCACCCGTTCCAGCAGGTCGCGGTCGTGACTGACCACGACGAGCACACCGGAGCGCCAGGACTCGACGGCCTCGTACAGCCGGCGCCGGGCGAAGACGTCGAGGTTGTTGGTCGGCTCGTCGAGCAGCAGGACGTCGGGCCGCTCCAGCAGCAGCGCGGCCAGCCTCAGCAGCACGGTCTCGCCGCCCGACAGCTGGCCCACGGTGCGGTCGAGACCGACGTCACCGAGGCCGAGCGATCCCAGGGTCGCCAGGGCCCGCTCCTCGACGTCCCAGTCGTCGCCGACCGTCTCGAAGTGCTCCTCGGCGACATCACCGGCCTCGATCGCGCGCAGCGCCGTACGCCGCGCGGTGATGCCGAGGGCGTCCTCGACGCGGAGGTCCGTGTCGAGGGTGAGGTTCTGGGGGAGGTGGGCGAGGTGACCACCGGCGGTCACCGAGCCGGCGGAGGGCTTCAGCCGGCCGGCCAGCAGGCGCAGCAGGGTGGACTTGCCGGAGCCGTTGGTCCCGACGAGCCCGGTGCGGCCCCGGCCGAAGCTGAGGGAGAGCCCGTCGAAGACCTCGGTGCCGTCCGGCCATCGGAAGGACAGGGCGGAGCAGCTGAGGGAGGCGGCGGGAACGGTGGGATGAGACATGTGGTCCTCGCAGTCGCAAGCGTGTGATCAGGGGCTTCGTATGCGAGCACCACGCGGCGACCGGCCGGGAGAGGAAGGGGTGCGGTCCTCCGGGAAGACGGGGGACGGCTCATGCACCGAGGTCGCATCCACGCGGTGGGTCACGGGGCGGCAGGAAGGCCGACAGGGCGTGACGGGCTACGGCAGGGGCCGTACCGCGCGATGATCGCGGACCTCAGATGCGCAACGTCCACCTCTATCGGAGACAACAGGACTCAAAAACTGTACACCGGGCTCCGTCCCGGGGGCTGCGTTTCGGGCGGGGACGGACCCGGGGGCGGCCGGGGAGGCCCTCTTGACGTGCCGCTGCGGGCATTCGTAGCGTCTGCTCGCCCGATCGGAAGACGGTTCGAAAATTTCGGTTCCACGAGGTGACCACGGGGGAGGCCGACGTGGACACACCTGCCGGCTCAGCCCCTCCCGGCTCCGCCCCTCCCGGCCCGCCCCCTCCGCCCGACGCACCGTCCGGGCCCGGCACCCGCATCCCGTCCGTCCAGCCCCGTCCCAGGAGGCACCCGCATGAGACCGTACTCCGCAGTTTTTCCGGCACCCTCGGGCCGCCCCGCGGACCCCGTCCCGGCCACCGGCCCACGGGCACGCCGGGCCGCCCGCCTGCTGGTGACCGTGCTGGCCGGGGCCCTGCTCCTGTCGGCCGCTCCGGCCACCTCCGCCGAGCCCGGGTCCCGTCACGGCAACTCCTCCGACTGGACGGGGACATGGTCCGCCGCGCCCACGGCTGCCCCGGCCTCGGACACCACACGGTTCGAGGACCAGACGATCCGTCAGACCGTCCGCACGAGCATCGGCGGCGACCGGGTACGCATCCGGCTGTCGAACGAATTCGGCAGCGGGCCACTGGTCATCGGTGAGGCCCGGGTCGCACGCCCGGCCGCCGGCGGTCCCGCCTCCCGGATCGACCCGCGCAGCGACCGGCCGCTCACCTTCGGCGGCCGCAGCTCCGTGACCGTCCCCGCCGGCGCCCCGCTGCTCAGCGACCCGGTCCCCCTGGAGGTCCCCGCCGGAACCGACCTCGTGGTGAGCATCCACCTGCCCGGTCCCACCCCGGGCTCGACGCTCCACTCGATGGCCCTGCAGCACAACTACGTGGCCGCCGGCAACGTCACCGGCCGTGCCGGCATCGAGCCGACCGCGACCATCGACCGCTGGTACTTCCTGACCGGTGTGAGCGTGCGTACGGCACGGTCCTCCTCGGCCGTCGTCACGCTCGGCGACTCCATCACCGACGGCGCCGACACCGACGCAGACGCCAACCACCGCTGGCCCGACTTCCTCGCCGGCCGGCTGCGTGCCGCTGCCGGGCCCGAGGCCATGGGCGTACTCAACCAGGGCATCAGCGGGAACCGCCTCCTGCACGACCCCAACCCGCCCGCCGGGTCCGACGCCGAGGACTTCGCGGCGTACTTCGGCCAGAGCGCCCTGCGCCGCTTCGACCGCGACGTCGCCTCCCAGCCCGGCGCCGGACACCTCATCGTGCTGCTCGGTGTGAACGACCTCGGCCACCCCGGCACCGTCGCCCCGGAGTCGGAGCGCGTCACGGCGGCGGACCTCATCGAGGCCCACCGCCAGATCATCGCCCGCGCCCATGACCGGGGCCTGAAGGCGTACGGCGGCACGGTCCTGCCCTTCAAGGACGACACCCTGGGCTTCTACACCCCGGAGAACGAAGCCGCCCGGCAGGCCCTCAACCACTGGATCCGCACCGGCGGGGAGTACGACGCGGTGATCGACTTCGACCGGGCGCTGCGCGACCCGTCCGATCCGCAACGCCTCCTCGCGCGCTACGACAGCGGTGACCACCTCCACCCCAACGACGCCGGGGCGGAGGCGATGGCCCGCGCCGTGCCCCTGCGCCTCCTGCGCTGAGACCGAGGCCGGGCGGCCGTGCCGCACAGGCGTACCGCCGCCCCGGGGAGGCCTCCCCGGGGAGGCCCGCACGGCGGGCGCCCGGGGAGGCCCGCACGGCGGGCGCCCGGGGAGGTTTGCACGGCGGGCGCCCGCGGAGCGGCCACCGGGCAGCCGCTTGTCCGGAGGCGCCGGGAAGAGGTCCACCGCGTCCCCGGGACACGCACCGGTCAGTGCAGGGTCTTCAGCATCTCGGCCTCGAACGGCGTGATGTCCTCGGTACGCCCGCGCAGGGTCTTGGCGGCCCACTCGGGGTCGGCGATCAGCGCACGGCCGACGGCGACCATGTCGAACTCGTCGCGCTCCATGCGGTCCAGCAGCTGCTCGATACCGGTGACCGAGGAGTTCCGGCCCTGGAAGGCGTCGAAGAACTCACCGTCCAGGCCGACCGAGCCGACGGTGACCGTCGGCCTGCCGCTGATCTTCTTCACCCATCCGGCGAGGTTCAGATCGGAGTCGTCGAACTCGGGCAGCCAGTAGCGGCGGGTGGACGCGTGGAAGACATCGACGCCGGCCTCGGCCAGCGGCGTGAGGACGCTGTCCAGCTCCTCGGGCGTCCGGGCGATCCTCGCCTCGTAGGAACTCATCTTCCACTGGGACATGCGGAAGAAGAGGGGGAAGGCGTCCGACACTGCCGCGCGGCAGGCTGCCACGATCTCCGCCGCGAAACGGGTGCGCGCGGCGATGCCGCCCCCGTAGGCGTCGGTGCGGCGGTTGCTGCCCTCCCAGAGGAACTGGTCGATCAAGTAGCCGTGCGCTCCGTGCAGTTCGGCACCGTCGAAGCCGAGCCGCTCCGCGGCCGCCGCCGCGTCCGCGAACGCGGCTATGACGTCGTCGAGGTCCTTCTGCGTCATGGCGCGCCCCTTGGGCTCGCCCGACAGGGAGACGCCCGAGGGGCCGACCGGCTCCGCCTCCGCCACGGGCGGGGCGCCCTCGGCGCGCGTGACACCCACGTGCCACAGCTGCGGGATGATCACGCCGCCCTCCCGGTGCACGGAGTCCACGACACCCGCCCAGCCCGCGAGCGCGTCCTCGCCGTGGAACAGCGGGACCCTGCCGCTGGTGCCGGCGGAAGCGTGATCGACGTAGGTGCCCTCGGTGATGATCAGCCCCACTCCGCCCGCGGCCCGGCGGGCGTAGTAGTCGGCCACGTCCTGGCCCGGGACGCCGTTCGGGGAGAACTCCCGGGTCATGGGCGCCATGGCGATCCGGTTGCGTGAGGTCAGTCCCCGTACGGCGAACGGGCGGGAGAGGGTGTCTGCTGCACGGCGGGCATTCCGGTCTGTCACTGCATGTCCTGTTCATCGGGGTGGAGCAGGTGCTTTTTCCCGCCAACAGGTGGATGCGATCAGGCCATCCCCGTGCCGGGTCCGATGTGGCCAAGGTCTCCCGGGCAGCCCCTGGGCAGGCGCACCCCGCCCTCGGGGCGGCCCTTGATCTGCCGCCCGTCGTCCAGCAGTCTTCGGCGGACGCCGAAAGCGTTCGGTATCCGCCGAAGGGATGGATGTCCATGACCAGCGAGCACACCAGCCTGTACGAGAGCTTCGACGACCGGTTCCGTACGGGGAGGTGCATGAACGGCGACGAGGGCCTGGAGGTCCTGTACACCGGCTGCCGCTGGGCCGAGGGCCCGGTGTACGTGCCCGCCTGGCGGCAGTTGGTCTGGAGCGACATCCCGAACGACCGGCTGCTGCGCTGGGACGAGGAGACCGGGGCCGTCAGCGTCTTCCGGCGCGCCGCGGGGCACACGAACGGCAACACCCTCGACCGCGAGGGCCGGCTCATCACCTGCGAACAGGGCAACCGGCGGGTCACGCGGACCGAGCACGACGGCACGGTGACGGTGCTGGCCGACCGCTGGCAGGGCAAGCGACTGAACAGCCCGAACGACGCGACGGTGAAGTCGGACGGCTCGATCTGGTTCTCCGACCCGGACTTCGGCATCACCAGTGACTACGAGGGCTACCGCGCGGAGAGCGAGATCGGCTCCAACAACGTCTACCGCATCGGCCCCTCCACCGGTGAGGTGCGCCTGGTCGCCGACTGCTTCGGCGCACCGAACGGGCTGGTCTTCTCGGCCGACGAACAGCAGTTGTTCGTCTCCGACACCCGGGCGGGCTCCATCCGGGTCTTCGGCGTGCGGGAGGACGGCACACTGTCGGACGGTGAGATCTTCGCGGAGGCCGGTGCCCGCGAGGCGGCCCGCTTCGACAACCTCCGCTTCGACGACGGCGGACGGCTCTGGGCCGCCGCCATGGACGACGGGGTGCACTGCTACGACCCGGACGGCACACTGATCGGCCGGCTCGCCGTCCCGGAGGCGGCGGCCAACATCTCCTGGGGCGGCGCCAAGCGCAACCGTCTGTTCATCACCGCGGAGACGAGCCTCTACTCGGTCGTCATGGGAGTCACGGGGACCCACCCGACGGGGCCGGGCCGCAGACCGTGGCTGGACACGGGGCGGTGAGCCGGACGAAGCGGCCCTGAACCCCGCTTCACTGCCGGAGCCCCGGCCCAGGA
>NZ_DATMVN010000707.1:0-21692 GCF_035563135.1 Streptomyces sp.
CAGCTCGCGCTGTCCGATGTCACGGTCAGAACCAAGGAAGGAGCTGTTCGGCGGTGCTGAGGACCTTCTTCGGGGTGAGAGGGTTCCGTCGCGGCCGTCGGCGCACGTTGCAGGAGCTGCGCTGCTTGCGGCGGATCGTGCGGGTGGAGCATCCAAGCTCCTCCGCCATCTCCACCTGCGTGAGCTGGCCGACCGCGGTCATGGCGGCGACCTTCTCGGCGTCGACCTCGTCGTAGGTGCGGCGGACCATGAGGTAGATGTCCGTGTCCTCTTCTGCGAAGGGGGCCAGGCCGAGGCTGCTGCGGATCCGCTCGCGGTCGGTCTCGGTGGTGCCGGCGACGATGCCCTTGACCGCATGGTCCGTCACCGCGGCGAACAGGCAGGACTCCAGCATCGGGCAGGCGGCGCACAGGGTACGGGCCTGGCCGAGGGCCTCGCGGAAGTCGGCTTCCTCGTCGGTGAACATGGCGAGCTGGTCCCCGTCGAGCATCTGGTCGTTGATGCCGGAGCCGGACAGGTCCTCGAGGAGTCGGAAGAGGTCGGCGTGGGTGATGCAGGGTGTGGTGCTCATGCGATGTCCTGGCGGAGAGCTGCGGAAGGTGCAGGGGCGACGGCGATGGTGACGCCGGGCTCCGGAAGGGCCCAGTCGTGCGTTGCCAGCGGCGTGGGGTAGGTCTTGTGGGGGCCGATGTCGTAGCCGACGATGCGGGAGTCCTCCGTGTAGACGCGGAAGGCCTTCTTGTCGGCAGGGGACAGTGCGTCCTGGACGGCGCGGATCAGCTTGTCGATGTCGGGCTTGGTCGCGGCGTGGACGGCTCTGGTCTTGGGCGCGCTCTTGGGCCGGGGAAGAGTGAAGACGGCCGACATGACGAGCGGGCAGTTCGCCGGCTCCCAGTCCGTGCCGCAGGCTTTCCGCGCGGCCGCGTTGATCTGGCGGCGCCACTCGCGGAGTTCACGGCTGTACTTGACGACGCCGGGGGCGGGGACTTCGACAGAGCCTTGGGTGACGGGCGTTCCGATGACGGTGAAGGTCAGTCGCCTTTCGGGGAGGTTCTGCAGACTGCCGAGGGCTGCTTCACTGACGGCGGCCAGCCGCGGGCGCGACGTCTTCGTCTGTAGGGCCGCGTCGGCCGACGCGACCGGCAGGGTGGTGCGGCAGTGGGGGCAGCGGGTCGTGGTGGGGCGGAGCACGGCAGGGCATGACGGACAGGGGCGGTAACCGCCGTCGGTGATGAGGCGCTGTATGTCGATGCTGGTGCCCATCGTGCGTCCTTCTCTCGTTCGGGCCCGGTGGGGGCGGAAGCGTCTGTGCGGCGCTTCCGCCCCCACCGGGGTGGATCAGGCTGCTGTGGCAGCGGGTTCGGCCTCGGCCGTCTGGCGGGCAGCGGCGCTGGCCCGGGCGGCAGCGAGGAACGCAGCCGGGTCGGCTTCCCACTCCGCGAGCGCGGGCAGGAAGTGGGCGACCTCGATGCGGTCCAGCTCGTGGGTGCCGAAGCGGTCGGTCAGGAGCGGGAAGACACGGTCGGGCCAGCCCGCGAGGCCGACGTCCTTGTGACCCAGGAGGATCTTGAAGCGGGCGAAGGCGTCGCTCTTGAGCACCGGGTGCACGACGGGGATACCGTCCGGGCCCACGGCGCGGTCGGTCTCGGCGACGCGGGCCACCGTGTCCATCAGCGGGCCGACGGTGGCGATGACCTTGCTGGCCCACGCGTTGCGGGCGAGGACCGCCTCAGCGCTGATCGGGTCGGTCATCTCGGCGGTGTAGGCGAGTGCGGGCTGGTGGCTGACGACGAAGTCGATCCACGCACGGGCTTCGTGGTGGGAGCGGTCGGACCGGATGGCGCTGCCGTCGGTCTTGCGGTAGACGCCGAGCTGGATCCGGTCGGCCATCCCCAGGATCAGTTCGGCGAGGGCACCGACCATGGCCGGGTCGGTGTCAGGGTCGATGCCCGCCGAAGCGATCATCTGGTGCGCCTGCGCGTACGTCTCCCGGATGGCGGTGGCGAGGTAGGAGCCGTGGTTGAAGCGGCCGTCGGTGTTCCAGTCCTCCCACGGCTTGGCCTCGGCGGCGTGGGCAGCCCGCTGCGCCGGGCGGCCGGGGCGCGCGCTGGCGGCCGGTGCGGTGTTGGAGGAGCCGAAGAACTTCTT
This sequence comes from Streptomyces sp., assembly GCF_035563135.1. GTDB lineage: Bacteria > Actinomycetota > Actinomycetes > Streptomycetales > Streptomycetaceae > Streptomyces. Next base: position 2,149 of record NZ_DATMVN010000707.1, read on the forward strand.
CAGCTCGTTCCGTATCTGCTGGCTCACGTCGACGTTGCCGGACGAGGCGTTGGCGGCGGGGATGATCGCTCCGCCGAAGACGGCGTAGCCGTCGGGGGCGAGGCTGCCGTCGCGGTTCTCCCGCAGCGACTCCCACTCCTCGGGGTCGGAGACCAGCTCGTCGGTGAACTCGCCGTTGACCGCGACCACGAGGTTGCGGCAGTTGCGGTTGGTGATCTCCGCGTTCGCCCGGGTCGAGTCGCCGACGATGCCGCGCAGCTCGTGAATGGGTGTGAGCGGGCTGATCATCTCGCCGCTGTCGTTCTGCTTGTACCGGCGGGTCGTCTCGATAGCAACGGTGACCGGCAGGTCGTTCTTGAACGCCTCAGCCAGCAGTTCCGCTGCCTTGGAGTCGGCCTGGACCGACCCGTGGAAGTCGTGCTCCAGCCCGACGGACTCGGCATCGAAGGTCACACGGCCGGTGCGGAAGGGGCCGTCGTCGGTCGCCTTCGTCTTCACCTTGTACGCGCTGACCTTCACACCCACGTGCTCCCGCACATACACGCTCGGACGGGCGCGGACGGTCTGGCCGTCGGGCCCGGCAGCAGCGCGTGCCTTCTTCTCGTACGCGATGAACGGACGGCCCTTGGCCGGCGGCTCGTACGCCATGGGGTGACTCCCTCTGTAGTGGATCAACGGGCTCAGATTCCGGCCAGACGGGCCGTACAGCGAGCTCTCGCGAAAATCCGTCGGACGGTCGGCAGCGGGCTTGCGGTGCCGCTCGTCCGCGCTGGTCAGAGGAGGTCAGAGGGGGAAGAAGTGTGGAGATTCGTGTCAGGGATCCGGTATCCCAGCCCACACGGGGCAGCAGCGACTACAGGTGGCGTCAGTGCAGTGCCCGCGCTCATCTCGACCGCGGCGCCCGAAGCGACATGAAGCCGATTCTGGTAGGGCGACTGTGAGCGAGAGCGTTTTGATGCAACACTCATCCGGATCTCCGTTCGGGGACTACAACCGGATCCGGTCACTCAGGTTCCTAGGCCAGAGCGTGACCGGGTCCGGTAGGCCCGTCCTCTGCAGGACAGGTAGTTCAGGCGTGGACTAGGTACGGCATAAGATCGCCTTGTGAGGCAGAGCTCTCACCACCAGGCTCGATACGGAAACGTACGCTAGATGTGTGGATCGATCAAGCCAGTTGTGGTTAGGGTTCTGGCCATCGTCCCCAGGATCCAGACCGCCAAGTCGCAGGAGTTCATGTGCCACGTCAGTTCGACGGCAGCCGAGTGCGGGTTGTCCGACGAGGCAAAGAGCTCAGCCAGAAGGAGCTGGGCGCGATGGTCGGCGTCAAGGGTCCGACAGTTGCGCGGTGGGAGAGCGGCGAGGAGTTCCCCAAGGGCGACAAGCTCCCCGCGATCGCCGCGGCACTTGGTCAGGACCTCGACATCCTGTTCCCTCACGACGGGCCTGCGGACCTACAGCTCCTCCGCTGCGACGCCGGCCTCAGCGTTGCCGAAGCCGCTGCGGTGATTAACGCCAGTCGTGTACCCATCGCCAACGCGGAGTCCGGTAGGCGCCGGCTGCAGGACGCCTACGTTGCTCCCCTCGCCCACGCCTACGGCGTAAGCAAGGAGGACCTGCTCGCTGCGCAGGACGTGTCGTTCGGCGTGCGCGGCTCCAGGCGGCCGCAAGAGGCACGGCCGTCCGCGCCTCGCACCGTCGGGGAGAAGATCAACTACCTCCTCGAGCACGGGTATGTCGGCCAGGCGCCTCCGTCCGACGAGCAGATCGCCCGAGTCGTCAACGAGCACACTGGCGTCACGAGCGTGACGGCCTTCGACATTGCCGCGCTGCGTGCAGGCACTGCGACCGACACCTCGGATGTCATACGCGCCGGCCTGGCTCACGCTCTCCAGGTCGACGCCGCCCTCTTCCAGGACGATGCAGAGCTGAGCCCTGCGGCTGGCGAGTTCCTCGAAGCCGTCCGCTTCCTCGGATCGATTCACCGTGGTCAGATCCTCGGCCTGGCCGCCCGCGGCAACCACTCGGGGCTGTCGGCCGGCATGATGGCGAAGATCAACGAGCTCGTCGGAGAGCTGAAGTACAAGCTGCCGGACATCAAGGACGGGGGATAGCACCCGTCGACGGAAGCAGGCTCGGCGGCTCGACGGATCGCTCGTGGACGCGGCGCGTCGACGCCGAACATCAGGCTGTGTCGGCCCGGCGGCGTGGCTGACACGTCCTCGGACAGACCTCGCCTTGGAGAAGCGCACCAGAGAGTGGCCGATCCGCCTCACTGAGCTTCCCGGCCGTAGACACCTGACAGCGGCAGCGCACCAAACGGCCTCAGTCGGGAACGCGTGGATCCGTTCGTATGCCGCCATCGTTCGATGTGCGCGAACGGACTGAATGCAGCAGTTGCCCCGGTCCACAACCCCGCTGGCCCCTGCCTCCTCACCAGGAGGAGGCAGGGGCCAGCGGGGCAACGATTGCGCCCTGGAGGAGCGGGCGACGCAGAAGACTACGCAGATGCGGTGAGGTCCACGCCGAGCAGATTCGAGAGCTGGGCGACGGTCTGCTTGGGGTCTTCGTTGACGACACCGGCGAAGCCGAGCTGCTCTGCCGCCTGGACGTACTTCTTGGTGTCGTCGACGAAAACGCACTGCTCGGCCGGCAGCTCCATGAGCTTGAGCGTGGCTTCGAAGAGCGCCTTGTCGGGCTTGCGCATCTGGTGGTGCTCGGAGATCACGACCACGTCGTAGAGCTTGTCGAGGTCGTAGCCGTCGTACAGATCCCAGGGCGCGAGGCCGACCGAGTTGGACAGGATCCCCACCTTGATGCCAGCTCGCCGGGCCGCGGCGGCCGCATTGATCATCAGCGGCTCAGGCTTCAGACCGCCGAAGATGCGGCCCATGAGGTTGTCAGCGGGTACGCCCAGCTTCTTGGCTGCGAACTCGTTCCACTCGGTCTGGCTGACCGCTCCGCGCTCGAGGTCACTGGTGATCCGGACACCCTCTTCGTCCAGGTACAGGGCGTTGATGCAGGCTCCCTCGGGGAGGCCTTCGCGCTGCTCGAAGGCGAGCACCACGGGGACCAGCGGGGTGGTGAGCACGCCTCCGAAGTCGAGGACGAGGCCGGTGCGGTGAGACATGCAGGAACTCCATTACTGAGAATTTGCGCGCTGTCCGTACTGAACAGCGGCCCCGGCTGACGCGTGGCGGCGACAGTGCCTGCACTTCGCATGCCGGAGACGGGCGTACTTACGGGGCGGAGTCGAAGCCACCCATAGTCTGGCCCAAGATACCAGCCGTCATTCTGCGGCTCGGGGGGTCCTGTCCGCACCGTATGACTCGGCCGCGCACCTCGGGCGCATTCACAGTTTTCTTTCCTCCAGTCCCTTGCATTGATTATCGGTCATCCGGAAATTTCCTAGACTGAGCTACTGACGCATCAGGCGTCTATCTCTTCAGTTTGCCGAAGAATGTCCTGAGCCTCAGCCGAGGGGATGTGGGCATATATGTTGCTCACCCGGATCAGCCAAGCCGCTTCACTGTTCGTGTCGACGAAAGGTTTCTCCCGCAACGGTGCACTCGGGTACTGGCTGGGCTTGGTCGAGGCGGCGGCCTGGAGCGCGGCTGCGATCCAGTAGGCCTCGGCGGCCGGCTCGGGATCGGGGTGCGATTCGGTCGCGTCCTCCGCAGCCCACAGCAGGCCCTCGGGGGCGTAGTACCTCAGCCTCTCGCTGGCATCAGCGATGTCCTGAGTCCATCGGTCAAGGCGCACGTCGTCGGGCACACGCGTGTGCGTCAGCTCTGCGAAGCGCGACTTGGGCGGGTAGAGACTGGTCCCCGGGAACGCCTTCACCAGGTCGTACCAGAGCGGGTGAAGGCGGTAGAGAGTCTTCAGCATTTTCCAGCGTGCGGTGGCCGCACTTGTCGTGGGGATGCTCGCGCCTACCGCGACAATCAGGAACAGCAGGTTCATCCACATTGCTGTGAGATCGATCAGCGTCTCCATGACGGAGTCGCTCAGCGGGAACAGTACCGCCGTCCAGACAATGACGATTCGGGCTGCCGTGTGGGCGAGCCCCATCCACATCGAAATTCCCATGAGCCGAAGTCCGACACGCATGCTCGTCGTCTCGGCTTTCCGTGCCCCGCGCGACCATTGGTATCCGCAGACAGCGGTGGTGACGAGCGGGAAGAAGTAGAAGACGGTCATGTACGTTGCGGCGCCCCATTCCCCGGCGTGATCGCTGAGGAAGTCGTCGCTTTGTCTGGGGCGGTCCACCACGGTGAAGAACAGGATGGTGAGCAGCGTTACACCGACGGCGCCTGCTCTGTAGGACGCGCGGGCGATCCAGCGGGAGACCGCGACGTGCCGGGGCACCACCTTCTCGGTGCTCTTGCCGTAGCTGGTCGCAACGTAGGTCAGGGACGCGATGATGGCGGCGGTGCTGGCGAAGTGCCGCATCAGTGCGCTGATGTCGACCACGGGGATGCGGTCCACCGCAAGCATCACGGCCGGCGTGTAGAGCCACAGTGCCACGGCGAATCCGGCGTAGCCGCCCCAGAGGGCTCGGCGGTGGGCGTCTCCGTAGCGGACAGCCGGGAATCGCCACACGGCGATGAGGGTCATCACCCCCGCGGTCAGGTAGCGGAAGGAGTCGAGTGCGGCGTCGTTCATCCTCGGTGGCCGCCTTGACGCGGGGGAGCCACGGGGTGGGACAGTGAGGACTCCAGGAGGCTGACCATGTCGTCGCCGGCGAACTTCATACGGCGGGCGAGCCGCTTGATCAGAGATGCCGACATCTCGGCCTGCTGCTCCTCGGGGCTGTCGTAGTTGACACGCCCCTGGACGAGGGCCGAGGGGAAGCGTCGAAGGACTTCCTCCTGGATGTGCTCAGGGACGTATCGCTCGATCTCGTCAGGGGTCAGGGTGGACCCGTGGTCCAACCACTCGTGCGCGAGTTCGTGAAGGATGATGTGTTCGGTTTGGTTGCGGCTGGACCGGCGCCGGTAGAGCACGATCGTGAACTCCGGCGTCTTGATCCGGAGCCCGCAGGCCGTGCCCAGACCTCCGTCTGGGTCATCGAAGGGCACCAGTTGGATCCGGCGCTCTAGTACCTGCTCCATATTCTTCACCAGCGCTTCGACACTGAACGGCGTCGGGACGGGCAGATCGGCGAGCAGCCTCTCGCACTCTTTGATGAGGTCGCCCTGCGCGGGATCCCTGCGCCACCGCCGGAGGACCCTCAGCAGGCGCAGGAGCTGTCTGCTGTTCGGCAGCTCGCGCGGCCCGTAGCGTCCCGCGCCTCGCCGAGCGGCTGACCTCCGCCGATCCCACGCCGTCATCGCGTCCGTCCTCCTTGCCCCGCGCCCCGGATGCCGAACGAGCTCCGCCAAGCTCGCTTTCCGGCCGAACCAAAGGCAAACACATGTTCTATTTTTGTGTCGAGTCGCTTGCTGGCACCCTGCTTCTGACGACGGGCGCCTTGCCGCCCCCTTCATCGGGGCGGGGTGGCGGAGAGCGGTGACCTTACGCAGCAAGCGGGCCTATGCGGAGCCCGCAGCCGGCGCACCTTGCGGTCCGCCTTCCTTCGCGATGCGTCGTGGGCCATGCCTGCCGACCGGCTGGAGCCGTCGTTGCGCGACATTCCGCTACTTCCCCCTTGATCATCGAGACGGGTCTCGAACGCTGCGACGCCATCGCGGCGTCGGCGGTTCGGACAGGCCCTCCCTGGGGCTGGCCCGGCGGGACGCGGGCCAATCCGGCATGCCCTTGCCTGCCGCGATGGATACCTGCGGCGGCCGTGCCGATGAGCCCCGTCTCCCACCGGCGCAGCAACCGCCGCCGACTGAATCGTTTGCACGCGCAAATATAAGCTGTTTCCGACTGGCGGCGGCAGCTCAATTCGCCCTACAGGATGGAGGGTTGACTACGCGATGCCCATCCATGTCGGCAGGCAGCGCACGAAAGGGCCCTGCGTCACGGTACGCGGCGTAAGACCCTCACAGCGCCAGCCCCTCGATCCATCCCAGTTGATCTGGCCGGTATGAACGTATGCGTATGTCCGTGGCATAGTCAACTGAGATGGATCGCCCTCGAAGTCGAGAAGGACTGCATGACACCCGCGAACCCACGGCCTCAGCCCGAAGAGCCGAGAGCGGCGAATGACCCTTGTGACGCAGGTCTCTCGCTAGCCGACAAGCTGAACCAGCTCTTCGAAGTCGTACATCCGAAGGGCCGTGGTCCTTACACCAATGACGAGGTCGCCGAAGCTCTGAAAGAACAGGGCGGTTCCACGATATCCGGAACCTACCTTTGGCAGCTGCGGACCGGCAGGCGCGATAACCCGACGCGACGCCACTATGAGGCCATCGCGACCTTCTTCAAGGTGCCTCCGGCATACTTTTTTGATGATGATCTTGCACGCCGATACGGCGAACAGTTGAAGCGTCTACAAAAACTGCAGCAGGCTGGCGTGGAACGCGTCGCCCTGCGCGCCGTCGGCCTCTCGCCCAAGAGCATGGACACGCTGATGGCCATGATCGACAGAGTGCGAGAACTTGAGGGGCTGCCCGATGAGCCCGATGAGACGACTCTCTAGTGTGTCTGACCGGCACCTATCGTCAGCCCGGGAGGATCAGTTGAATCAGGAACAGAGGCGAGCCAGTGAGGGCTTCGTCCGGGGCCTCCACCTCCCGCCCGTCGACAGCATCCGCGACCTGGTGCCCGAGATCGAGCGGCGCACCAGGCGCAAGATCGAACTTCAGCCTGCCGAGCTGGACTGGTCCGCGCCGTGCGGCATGTGGGTCGCCATGAAGAGCCGACACATCGTGTTCTTCGACCCGCGGACTACGTTGGCCCACCAGGACCACATCATCGCTCACGAATTCGCTCACATGCTGAGGCGCCACAAAGGCGGCGTGACCATTGGTGGTGAGACTCTCGGTGGACTTCTTCCGGATCTCGATCCCGATCTGATTCAAATGGTGCTCGGTCGAACTCAGTACGACGAGAAAGACGAGATGGAAGCCGAACTCGACGGCTCCTACCTCCAAGCCCACGTTCACGCATCCCAGTATCGCGTCGTTTCACAACGCGGAAGTTCGGAAGTGGACCGACGAGTTGAGCGCACATTCTTGCGCGGAAGAAAGTGAGGCCCCGTGAAGGACATACTTCACCCCATCTGCCTGATAATCGCAGGCTTGGGGTTTCTCCTCCTGCTCCGGGACCTCAAGAAGAACAGCCGAGATGCCGCTCTTATTCTCCTGAGCCTGGTCTACCTGTCATCTGCCCTGAGCTTTGCCATATCCATCACCCCTATCTGGATACGCATCGACAGCACCCTCGGAGTCACCAACATTGCTGTCCCGCTCGCGCAAAGCTGCGTGATCCTAGTCCTGGTGTTCCAGACCAGCGTGCTGGCTCACTGGGCCCTGCCAGCCCAGGAGGCACGTCGGCGGACCCGGCTCTTCGGGCTCGCCGGCCTCGCGGTCATCGTGGGCATGTTCGTCCTGTTCGCCTTCCTGACGCCAGCCGTCCAGCGAACCTCCGACTTCGCCACCTACTACGTCCACGACCCCGCCTACAAGGCCTACCTCACGCTCTACATGGCGGCGTACACCGCCGCCGAGATCTACCTCGGGGTCGTCTGCTGGCGGCACGCGCGCCACGCCGGCAACGTCTGGGTCGTCCGCGGCCTGCGGACCATCACCGTCGGCGCGGTCGTGATCATGGGCTACTGCGCCATCCGGATCGGCGGAATCCTCGGGGACTCGTTCGGCTTCAGCGTCGCCCGATTTAAGGACATCGCCTGGTTCTGCGGAGATGTCGGCGCCCTGCTCACCTTGATCGGATATTTCCTCCCCACCCTGATGGAACAGGTCGAGGATGCTCGGAGTTGGTCGCGCGACCAATACGCCCTGTGGCGCCTGGAACCTCTCTGGCGAGCACTCCACGCAGTCGCACCCACGATCGCCCTAATGTCCCCTCCGTCACAGTGGCAGGAACTCGTACGGTTCCGATCGGTAAGGTTCCTGCTGTACCGGCGAGTAACTGAGATTCGTGACGGAATGATCGAGCTCCGGCCCTACCTGGACCCGCAAGTTCGAGCCATAGCCGAAACCCGACTTGCAGGGCAAGGACTCCAAGATCCCGACCTTGCCGCCGCGGTGACTGCAGAGCAAATCAGCCAGGCTATTTCCAGCCTCACGCGTGGCCAGGACTTCACCGAGCCGGCCGAGTACGCCGACGCCCGGCTTTCGATTGCCACGACGCAAGAGGACATGCAGGCCCAACTGCGTATCGCCGCACACTTCGCTCCGCCTGCCGTATCAACTCCAACAGCACAGCGCCCGGCACGCTCCGCCAGCCGGGCGGGAGACGAACAGTGATCAGACGTACCTTCCTGGCAGCCACCGCAGCAGCCGCGGCCGTGAACGCCTCAGTGGCCAGCGCCGCCCATGCAGGCACTCCGCCCCGCCCCTCAGCCAAGGACAACCAAAGGGCCGCTTCCATGACCACCGCTCCCCACCTGCGCCCCGCCCACGAGCAGGTGGCGGCCCTCACGAGCCGGAAGATTTCCAGCCGGCAGCTCTTGGAGCTGCAGCTGAAGCACATCGAAGCGGCCAACCCAGGGATCAACGCGATCGTCACCTTGGATGTCGAGCGGGCCAGGAAGGAAGCCGACAGCGCGGACCGGCACATCGCACGCACGGGCAAACCGCTCGGGCCCCTGCACGGTCTTCCCCTCACGGTGAAGGACGCGCTCGAGACCGCTGGCATGCGCACCACATGCGGCAGTCCCGACCTGAAGGACCACGTTCCCGACCAGGACGCGGACGCCGTCGCCCGGCTTCGTGAAGCGGGCGCAATCATCATCGGGAAGACCAACACCCCGGCGTACTGCCAGGACATCCAGACCTCCAACGCCCTCTTCGGCACCACCAAGAATCCGCAGGCGCCCGGCCGCACCGCCGGCGGTTCCTCCGGCGGTCCGGCAGCCGCCGTCACCGCAGGCCTCACGAGTGCTGAAGTCGGCAGCGATCTCGCCGGGTCGCTCCGGCTCCCCGCGGCCTACTGCGGGGTCTACGCCCTGCGACCGAGCTACGGTTTGATCTCCACCCGTGGCCACATCCCCCGGCTGCCCGGCTGGCTCACATCGAGTGACATGACCACGCTCGGTCCACTCGCACGTACGCCCGCAGACCTCGCTCTCCTCCTGGACGCTCTCGTCGGGCCGTCACCGGCAGACTCCCCGGCGTGGCGGGTAGAGCTGCCGGGTCCCCGCTTGTCCCGGCTGCGGGACTACCGGGTCGGCATCTGGGCCGATGACGACCACTGCCGTGTTGATGCGGCCACCCGGGACCTGATGAACACCGTGACGGGACTCGTCCGCTCCTCCGGAGCGCAGGTCGACGTCACTACGCGGCCCGTCAGCATGCCGGAGTCCGACCGGACGTTCACGAACCTGATGTACGCCACGTCGACCGCCACCACCCCGGACACCGTGTTCCAGGGCGAGGTGGACCAGGCGGATAAGCTCGCCCCCGGGGACACGTCACCCGGAGCCTTCTACCTGCGGGCACGCACACAGCGCCACCGCGACTGGCTGATCGCCAACGAGGCCCGCGAGAAGCTGCGCCAACGCTGGGCTCAGTACTTCACCCAGCACGACATCCTGATCACGCCGGCCACACCGACAGCGGCAGTCGAAGACCAGACGTCCGTCCCGGTGCAGCAGCGGTTCATCACCGTTGATGGAGCGAAGCGCAGCTACTACGACCAGACGACCTGGCTGAACCTGACCAGCCAGGTACGCCTTCCGTCAGCGATCGTCCCTGCTGGGCGCACTGCCGACGGGCTGCCGCTGAGCGTCCAGGTCATCGGCCCATACCTCGCCGACCGCACCGTAATTTCGGTGGCTGCCCACTTGGCACAGCTGCTGCCGAATCCTCTGGACCCTGCTGAGCTGCGGAGGCGATAGAACCAAGCGTCGGCACCGTCAGCCGAGGCCTGGTCCGTGGTCGCGGCGATCGAGGTGGTGTCGGCGGGCATCACGATCACGGACACTGGCGGCCGCTCGTCCGCTCCATCTGCTAGCGGCCGCCGAGTTTGGAGGAGCGGTGCTGGGCGGCCGCCGGTACCGAGGGAAGCCAACGCACCGCGTCGTCCTTGATGGATGCGTCCGTGGGAACCGGTACACGCTGCGGGCGGCGGGCAGCGTACAGCCGGCAGGAGACGTAGTTGTCCGGCTCGTCGGAGTCGATCGCGGTGACCGCCTCCATGGTGAGGCCGTGCTGGACTAGGAGGTCCTCCCACAGTTGCGCGGTAAGGACCCACATCTCGACGGTCTGTTCCCCGCCGCCGGCGAGCGGCAGGATCTCCGGGCGGGGAGTGACGCTTGACGAGGGCCCGTAGCCGTGGGAGTTGGTGTGCAGGATGGAGAAGGCGAGGCGCCCGCCGGGCTTCAGGGCCGGCCGGAGGGCGGGCAGCAGGCGATGGGGGTCGATGTAGCCGAAGCCGTGGATGGAGTAGATGACGTCGTAGGGCTCGGCGTGGTGCAGGTGTTCGACGGCGTCGGCGTGGATGAGGGTGAGCCCCTGGAGATCGCCGTACCGGGCGAGGGCGCGTGCGTGCTGGCTGGCGGATGCTTCGACTGCGTCGACCGTGGCGCCGTACTCGCGCACCAGGTGGGCGGCGTGTTTGCCCAGGCCGGAGCACAGGTCCAGGACCCGCAGGCCGGTCAGGTCGCCGAGGACCTCGACGCCGGGGCCGGTCGGCCAGAAGCCCCAGGAGATGCGGTCCACTTCCGGGACATCGGTGCCGCGCTGCAGATGGTGGGTGCCGTACGTGGTCCAGGCGCGGGCGTTGACGGCTTCGGGCTCGGGGCGGTGCATGGCGCTCCTTGGTGTTGGGGGAGTGGCGGGGACGCACCGGCTGCGCGGCCCCGCGTGGACCTCTGCTGGGGGCCGCGGGTCAGCGGTCCTGGGCGAGGGCGTACAGCTCGCCGAGCAAACTCCCCTCGATCGCGACGAGTTCATCGAAGGAGCCCTGCTCCCGGATGGCCCCCTGATCGAGGACGATCACTCGGTCGGCCATCCTCACGTTGTCGAGGCGATGGGTGACCACCACGGTGATCCGGTCCGAGGCCATGGCCCGCAGCTCGCGGAAGATCTGGTGCTCTCCTCGGGCGTCCATCTCGCTCGTCGGCTCGTCCAGGACGAGCACGGCCGGCTCCCTGTACAGCACTCTTCCGCAGGCCAATCGCTGCCACTGACCTCCGGAAAGCTCGTGGCCACCCCACACCGACCGGGCGAGCAACGTCTCCAGTCCCTTGGGGAGTTCACGCAGGGCCTTGGTCATGCCGACCCGCTCGGCCGCGTTCCAGATCCGCTCGTCGCCGTGCTCACGTGGCTGGCCCAGGGTGATGTTCTCCCGGGCGGCGAGCGGCCAGTGCCCGTTCTTCTGCGGCACCAGGCCCACGTGCCGCCACACCGACTCCGCCTCGGCGCTGGCCAGGTCGGTGTCGTCCCACAGCACCTTGCCCTCGCTCGCGACGGTCAGTCCGGTGATCATGCGGATCAGCGTGGACTTGCCGGCGCCGTTCTCCCCGACGAGGGCCACGACTTCGCCCCGGTTCAGGGTGAGGGTGATCGGCTGGACGGCCGCGGCCTCCTTGCTCGGGTAGGTGTACGAGGCGCCTTCCAGGCGGATCTGCTGCGGGGGCTTGACCTGCGCGGTGCCGCGGGCCGTGGTCATGGCGCGGACCTCATCGATGAACTCGTGGTAATCAGATAGGTAGAGGCCGTGGTGGAACATCACCGTCGAGTACCTGATGATCGAGTTCAGGGCGCGGCCGGCGGTCTGCGAGGCGACGATCGCTGTGCCTGCGATTGCGGTCGTCATGGCCCCGGCGAGGACCAGGCCGGCGAGCGAGGCCCACATGCCGAGGGTGAACAGGCCGCCGAGGGAGGCGGCCAGCAGCGTGATCCGCAGGTACGGACGGGCCCCGGCGACCTCCCGCATCTCGACGCGGTCACACATCGACCGGTACCAGAAGTGCAGGTACCCGCGCATGGTGTTGGCGCGGAGCTCGTCGGCGAGCTCGGCCGTCGTCAGCCACCAGCGCATCATGCCGCGGACATTGCGGGCGGAGATGGTCTGGTCGTGGACGCGGTAGTCGACCCGGGCGGCGATGACGCCGCCGAGTCCGCGGGGGACGACGGACAGCAGCAGCACACCGAGGAGCAGGGGGTGCAAGGTGGTGAGCACCACGGCCGCGGAGGCGAGCTGGATGAGCCCGTTGGTGAGGGTCTTGGCGTCGTCGGCGAGGTCGACGGCGCGCAGCGCGCCGATCTCCGCCGCCTGGCTCCGGTCGCTGAACCCTTCCGCGTCGTAGGCGGCGAGTTCGGCCCGCATATGGAGATCCACGAGCTGCAGGTCCGCGGCCGAGGCGATCTTCGGATTCAGGCGCCGGGTCGCCCAGTCCGCGAGGATCCACATGGACGCGCCGGTGGCCATCGCGATGACGGCGACGGTCAGCGCCGGCCACGCGTGGGCCAGGCCCTGGCGGGGGTCGGCGACCATCAGCTGCGGCAGGGCCTTCGCGACGGCGGTGAGCATCACGGCCGTGCCGATGCCGGCCAGCAGCTGGCACACGACGATCGTCAGGGCCATGCGCCGGTCGACGCTCCAGGCCAGCCGGGCCGTCTGGATCAGCGCGGCCGGGATGCGGCGGGCCATGTCCCACAAGGTGGCGTCGTCCATCGCCCGCCGGTGCTTGCGCCCGTTGTAGTCGAGCTCGGGCGGCGCGGAGGGCTGCGGAGCTCCTGTCCGTGCGGCCGGGAGCGACGCCGCCCCACCGGGTGCCGCGTCGACGGCCGGGGAGTCGGTCGGGTTGTGCGGTGCGGTCATGCGAACACCCCCGCCATCAGGCGGTCCAGGGTGCGCCGTCCGCGTGCGGTGACGTGGGGGTCGTCGAGCTTCGGTCCCCAGACCAGGCAGCTCACCGCGTCGATCGCCGCCAGGCACTTCAAGGCGTGCTGCTCCTCGACGGTGAGGTTGCGGCCGTAGCCCTGGAGGCACGCGGCCCGCAGGTCGGGCCGGTCGGTCCAGGTGGAGCAGGCCATCAGCACGAAGTCCTGCACGGCGGTCGCGGCCCGGGACCGCTCGAAGTCGATCCATCCGGCCTGCTGCCGGGAGGTCGACCACATGAGATTGCGGTCCCATGCGTCGCCGTGGATGTACGCGAGCGGCAGCGGCGGCAAGGTCCGCAGCTCCTCGGCCAGCTGGCGCACGAGCTTGTGCTCCGGCGCGGTCAGCCGGTCCCCGGCCGCCACCAGGTGCGCCTCGGCGCCGTCGGCCGCGGCCTGCAGAGCCTGCTGCGCGTCGGCCCGTCGAGGACCGGACATATCACCGGCCACGTGGAGGCGAGCCAGCAGGGCGCCGCCGTGCCGGTGCGCACGGGCCTCCTCCACGGGCGAGAGCTCCAACTGCTTGAGCGGCCGTCCTGGGACGGCGGTGAGCAGCAGTGCCAGATGCTCCGCGCTGGAGGCGCGCAGCTGCGGCGCGGCGCCAGCGCCGAGGGCTGGTGCGGCACTTCGGAGTGCGAGCGTCTCGCGCTCGTACATCACGGCCTTGGGGGAGATCTTCAGGTAGAAGCGGGCTGCCCTGGGCAGGTCGAGCCGCCAGACGCGGGAGTTCTCGCGCGGATGGCTGACGTCCTTGTCGGCAGGACGGGCGCCGAGTGCCCGGCTGGCCCACGCCAGGAGGGCCGGGGGCGGAGTGGTCGGGTTGGTCATGCCCCCCACCCCGATGACGGTCGTGATGCTGCGGCGAACAGGACACGGCGGACGTCGACGGGCCGCCGGTGCGCGAGAGCCTCGGCGGCCGCAGCAGGAGGGTTCTCGAGAACAGGGTGAAGGGTGACCAAGCGGACGGGATTCACGGTTTCTCCTCGGTTGCGGAAACGGGGTAGAGCACCCGGACAACGGACCTGATCACAGGGCCGGTACGGGCAGCCGCGGGCGACGAGTCGAGTGAAGGTTCGATGCCGGGACGCGGACAGCAAGCGCCGTCTGCGTGGGCGGCTCCTCTCGCCTCGTTCGATTCACACGTACGGGGAAGGCGGCCGGGCTGTAGCCCGAGCGGCGGCTTGCATGACGCGTCGACAGGACCCGTCTCCTTCGGTGTGGTGTGGCTGTGCTCTGCGGACGGACCTTCGCCCACGCCGCTGACAATCCGCGGCCACCAGCACCGTGATCCGGCCATCCCCGGCCTGCCCTGCCGCCAGTCGCCACCTGGGAAGAGGGAGCATCTGACCTGGGGTGATGCGAGGAGAAAGGATTCTTGAACTCTCCGGGCCGGCCCGGAATCCGGCGCCCGCGAGAGTGGCTCGATCTGGTTCGCGGCCGGGTGAGCACCCGGAGCGTCACGCCCCCGGGCGGCCGCGACAGCGGCTAGCATCGGCACCTTCGACGCGGCCGGTGCACGCCCGGGTGATGTTCTCGCGATCCGTGCCCGCGCCCGCAGGCAGGCCGCTACGTTCGAACGCGCCGTCCCCCGCCGCGCCCCCTGTGGAGCTGCGCCGCGCACGAGGTCACCAGGAGAGCCATGCCCATTCCCGCCCCGCACCTCCAGGACCTCGTCACCGGCTACCTGCGCGCGCACCCCGATGAACAGCCGATGCTCCAGCCCCTCCTGGACCGTCTCGCCGCCAGCGTCAACATGACCGACAGGCGGGCCTTCGACGGCCACGTCACCACCTCGGGCGTCGTCATCAACGACGCCGACGACGTCCTGCTCATCCACCACCTCGCCTCCGGCCGCTGGATCCAGCCCGGCGGACACCTGGAGGACTCGGACCGCACGCTCGGGCAGGCCGTCCGGCGCGAGATCGCCGAAGAGACCGGCATCACCGAGCTGGACGTGTTCGGCGACGGCACTCCCGTGCACATCGACGTCCACACGATCGCGGCTCGGCCGGAGAGGAACGAGCCCGCCCATGTGCACTACGACGTCCGCTACCTGTTCCGCGCCCGCGGACCGGTCGACCTGACCCTGCAGGCCGAAGAGGTCGGCGCGGCCGGATGGCGCTCGCCCTCGGAACTCGGCGACCCCGTCCTGCGCGCCCGGGTTCTGGCGAGCCTGGGCCTGCCCCGCCAGGACCGCCCGGCGGACGAGGACCCGTACTGCGCCGTTGTCGTGCTAACGGACCCGCACACGACCAAAGCGCTGATGCACTTACGCGATGACAAACCGGGCATCTGGGCGCCGGGTACCTGGGCACCGATGAGCGGCGGCGCCGAGCCCGACGACCTCGACCCGCACGCCACCGCGTGCCGGGAGCTGCGCGAGGAGACCGGCCTGGAGAACATCCGGCTGACGCACATGTTCTCCACCCACACCGACGGCTACCCCCGCCACGTCTTCCACGGCGTCTGGAACGGCGACCCCGACACGCTGCCCCTCACCGAAGGCCATAAGCTCGCCTTCATCCCGCGTGACGACTTCGACCGGATCCCGCTGCACCCGACCAGCCGCCAGGACACCGACCGCGTCCTGGAGCTCATCACCCCACACCAACCGCCCTACCGCTACGGCACCTTGGCCCTGATCGCCAACCGGAGCGGGCATCTCCTGATGCACCTGCGCGGCGACAGCCCGGGAACCTGCTGGCCGGACACCTGGTCACCCAACGGCGGCAAGCCAGAGGCCGCCGATGCCGGCCCGCGCGGCACCATCGTGCGCGAGGTCCACGAAGAGGTCGGCCTCGACGAAGCCGCAGTGAGCCTCTCGCACCTGTTCACCCACACCGCCGACGACGGGCACCTCACCTACGTCTTCCGCGGCACCTGGGACGGCGACCCCGACACCCTGACCCTCACCGAAGGCCGGGCACTCGCCTTCGTCGACCCACGATGCCTCGGAGAGCGCCCCATGAGCCCGCTCGCCCGCTACGCCGCCCTGCGCGGTCTCGCCGCCGAACTCGAAGACCAGGCCCATCGCGACGGAATCCACACCCTCGTCGCCGGCGGCCTGATCATGCACGACGAGCGCCTCCTGGTCGTCCGCCGCAACCCGGACGACTACCTCGGCGGCACCTGGGAGACCCCGGCCGGCAAGCTTGAGAGAGGCGAGTCGATCATCGACGCCCTCCCGCGCGAGATCATGGAGGAGACCGGCCTCACCATCACCATCGACCGCTACGCGGGCCACTTCGACTACACCAACGCCCGCGGCCGCACCAGCCGCCAGTTCGTCTTCGCTTGCACGCCAGAGAAGCCTGGCCCGATCACCTTGTCCGAGCACGATCGCCACCAGTGGGTGCGCGCCCTGGACGAACTCCCGCCGACCACCCCGGAGCTCCAGCGCTTCCTGGAACAGCAGTGGCCAGCACAGCGGTGACCGACCGCCTGGCAGGAGCAGCGCACCGGCACGGCGCCGCATACCCCGGCCGGGCGGTGCGCCGGTGATCGTTCTTCCGGAGGCGTTCGTGCGGGTCACCGTAGACCGCGAAGGCCCGGCCGGCTCGGCATGGCTCTCCGTTCTCCCGGCCACGGTGCGGGAACTGGCCGAGCGCTGGAACTGCACGCCGGACGGTGACCCGCTGTACGGGGGCGTCGGGATCGTCGTCCCGGTGCTGCGCAAGATGGCCGAACCTGCGGTGATGAAGGTGTCCTTTCCTCATCCCGAGAACAGGTTCGAGCCCGACGCGCTCACGGCCTGGGGAGGGCACGGAGCGGTCCTGCTGCACGAGCGGGACGACGACCGGTTCGCCATGCTCCTGGAGCGGGCGCACCCCACGACGCTGGCCCAGGCCGCGGAGGGCGACGAACTGGCGACGATCGCGGGGAGCGTCAGCCGTCGCCTCGCCGTCCCCGCGCCCGCCGGACTGCCCCGGCTCCAAGACCGGGCCGCCGCGTGGGAGGAGCAACTGCTGCGGGACGCCCAGGACTTCCCGGACGCCCTGCCGTCCCGGATGGTGCAGGCCGCGACGGCAACGGTGCGCGAGCTCGCGCACCACCAGCCGGACACCCTCATCCACGGCGACCTGAACGCACGGAACATCCTGGCGGGCACCCGAGAGCCCTGGCTGGCCGTCGACCCGAAGGGCTGGGCGGGCGACCGGGCGTACGACTGCGGCACGCTGACCAAATCCCGGTCGGTCGGCCTCGCCGAGCAGGGCGACCTGGCCAAGGGGATCCACCGCATCCTCGACGCCTTCACCAGCGCCGCCGAGCTCGACCGGGAACGCGCACGGCGCTGGGCGCAACTCGGCGCGGTCCAGGCCGCCTACGGCGGCCGCCGGCGTGGGTTCCGCCGGGGTCGCCACGGATCCGAGCGCGCTCGACTCATCGCGCTTGTCGACGAGTTGGCGCGCATCCTCACCGGCCTCTGACCTCACCAAGGCCCCGGCCTCAGGGCGGACAGCTCCAGCAGATGGCGCCCTCGCGGCAGGCACCTGGGGCTTCCGCTATGCGCGACGCTGGTCGACAGCGAATGACACGGTCGGCCTCGACGCGGCAAGGACCGAGCCACCCGCGCGCGACTGACGCACCCGGGCGCCCGCGTGGATCAGACGTCGGCGACGTGGAATTCCGCCAGGGCAGAGGGGCCGCCGTTGACCTGGATCTCGAGCGTGTACTTTCCGGGCACCAGCTTGACGGTCGACGTGGACGTCAGAGCGTGCTGTTTGCTGAGCTTGATGGTCTGCCCGGCCTGGACCGCGGTGGTCTTCAGGACGTACGCCTTCACTCGGCGCTTGCCGGTCTTGGTGGGGGAGGACAGCACGTAGTTCACCCGCAGCTTCGCCGCTCCCGTCGCGGTCAGGTCCGCCGCGAATGCCAGGCGCTCGCCGATGCGCAGATGGTTGCTCTCCAGGCGGAGGGGGGAGAGCTCGACCGGCGGATCGCTCGGGTAGCCGAGGAAGTCGTACGCGGCGGCGTCGCCCTTCTTCAGCCGGCTGGCCAAGGTCTCCCGCGCGATGAAATCGAACTCCTTCTCCGCCGCGTGCCCCTCGGCCCGCCACCGGCCAAGGATGTCGAGTACGAGGGGGAGGTTGTCCTCGGCGATGTCGCTCAGGTGATTGGCCACCGACTGGGTCACGAACCGGCTGTCATCGCCGTAGAGCCGGTCGAGGATCGGCACCCCGGCGTCGAGGTCCATGGGAATGCGGGCCGACCAAGGAAGGCGCGGGCGCGTGCACTCGCTGGCCAGGCGACGCACCCGGTGATCGGGGTCCCCGGTCCACGACTCGATGACCTTGAACGTCTCGGTCGGGAAGTCCGTGATGAAGAACCTCATGGCGTCCTCGGCCGAGAAGTACGACGTCAGCCGCCGCAGCGCGTCCAGCGCCCGCTCCAGGTCCTCGCCGGTGCGGCAGTGCTCGGTCACGAAGCGCGAGTGCGGAGCGTAGATGTAGAAGCCGAAGTTGTTGGTGATTCCGGCTTCCTCTGGGGACGGGGGCAGCGAGCGCAACAGGATGTCGACAGCTTGGAGACCGCCGACCGGCAGATAGGTGCTGAGGCCCTGGCTGGTGCGGGTGATCCGGTCCTTCAGCCCGAGTCGCGGCAGGTCACCGACGACGTCGCGCGCGAAGGCCTCGCCGTCGAATTGCGGGCAGACCGCTTGAACCTCTCTGCCGATCCGGCGGATGCGATTTTCGCTGAGCGAGTGCTCCTTCTCGGCCATGTCCGCACCCTAGCGGTGACGGGCATCGGAGCATCGGGATCGCGCCGCCGCCTCACAACCAGGTGGTCACCCAGCCTGGCGGCAGGTGACCATCCGCACGGGCATCGGGCGGTCACCTTGCTCGGATGAGGGGGTCCGCTGCCCTGTATACCTGGCGGACCTGGCCGCCGCCCTGTGGGGACGCCCTGAGTCGCCCGCCGCGACGGCCTCACCCCGTTCGGCTGCCCTCCGCATCCCGTCGGGACTGGTGATCTTGCTACCGCAGCGACGGCTGTACGGCTTGGAGGATGACTGCCAGCGTCGTCCAGTCCACGGCATGGGGGCCGTCCGGGCGCAGGATGTCGGCGAGACGGGCGACTTCCACGTGGGTGTGCTCGGTCTCGTCGGCGTTGCCGTGGCGAGTCGTGTCGGCCCGCAGTTGCTCGAGCTCGTGCGCGCTGAGTTCGACGGCGTACGCGGTCTGGGTGTGGGCGGACAGGGTGCCGGCCGCCTGGCGGGTGCCGACGAGGTGGAGCCGGGCGGGGGAGAGGGGCAGGCCGGTCTCCTCGGTGAACTCGGCTGCGGCCACCAGCCCGGGGTCGCCGGGCTTGGCGCTGGATCCTCCGGGGACTTCGCGGATGTAGGCGTCCGGGGTGCGGGCGGGGGAGCGGAATTCGCGGACGAGTACGACCTCGGTGTCTTGCCAGCGGGGCGCGGGCCGGTAGGCGACGACGCTGGTGAGGTCGGGCCGTCCCAGGACGACTTCGTTGTCCTTCACGCGGTCCTCGGCCGCGACGTGGATGCGGGCGGCGTACGCCCACATCAGGACGTGGGACCGGTCGGGGCCGACGCGGAAGGTCCAGGAGGTCCGGCCGCCGAGCAGCGTGTTG
>NZ_DATMVN010000708.1:0-12463 GCF_035563135.1 Streptomyces sp.
GGGCCGGGCCTGGCGCGACCTGCGCGAGCAGACGGAAACCATTCGGGAGCACCTGGAGTACCTGGTCGAGCGCGGGCACCCGCTGCCCGGCGACCCCGAGTTCATCGCGGCGGCGATGGGCGCCATGCTCGTCACCCTCAACTACGCCGTGCTCGCGCCCCCCGGCGGCGAAGACGACCAGCGCATCATCGACACCCTCACGGACCTGCTGTTGCACGGGCTGGCCGGGCCGGCGTCACCTCCGGCGGATGAAGCTTGAGACCGTACCCCGCACGGCCTAAAGGGTCATGAAGGGCGAGTGCTCCAGGAGCAGGAGCCTGCGCAGGGAGGCGCGCATACGCGCCAGAACCCGGCGGCGCGGTGAGGCGGGTGCAGGCATGGCTCCCCCAGAGGTAAGGTACGCGTAGCGGCGTACCTTCATTAAGGTACGCGGATGCGCGTACCTTGTCGAGGGGTGGAGTGATGGCGGCAGACGAGTTGGCGCACCCTCAGGTCGAGGATCTGGCGGTGGGGCCCATCCTTCTCGCGCTCGCCGACGAGAACCGGCGACGGGTCATCGCCGAACTGACGGAGCGGCCGGATGAAGAGCGGTTGTGCGCGTCCTTCGACCTGCCCCTGGGCAAGTCCAGCCGCACCCGCCACTGGCGGGTGCTGCGGGAAGCGGGCCTGGTGTACCAGCGCGACGCCGGGAACGGGCTGTACATGCGCCTGCGCAAGGAAGACCTGGACCGCAGGTTCCCAGGCCTGATCCAGGCCGTGGTCGCTGCGGACGCCGGCGACGCGAGTTCCCGCTCCCGGCCGTGAGGTGGAGACGGACAGGCAGGCAGGACAGTCGCAGACGCCCCGGTGAGTGAGCGGGGCTCCTGCCGGGGCCCCGGTCCGCCGGTCTCCTCCCTGCGGCGGGAAAAATCAGCCGGACGGAATCTGGAATGTCCCCTCGGCCCATCGCCCCACATCGCGATCCTCGCGGCACGAGGTGAGCTGCGGGGCCCGGTTCCCAGGCATGCATCGGGCTTCGCTTCTGACGCCTCGGCAGCAGAACAGTCACGGTGCCGGGGCCGTGAGCGCGCTCCGATCCTGGAGCGGGAGAGCCGCGCCAGGGCCTTCATCGGATCGCGCTGGGCTCGCACGCCCTGGCACGCGCCGCCTCAAGGCCTCCGAGCCCCAAGCTTCGAACCCCAAGTTCAGGTGTCAGGCGTCAGCGACCCCGTCCGCGTGGCCGCCGGTGACGCCTTGTGCCGTGGGGCGCCGGAAAACTCCGGCTTCGGAAAACCCCGGCTTCGCGAGGGTGAAACATTTCCCGGTGGTCACCGCATCTAAAGGGTGTAGGTGAGAGGGGGTGGCGAATGAGGCAGTCCGAGGAGGGCGCCTACCGCGAGTTCGCGGAAGCCCGCATGGGTCATCTGTTCCGTTCGGCGTGCCTGCTGACCGGCGGGGACACACACCTCGCCGAGGATCTCGTACAGGAGCCAGGCGTCGTGCCGCAGGCTGGGCGGGCTCACCCCGCGGGAGTGTCCGACGACTACAACTCTGAAGGAATGACGGGCGCGTTGACGCACTTCAGCGCGCTACTCATCGTTCGGGCGAGAGCAGAAGCCAGCTTTCCCCTCAAGTGATCCTTGAAGCCGGGAATCCCTCTACCGCTGATCCTCACCTCCATCGGAAGGCCAGCTTCCTGTTGTTTGTCGGTACCAGGCACCTTGCAGGGAAAGGCTGCTACCAGCGTCCCCCTATTGGCCTCCTCGTAAGCGAAGACATTCCCGCCCACACTGCGCCAGCTCCGTGGCTGCTTACCGGACTCCAGGTCCTCGATGGAGGAGTTCGACCAACTCACCGCCGAGGAGAGCTGCTGCCTCGTGTCCGATAGGCCGATCTCACATGGCGTGGCCCTGTTCACCCAGTGAGCGGTGCTGCCCGGCTCCCAGTCCAGGGCCAGTGACGCCATCCATTTCGCCACCTCGTCGACCGACGCGAGCCGACTGTCGATCCGCAGAACACCTTCGCCCATCTGCCTGTCCAGAGCGTTGACATTCTCGGCGCCGAAGAAGTCGTCACAAGCGGCCCAGATCTCAGGAGATTCCCCACGCCTGGGCTCCTCGCCGGAACACCCGGTGGCGACCAGAGACATTGCCAAGAACAACACGCTGCCGACGACCCACCTGGTCAACCTAGTTCACCTTCTCCAGATCCTCCACCATGTCTTTTCCGGACTGGTAAGACTGCTCGACGCGCGTACTGAGGACATCTTTCTGCTCTGTCGTCATACCGAGCGTGTCCGCATAGTTAGCGACGGGGATCCAAGCCCCACGTTCGGCGATCCTTTCGTGCGTCTGGACACCCTGTACCGCTTCGTGATCGTTCTTGTATTCGTTGTCCTTCAGATATTGCAAGGTGTGGCTTCCGTAAGCCGTATTCACTGCCCCGCCTCCCGTTTCCATGAGAAGAGGCACAGCGGTGGCGGCCACAACGCCCGCCGCCGGGCCGACAACGAGAGCGGTTCCGACACCGACCACCGTGGCGACACCGGCACTGACGCCGAATTTTCGCCACTCGCCCTTTTTCTCCTCTTCCAAGTTGCGCTGCTCTTCCGGATCCTTGAAATCTTCACGAATCTGGTGGGAGCGTGCCTCGTCGAGGATTCCGTGCACCTTGGACGCGTTGTCGGCGAAAGAGAGCCCTTTGGCCTGGTCGTTCTCGAACGCGGCTAGCCCACTGGCCTCGAATACCTGTTGCGACGCCGAGAGGTACTGATACCCCTCTTCGTCACCTGCGGCCACCATCATGAAGTTCAGAGCGGCGTCCTCTCCGAAATCCGTCCGGCTGGAGCCGTCACTGGCGTGGGCGAAGAGCCCGTCACGGTCCAATTCATCGCCCGAGCCACCGAAGTTCTTGATGGAGTAGTTGAGGTCGTCGATGTAGGCCGCCCCCATACGCCCCAGACTGTCCCGTATCTCGTCGTGCGGTGCCACGTCGGAGGTGGCGCTGTAGAGGTTGACGACCTTCCGCATGATCTCGGACGTCTGCTCGTCGCGATGCAGCACGGGGGTCGTCGCATCCCAGGCGTGACCGGTCGTCGCCGCCTCGAGTGCGTGGCCCAACGCGTCGGGGCCGAAACTCCGGGCCTTCTCGGCGGCCTCGTCGCTGGGCGCCTCAAGGCTGTCGGGCGGCCACTTGAAGTCCTTGCCCGTCAGTTCTTCGAAGTAGCTGTAGTCCAGGGACTTACTCTTGTCGACGGTGCCGTCCTCCTTGTAGACCGTGGGCACAGTCCCTTCGGAGAAGAACTTCTTTGCCGCCTCGGGGCTGTGCCCGAGGGCCTCCATCGCGCTCGTCAGCGGATCGTATCCTGCGCCGGTCCTGCCTGACGGGTTGAATCCGTAGTCGAGATCACCACCACCGGTGTCCGGCTTGTTCAGCATGAACTTGTCGGGGTCTTTGTGGTGAAGCTGAACGATGTGTTCAGCGATCGGGTTGAGGAACCGGGCGTCATAGTTCCCGTACCGCAGCAGGCCGCCGAGGACCTGGTAGCCGTAGGGGTGATTCACGCCTCCAGGGCTGAGCACCAGTTGCCTGTTGCCGAGCTTGCGGAACTCCGCACCCCAACTGGTCGGCAGATGCGACTTGTTGTCCGGGTCGGTAGCGGAGGCCAGGGCCACACCCATGTTGCGCTGGAGATCCCTGGTCAGAGCCAGTCGATCCTTGTCACTGCCCTCTGTTCCGTTGAGGGACATCTGCCCATAGAATTCGAGCGCTTCCTTCGGTCCACCGATTCCACGATAGAAAGAGGTCGAGAAATCCGAATCCTTCGCATTGTACTTCATGATGCGATTGAACTCGGTGAATTCTTTTTCGGTGATTCCTGTACCCCGCTCGGCAAGTTCGAGAGCGCGCTCAGCCTGAGCGCCGTCCAGCGAGTCGTAGTTCTTGTGACCGAAATTATGCGAGTCAGTCCCATGGGCCTTGTTGAGGGCTCGGGTCACAGCGGCGTCGATCTCCATTGCGTGCGCCGTCAGGCTTGAGATGCGGTCCGCCAGTTCCTGCGCCTTGTCCAGTTGCTCCTGGGTACGCTCATCGGTGTCACCACGAACATGCGGGAAGAACCAGCGAACGGCGCCGTCACCGATGTCCTCGATCTTCACTCCGAGATTAACGATGTCCACTTCGACAGCGTTCTTCATTTTATTCTGGATTGCGACGAGCTCGGTGTGGGCGTCATCAAGAAGCCTCCAGATGGTGTTGGCCTGCGCATACGCATCGGCGAACTCCTTCCGCGTCTTCTTCACGAAGGCCCGCGTCACACTCGCGTTGACCCCGTCCCAGCGCGCGGACTCAGACTTCGCGTACATTCCCGTGTCAGCGCTTCTCGCGAGCGTCTTGAGATTGTCTACGGCCTTCTTCCAGTCCGTGACGGCAGTCCCAAGCTTTCCGAGGTCAACCTCGGCCACATCCATGAAAGTCAGGGCAGACACCGCAGGTTCCTCTACTTGAAGTACTCGTTGAGCCGTGAAACGGGCACGGTCTCACCGTTCCGCTGACGGACGGATGCGGCGATCTGAGCTTCGTCGTTGGCATGCAGCGCCTTGGAGTAGTCCAAGTGGTTGGAGATATGGGCGCATGCCTGGAGCAGTGATCTGAGCTGGGATTCCCACATCGACACGGTCGTCTCCAGCGCGAAGCCCAGACCGAAGTTGCACCCCTTCAGCGACGCCGCAGCCTGCATGGATGAGCCGGACCCGTTCTTGTCCATGCCCGCACCAGCGATGTCTCCCTGCCTTCGGAGGTGATCGTGCAGGATGAAGGCTTCATTTCCGACGGCACCCAGATCATCCTGATTGACCACCAGATCGCCCTGTCCTCCGCCCTCGCCACCCCCGGGGCCTGCTGGGACCTGGTTCATCTGCATCCTCGTCGACTGCCGTTCGGCAGCCTCGGACTTCAGATGTTCCCATTCGTCCCAGGACATAGCTTCAGAATCCTTCCCCCGTGTGCACCCTCAGTCAGATCCAATCCAGCTCAGACTACTGATTCGCTTCGCGCGCCTACAAGCACAGTCATTTTTCCGGCCGTCAATGGCTTGTTCAGCCACACACCCGTCACGGAGGCTTTTTCATCATCGGTCTGAGCTGGCCGGATCCAGGGTGAGGACAGCTTGGACGAGGGCGGTGATTCGAGTGGTCGAACATCGGAACTTGCGCAGGAGGCGCCAGGATTTGAGGGTGGCCATGGCCTGTTCGACGAGTGCGCAGATCTTCGCGTGGGACCGGTTCACCGCCTGCTGACCGGCGGAAAGAGTGTCCCAGCGCCGCCGGTACGGGATGCAGACCGGGCCGCCGGCGCCGCAGTAGCCCTTGCTGGCCCAACTACGCAACCTACAAGGCAAGCTGGGAAGAGCTCACTGCGATGGTGCTGCTGCGCCCTCGCCGGGTCACAGCCACCCGTGCTCCCGGGCGATGCGGGCCGCGACGTGGCGGTTCTCCGCGCCCAGTTTCATCGCCGCCGCCGAGAGGTAGTTGCGGACCGTCCCGCTGGACAGTGAGGCGCGGGAGGCGATGTCCGCGACCGGGGCCCCGTCCTCGGCGTACGACAGGAGTTCCGTCTCGCGGGGCGTCAGGGGTGATGCGCCCGCCGCGATGGCGTCGGCCGCGAGTTCCTGGTCGATGTAGCGGCCGCCGGTGTGGACGGTGCGGATGATCTGCGCCAGGTCGTGCGCGGACACCGTCTTGGGGACGAAGCCGCGCACCCCGACGCTCAGCGCGCGCTTCAGGGCTCCCGCCCGGGCGTGGCTGGTGACGATCATCGCGGCGCACCCGGGTGCGTCGTCCCGCAGCCGGGCGGCGACGGCCACCCCGTCGAGGCCGGGCATCTGGAGGTCGAGTACGGCGACGTCGGGGTGGTGCGCCCTGGCCATGGCCAGGGCTTCGTCGCCGGTCCCGGCCTGCGCGACGACGGTGATGTCGTCCTCCAGGCTGAGGAGTGAGGCGAGTGCACCCCGGATGAGGTGCTCGTCGTCGGCCAGCAGGACCGTGATCATTCGCCATCCTCCCAGGGGATGCGTGCGGTGAGGCGGAAGTGTCCGCCGGAATCCTGTTCGGTGGCCAGTGTGCCGTCCAGCCCGGCCAGGCGTTCCTTCAGCCCGGTCAGGCCCGTGCCGGCGCCGGGCGGTGCCCCGGACCCGCCGTCGTTCTCCATCACCAGCAGGGCCTCGGCCGGTCCCGCTGTGCGCAGCGACATGGTGCAGCGGGAGGCACCCTGGGCGTGGCGGAGCACGTTCGTCGTTCCCTCGCGCACCACCCAGCCGAGGGCCGACTGCACGTCGGAGGGCAGGCGGGCCGCGGGGCCGTACTCGATGCGGCAGTCGATGCCCGCGGCCTCCAGGACGGAACGCGCACCGGCGAGTTCGGTGTGCAGGTCGGCGGTGCGGTAGCCGCGGACCACCGAGCGGATCTCCCGCTGCGACTCCCGCGCGATGCGCTGCACCTCCACCATGTGTTCGACCGCCTCGGGCAGACCGCGGCGTGCCAGCTGCGCCGCGAGTTCGCTCTTGAGCGCGACGACCGCGAGGTTGCGGCCCAGTACGTCGTGCAGGTCACGGCCGAAGCGCAGGCGTTCCTCGGCGACGGCCAGACGTGCCTGCGTCTCGCGTGCGGCGGCCAGTTGCTCGATCAGCCGCACGCTCCAGCCGGTGGCCCGGGACGCGATGGCCATGAACGGCACCATGACGATGCTGGCGCTGATGACGAACACCAGGGCCGAACCTCTCAGCCCCGCCACGGCCGCACCGGCCAGGGACGCGACCGAGACGGCCGCCACGAGGGCCGACCCCACGCGGGGCGGCAGCGCCAGGACGGGCGGTCCGGCGTAGTACATCAGCAGCCACACCGTGTACGCCGTCATGGCACCCCCGTCGATGGGGCCGGACGTCAGGAGTACGCATCCCAGGACGGCCATGGCCACCGTCAAGGCGGTGAAGGCCGCCACGAGCCGGACGGGCCGGGGGCCGGTCGCGAGGTAGTGGTTCAGCCCGTACCGCCAGAGCAGGAACTGGATGAGGGCGTGGGCCGCGCCCAGGACGGCCACGGAGGTCCGCCAGAGCGCGTCGATGTCTTCCTGCACCACCCATATGGCCCACAGGCCGATCTCGCTGACGGCGAGAAAGCCGACGCTGCCCAGGGCGTACCGGCGGTAGCGGTCGGGGCCGTCCTGGCCGCCGAGCCGCTCGACCCAGTCCTCCACGCTCATGCTCATGCTCATGGTCCCCCACTTCCCCGCATCCGCCGGCTCCCCCTTCGACGCCCGTCGTCTCAGTGGCGCGGTCCCCAACGGAACCACTGCCGCACGCCGGCGGCCGCCGCCGCTGTCCACACCAGGGCCACGAGCAGCGCGCGGGCCTGGTCCATGCCGCCGAGGTCGCCCGTCCAGCCGCCGCGTACGAGATCCATCACCGGGGAGAAGGGCAGCCAGGCACTGATCCCGGCCACCGCGTCGGGCAGGACCTCGCGCGGCAGGAAGAGTCCGGATCCGACCATGCTCACCATCATGAACGGCAGGAAGGTCAGCTGCGCGCTCTCTGCCGTCCGCGTGAAGGCGGCCGTCAGCGCGGCCCCGATCACGAGCAGCGCCACGCCTGCGAGCAGACCGACGACCACCAGGTGCGGGGCCTTTGGCGCGGGCGCGTCCAGGACCGCCGTCAGTCCGACGGCCAGCAGCACGCACTGCACCAGCGCCAGGACCACCGCGGGCAGCGCGCCGCCGGCGAGGATCTCCCAGTCGCGCACCTCCCCCGTGCGCAGCCGCTTGAGCACCAGGCTCTCTCGGCGCGTGACGTAGACACCGACCAGGTTGGTGTAGATCGAGAAGAACAGGGCCATGGCCAGGGCCCCCGGCAGCAGGACGGTCGCCATCGACAGTCCGGTGCCTGCCAGGTCGAGGCCCTTGACCAGGCTGCGCATCGAGAAGGCCATGAGGGTCGGCAGGGCGACCGCGGTGAACAGGGCCGCCCTGCTGCGCAGGAGCAGGGTCAGCTCCGCGCGGCCGAGAGCGGCCATGCGGGCGGCAGGGCCGCGCCGTACGGGCCCGGCGGTGGTCACGGGTCGGGCGGAGGCGGTGGTCGTCATCGTGACTCCTCGTTGTCGAGGCCCTTGGCGATCTCCATGAAGGCCTCTTCCAGTGATGCGGACCGGACGTCGAGGGCGTGCAGCGTGACGCCGGTGCGGTGGGCCCAGGTGAGCAGTTCGGTGGCGGTGCGCTGCAACTCCCGGGTCTCCAGGAGGACGGTCCCGTTCTCGGTCGTGTGCCGGGTCACGCCCATCGGCGCGAGCGGGGGGAGTTCGCCGAGGAAGCGGTCCGGGGGCAGCTGGAAGGTGATCCGGGAGGGGCGCTCGGCCACCACGTCGGCCACCCGTCCGGTGGTGGCGATCAGCCCCTTGTGCATGATCGCCAGCCGGTCGGCGAGCTGTTCGGCTTCCTCCAGGTAGTGCGTGGTGAGCAGCACGGTCGTGCCCTGGAGCTTCAGCTCGCGGATCAGGTCCCAGGTGTCGCGGCGGGACTGGGCGTCCAGGCCGGTCGTCGGCTCATCGAGGAACAGCACCTCGGGCCGTCCGAGGAGGGCCAGCGCGAGGTCGAGGCGGCGGCGTTCGCCGCCGGAGAGCTGCTTGACCCTGACCTTGCGCCGGTCGGAGAGGCCGGTCAGCGCGAGGGCCTCGTCGGCGGGGCGGGCACCGCTCGTGCAGCCCGCCCACATCCGTACGGTCTCCAGGATCGTCAGCTCCGGCGGGAAGCCGCCTTCCTGGAGCATCACGCCGATGCGGTGGCGTACGGCGGCCCGGTCACGGAACGGGTCCCGGCCGAGCACCTGGACGGTGCCGCCGGTGGGCACGGCCTGGCCCTCCAGGAGTTCGAGTGTGGAGGTCTTGCCGGCACCGTTGGTCCCCAGCAGGGCGAAGAGCTCTCCGCGGGCGACCGTGAAGTCGATGCCGCGTACGGCGTCGAAGTCCCGGTAGCTGCGTTTCAGTCCGACGGTTTCGATGACGGTGTCCATGCCTCCCACACTCCCGTCGGAGCGGGCCCGGGGGCAGTGCGCTCTGTCATCGGCTTCATGTGACGCCTGTAATGCGGACCCATGACATACCTCATTGCCGCCGGAGCCCGGAGCGCACCGCCCGCCGACCCGCCGACCCGCCGGCCCATCGGCCCGCCGGCCCATCGGCCCGCCGCCGTCGCGCGGCTGTGAAAGCAGGAAATCCCCGGTCCGCAATTGCGGACCGGGGATTTCCTCACGTATATTGAGTGTTTCTGTGTGCCCACAGAAAAGGCCCCTCACCGGGGGCCACCAGAAACACCATATCCAGCAGGGAGCGGTTTTGTCAACTCGCGAAAACGTCGAATTGCAGAAGGAGCAGGAATACATCGACAGGCTCTACGACCGTGTCGACACGCTGCGCGGGGTCACCGCGCAGCACGTCGAGGACGCGTTGACGCCTGTCGGGAACGGCCTGCAGGCGCGTCACGAGCGCGATGTGCTCGTCGCCGAGCGCTCCGGTCTGCTGGCGTCCCTGAATGCGGTGGACGGCTCGCTGTGCTTCGGCCGCATCGATCTCCAGGACGGCGCCGCGCACCATATCGGCCGTATCGGAATTCGCGAGGACGACACCGAACACACTCCCCTTCTGATCGATTGGCGGGCACCGGTCGCCCGGCCCTTCTATCTCGCCACCGGACATACGCCGATGGGGCTGCGCAGGCGCAGACACCTCACCACCGAGGGCCGCACGGTGACCGAGCTGCACGACGAGATCCTCGACCTCGGGGACCGCGAACGCAGCGGCTTCGAGGACCCGAGCGGTGACGCCGTGCTGCTCGCCGCGCTGAGCTCGGCCCGCACCGGCCGCATGGGCGACATCGTGCGCACCATCCAGGCGGAGCAGGACCGCATCATCCGCGCTCCGCACCGGGGTGTCCTCGTCGTCGAGGGCGGCCCCGGCACCGGCAAGACGGCGGTCGCGCTGCACCGGGCGGCCTTCCTGCTGTACGAGCACCGTGAGCTGTTGGCCAAGCGCGCGGTCCTGGTCGTGGGCCCCAACCCGGCCTTCCTGCGTTACATCGGCGAGGTGCTGCCCGCCCTCGGCGAGACCGGCGTCATGCTCGCCACCCAGGCCGAGCTCTTCCCCGGCGTCCACGCCCACGGCACGGACACCCCGCGCGCGGCAGCCGTGAAGGGCGCCGCCGGGATGGCCGAGGCGCTCGCCCTCGCCGTACGCGACCGGCAGGCACTGCCCGAGCCGGGAGAGCCGCTGATCATCCCGCACGATGACGGTGACCTGGTCCTGGACTGGGAGATCGCCTACGAGGCCCGGCAGGCGGCCCGCGAGACCCGGCTGCCGCACAATCTCGCCCGGCCGTACTTCACGTTCCACGTCATCGACGCCCTCACCGCGCAGCTCACCGAACGCCTCGGCGCGGACCCGTACGGCGGCCCGAACTTCCTCGGCCCGGACGACGTCGCCCAGCTCGGCAAGAGCGTCGCGGCGAGCGAGGAGGTGCACGCCGCCGTCGGGGAACTGTGGCCGCTGCTCACCCCCGAGGAGTTCCTCGCCGACTACCTGGCCGAGCCGGTGTACCTACCGGACGAGGACGCGGAGGCCGTCCGGCGCGCGCCCGGCGACGGGGAGTGGACCCCCGCCGACGTACCGCTCCTCGACGAGGCGGCCGAGCTGCTCGGCTCCGACGACAGTGCCCGGCGGGCCGCCGCCGAGGCCGAGCGCCAGGAGCGGGTCGCCTACGCGCAGGGGGTCCTGGAGCTGTCCCGGGGATCGGAGTCGTACGAATTCGAGGACGAGGAGTCCGAGTTCCTGGCCGCCCACGACATCATCGACGCCGAGCGGATGGCGGAGCGGCAGGAGGAGGCCGACCACCGGAGCGCGGCCGAGCGCGCCGCCGCCGACCGGACCTGGGCGTTCGGGCACATCATCGTCGACGAGGCGCAGGAGCTCTCACCGATGGCCTGGCGGCTGCTGATGCGCCGGTCGCCGACCCGCTCGCTCACCCTGGTCGGCGACCCGGCGCAGACGTCCGAGGAGGCGGGCGTCGGCTCGTGGGAGCGAATCCTGGAGCCGTACGTCGGTGACCGCTTCGAGCATGTGCGGCTGGGGGTCAACTACCGTACGCCCGCCGAGATCATGGAGCTGGCGGCCAGGGTCGTCCAGGCCCAGGACCCGTCGTTCGAGCCGCCCGGCTCGGTGCGGTCCACCGGCGAGGCACCGTGGATGCGGGACGCCGGTGCGGATCTGGCGGGCGCGGTGGCGCGGGCCGTCGAGGAACTGACGCCCGAGGAGGGACGCCTCGCGGTGATCGCGCCGCGCGAGCTGCACGAGGAGATCGCGGCACCGCTCGACGGGGTCACGGCCGGCGCCGAACCCGACCTCACCCGTCCCGTGGTGCTGCTCGGCCCGCGCGAGGCCAAGGGGCTCGAATTCGACCATGTGCTGGTCGTGGAGCCCGGCCGGTTCGGGACGAGCGACCTGTACGTGGCCCTGACCCGCGCCACGCAGCGCCTGGGCATCGTCCACCGGGAGGAGCTGCCCGCGTCGCTGCGCTGAGGGTGCGTCCGCCCGCCCTCGGCGCTCGAAGCCCGGGACCCGGGATTCGGGCGCCGGAACGGGCCGGTTCACTCGTTCGGGGCCCGGAATGAGGGCCTCCGCCCGACGCTTGAGCTTCGGGACCCGGGCGCCGGGATCCGAGGGCCGGGATTCGAGCGATGCCTTTGACCGGTAGGGAAAGAAGGGTGGTTCGGGAAAACCTCCCCGACCTCCCTGACCCGTCACGGCCAGCAAGTATGACTAATTGTGACCGACTTGCAGCGGAGTGTGGCGACTGTTTACGGTGCGGGAACCAGACGACCCCGACACGGTGTTGGCACACCAGGCCGGGGTCTCACCGCAAGATCGAAGAAGGCGATCCCGTGGCTACCGAGCACTTTAACTTCGCCCTGCGCGCCCCCGCATCCTCGCGCCCGTACCCGATGGCCAAGCCCGGTTACGGCAAGCGCACCATGCCCGGTCAACTCCCGCGCAGTGCCGATGACTTCGCCCTGCTGCCCGCCCGTGAGCGGTACATCGCCGGGTTCATCGACCACCTGCCCGACGGTGCCTCGATGGACGTCAAGAGCCTCGCCAAGCAGCTGCCGC
Source organism: Streptomyces sp. (assembly GCF_035563135.1). Classification (GTDB taxonomy): domain Bacteria; phylum Actinomycetota; class Actinomycetes; order Streptomycetales; family Streptomycetaceae; genus Streptomyces. The sequence continues at coordinate 12,180 of NZ_DATMVN010000708.1, forward strand.
TGTACGGCCAGCAGGCCGTCGGTTCCGCCCTGAGGGCGCTCGCCACCGCCGGACACCTGCGCCGCGTACGGTGCCTCGTCGGCGAGTCGGGCCAGGTGCGCTGGGTCTCGCGGACGTTCTGGTCGCGCACCGCCCGCGACAACGAGTGGTGGGCCGCCATCGAGGTCACCCCGGCAGCCCCCGCAGCACCCCCCGCACCGGTGCTCCCGGCAGCTATCGCAGAGGTCCCCGCGCCGGTGTTTCCGGCAACCCCCGCCACGCCCCCTACGCCGGTGTCCCCGGCA
>NZ_DATMVN010000709.1:0-11734 GCF_035563135.1 Streptomyces sp.
GCTGGACCAGGGTCATGCCGGTGACCATGGTGGGAGCCGTGGCCGCCCCCGCCAGCAGCAGGCAGCCGGCCAGGACGGGCAGCGATCCGGTCGTGGCCGCGGCCAGCAGGGGCAGTGACATCAGGGCCGTCATGCAGGCCAGGCACACCAGCAGTCTGCCGTGCACGTCCCCGGCGGGGCGCAGCGAGCCGTAGACCAGTCCCGCCACGCAGGAGCCGGCGGCCTGGAGGGCCAGGACGGCGCCTCCCGCGTGGGCGATGGAGACGACCTCCATCGACCCGAACACCGCCCCCGTGGCCAGGAAGACGATCAGCAGGGAGGGCATGCCGGGGCTGCGGAACGGGGAGGCGGTGGCCGTCGTGCGGGGCGCCACCGGCGGTTCGGTCGCACGCTGTGCGGCGAAGATCAGGACGCCCGTCATGAGCAGGACCGCGCCGGTGAGGGTGCCGGCTTCGGGGAAGAACGCCCCGCACAGGGACGCGGCGAGGACCGGACCGAGCATGAAGCACAGCTCGTCGGCAGCCTGTTCGAAGGAGTTCGCGGTGTGCAGGGCTTCCGGGTCGCCCCGGTGGAGGTGGGCCCAGCGGGCCCGTGACATGCCACCGGTGTTCGGGGTGGTGGCCGTCGCGGCGTAGGCGGCGAAGAGCGTCCAGACCGGTGCGTCGTGGCGCACGCAGAGCACCAGGGCCAGCGAGCCGAGCACCGCCACCGCGGTGGCGGGCACCGCGATCCTGGCCTGGCCGTACCGGTCGACGAGACGCGCGGTCCAGGGGGCGACCACGGCGGTCGCGACCAGACCGGTCGCGGTGACCGCCCCGGCCAGGGCGTACGAACCGTGCGCCCCGGCGATCATGAGGATCGCGCTGACGCTGAACATCCCCATGGGCAGCCTCGCGAGGAGATTGCCCGCGGTGAAGGCGCGTGCTCCCGGGGTGGCGAGCAGTCGTAGGTACGGGTTGGACGGGGTGGCGGCGGGGGCCGGGACGGCGGCGGGCGGAGTCGCGGCGGCGGTTTCGTGGGACACGCACCCACCCTCGGATCAGGCGGTCCGCGGCGTCCAACACCTGCCCCGAGGCCATTGACGCACTTCTGTCGTAAATTGGCGCGGTGGCTGCTCCCGACACCGACCCCCGCCTCCTCCGCGCCTTCGTCACCGTGGCCGAGGAGCTGCACTTCACCCGGGCCGCCGCTCGGCTCTACGTCGCCCAGCAGGCGCTGAGCCGGGACATCCGCCGGCTGGAGCGCGAGCTGCGCCGGGAGCTCTTCGTCCGCACCACCCGGCAGGTGTCGCTCACCCCGGACGGGGAACGCCTCCTCCCGCACGCCCGCCGGGTGCTCGACGCGCACGCGGCACTCTCCGCGGCCTTCTCGGACCCGGCGGACCGTCCGCTGCTCGTTGATCTGAACACCGACGGGATGACAGCGGCCAGGGTACTGGCCCGCGCGCGGGAGCTCGCCCCGGAGTGCGAGCTGATGGCGCGCTTCGAGAGCGGGCTGACCTGGGCGGCCGGTGAGGTGCTCTCCGGACGGCTCGACGTCACCTTCGGGCGGGCGGCAGGGCTCGACCCCGCGGTGCTGTCCCAGCTCTCCGTACAGCCCGTGCGGTACGAGCCGATGGCTGTTCTCCTGCCGCACGATCACCCTCTGGCAGGGCGCGAGGCGGTCGCCATGAGCGATCTCACCGGCGAAACCGTCTACGCGGGAGCGGGCAATGCGCGCACCCTGGAGTGGACGGATCTCGCGGCCCGGCTTTTCGCGGAGTGGGGCGCCGTCCTGGCCCCGCCCGCTCCGCTCGCCGTAGGGGTGGCCGAATTCCAACGGGTCATGGCGAAGACCGGGAACCCTGTTCTGGCTGTCGTCGACTTCCCGCCCCTGCCGGGGACGGTGTTGCGGCCGCTCGTGCGGCCGGTGCCGCTCTCCCCGCTGCTGATGGTGTGGCGCAAGGGGGCCGGCCACCCGGGCCTGACCGCGTTGCGGACCGCGGTGGACGAACTTGCAGGAACAGAAAAATGGATGGTACGACCACCGATGTCCTGGCTGCCCGACGCCGATGCGTCACTCATGGGTCACTGTTCATGAACAACAGCTGATACCGCCCGCTGCGCGCCGTCGTCGTGCGCTGCATTCAGGACTTCGGGTACACGGTGCAGGTGGCGCACGGACAGGTGGGGGCCCGGTCCGACAGCAAAGTTCCGGTCATTTCCCGCGCACCTGTCTCATTGAGTGGGGGAAGTGCAGACACCTGTGGAAAATTGACGCGAAGGTACCCGTACCTGGCACACGCATGAACCGGACGACGTCACCGTCCGACGGGGCGTACTGGGCCGTCAGCTCTCCGGACCACCTGTGGAACCCGGCCCCCGGGCCCTTACGACGGTCCGGTGTCCGTCGACGGGAGCGGCCGCCGCAGCAAGACGTACAGGCGGGCGGGCCGGGTGCTCGCCGCGGTCTGTGCCGTGCACGCGGTGACGCTCGTGGTCGCCGTGCCCGGCGGGAACTCCCCGCTCCCCGGCTGCCGCTCTCCGGGCAGCAGGGGAAGCACGGGGAGGAGACCGGGGTGCGGCCCGCCCCCCAGTGACGACATCGTGTCCGAGAGCCCCGGAGCCATGCCCGGCGCCTTCGCCCCGGCCGCCGAAGCCCCCGCGCCGGACGGCGCTTCCGGCCTCCCGGCAGGCCGGGCCCGGCACGAGCGACTCGGCCTCCGCAGCCGGTGAGCCCGCCCAGGACACCGCCTCTTCGTCCCCCGCTCCGGACGACCCCGCCCCCGGGCAGCCGGCCGATGAGCCGTCTTCGGCGGTCACCCCCGGGCAGCCCGCCGAAAGGAGTCCGCCGACGTCCCCGGAGCCCTCGGCCTCGCCGTCCTCGTGTTCGGCCGGGTCGAGGACGTCGCCGCCGAGCACCGGCCGCGCCTGTGGCCGAACGGGGTGGAACGCGGGCGCCGGGCCTGACCTGCCCGAGGGGTGCGGCGGGCCCGGCTCACCGCACCCCCGGCGGCCGAGTGAGAGCAAGGTTGCGCACCGGTCACCTCACGGCACCGCACCGAAACGCGGACTCCCTAGCGTCGGCAGGACGACACCCCGACCCCTGTGGAGGCGCGTGATGGCCGGACGTTGGATCGAGCAGTGGGACCCGGAGGACGAGACCTTCTGGCGCGAGACGGGCGAGAGGACCGCCCGGAGGAACCTGTGGTTCTCCGTGCTCTCGGAGCACATCGGGTTCTCGGTCTGGTCCCTGTGGTCCGTCATGGTCCTGTTCATGGGGCCGGAGTACGGCATCGACCCGGCCGGCAAGTTCTTCCTGATCTCCACGGCCACCCTGGTCGGCGCCGTCGTCAGGGTGCCGTACACCTTCGCGGTCGCGGTGTTCGGCGGGCGCAACTGGACGGTCTTCAGCGCGCTGTCGCTCCTGCTGCCGACCCTCGCCGCCTTCTGGGTGATGGAGCCCGGCACCTCGTACACCACGTTCCTCGTCGTGGCCGCGCTGACCGGTATCGGAGGAGGCAACTTCGCCTCGTCGATGACGAACATCAACGCCTTCTTCCCGCTGCGCAAGAAGGGCTGGGCGCTCGGCCTCAACGCGGGCGGCGGCAACATCGGCGTCCCCGTCGTCCAGCTCATCGGGCTGCTGGTGATCGGCACGGCGGGCGCCGCGCACCCGCGGATCGTGCTCGGGGTGTACCTGCCGCTGATCATCGTCGCCGCGCTCGGCGCCGCGCTCAGGATGGACAACCTCCGGCCCGTCCAGAACGACACCGGGGCGGCGCTCCAGGCCGCCCGCGAGCCGCACACCTGGATCATGGCGGTGCTCTACATCGGCACCTTCGGCTCGTTCATCGGCTACAGCTTCGCCTTCGGACTCGTCCTGCAGACCCAGTTCGGCCGGACTCCGCTGCAGGCCGCCTCGCTCACCTTCATCGGCCCGCTGCTCGGCTCCCTGATCCGGCCCGCGGGCGGTTGGCTCGCCGACCGGTACGGGGGCGCCCGGATCACCCTGTGGAACTTCGCGGCCATGGCGGTGGCGACCGGTGTGGTCGTCCACGCCTCCGGGACCGAGTCGCTGCCGGTCTTCCTCGTGGGCTTCGTCGCGCTGTTCGTGCTGACGGGTCTGGGCAACGGTGCGACGTTCAAGATGATCCCGGGCATCTTCCACACCCAGGGCCTCGCCAGGGGGCTGAGCGGCGAGGAGGCCGCGGCGTACGGACGACGCCTCTCCGGCGCGGCCATGGGGCTCATCGGGGCGATCGGCGCGCTGGGCGGTCTCGCGATCAACCTCGCGTTCCGCCAGTCCTTCGCGGCATCGGGCGCCGGGACGGCCGCCTTCTGGTGCTTCCTCGGCTTCTACGCCGTCTGCTTCGCCCTCACGTGGGCGGTATACCTTCGGCGTACCGAAACGGCGGCCGCGAAGCCCCAGCTCAGCTATGCCGAGGTGTGAGGGCGGCCGCAGGGTGTCGCAGGACGTAACGGGCGGGAAATACAGGAGAACCGAGACTGTCACGCAGGGTTGACAGTCTCGGTCCTCCGCACCATCGAGCAACAGCGGGACGAGAGCCGGGTATCAACGCCATGCACGACGACGACGCACAGCACGGGCCCCTGGCGGGCTTCACGGTCGGGGTGACCGCAGCCCGCCGCGCCGAGGAGCTCGGCACGCTCCTCACGCGCAGGGGGGCCGCGGTCCTGCACGCGCCCGCACTGCGGATCGTGCCGCTCGCGGACGACAGCGAACTCCTGGCCGCCACCAAGGAACTGATCGGCCACGCGCCCGACGTCGTGATCGCGACCACCGCCATCGGCTTCAGGGGCTGGGTGGAGGCCGCCGACGGGTGGGGCATCGGTGACGGGCTCCTCGAACTGCTGGGGGGCATCGAGCTGCTCGCCCGCGGCCCCAAGGTGAAGGGCGCCATCCGGGCGGCCGGGCTCACCGAGGCGTGGTCGCCGCAGTCGGAGTCGATGGCCGAGGTCCTGGACCGGCTGCTGGGGGAGGGCGTGTCGGGCCGCCGGATCGCCCTCCAGCTGCACGGCGAACCGCTGCCCGGCTTCGTCGAGTCGCTCCGGGCGGCGGGTGCCGAAGTCGTCGGCGTACCCGTCTACCGGTGGATGCCCCCGGAGGACATCGCCCCGCTCGACCGCATGCTCGACGTCACCGTCGCCCGTGGCCTGGACGCCCTGACCTTCACCAGTGCTCCCGCCGCCGCCTCCTACCTGAACCGGGCGGAGGCCCGCGGCATGCTCCCGGAGGTGCTGGCGGCCCTGAGCCACGACGTCGTCACCGCCTGCGTGGGGCCGGTCACCGCGCTGCCCCTGCAGGCGCAGGGCATCGACACCGTCCAGCCGGAACGCTTCCGGCTGGGCCCGCTCGTCCAGGTGCTCTGCGCCCAGCTGCCGGCCCGGGCCCGCGCGCTGCCCGTCGCCGGGCACCAGGTCGAGATCCGCGGCCACGCGGTGCTGGTCGACGGCGCCCTGCGCCCGGTTCCGCCGGCCGGCATGGCCCTGCTGCACACACTGGCCCGCAAGCCGGGCTGGGTGGTCTCCCGCGCCGACCTGCTGCGGGCGCTGCCCGGCAGCGGCAGCGACGAGCACGCGGTGGAGACGGCGATGGCCCGGCTGCGTACGGCCCTGGGGGCTCCGAGGCTGATCCAGACGGTCGTCAAGCGCGGTTACCGGCTGGCGCTGGACGCATCGGCGGACACCAAGTACGACGGTTCCTGAACGGCCGGTAGCGTGCGGGGATGAGCAGCGAGAGCCATCCCCTGGCCGACGGTGTCCGGCTGAGGCCCGCGTCCCTCGACGACGCCGGGTCGTTCGCCGGGACCCTGACCCGCAACCGTGCGTACATGCGGCGCTGGGAGCCCGTGCGGCCCGAGGCCTTCTACACCCCCGAGGGCCAGGTGCAGCGGCTGACCGCCCTGCTGGCCGACCGGGACGCGGGGCGTGCGATGCCCTGGGTGCTGGCGGACGACGAGGACCGTGTCGTGGGGGCGATGACGCTCACGTCCATCGAACGCGGGCCGTTCCGCAACGCCCGGCTCGGCTACTGGGTCGACGCCGGCCGGGCGGGCCGCGGTCTGGCCACGGCCGCCGTCGCCCGGGTCTGCGAGGTGGCACGGGACGGGCTCGGGCTGCACCGGATCGAGGCCGGGACGGTCGTGGACAACGAGGCCTCGCAGCGCGTACTGGCGAAGTGCGGCTTCGAGCTCTACGGCACGGCGCCGCGCTACCTCCACATCGACGGGGCCTGGCAGGACCACCGGATGTTCCAGCGCATCCTGCACGACGGCCCGCCGCAGCGCTGACGGGCGCCTGTCCGGTGCGACGGCGGCCTCCTGCTCCTGCGGGGGCGGGACCGGGCCGGGTGAGGGCGCCCCGGCACGGCCCTCCCTCCACGGGCGGCCCCTGAGGCGGGGACGGGCGGTGGGCGGCCCGTCGGGACCGACGCGTCATCGTGATCCGGGCGGCAGGTGCGCTCGGGCCCTCCTTTCGCGTACGGTTGACGGCTGCCCGATGCACGTCAGAAGGGGGCCTCGGTGGCCGCGCAGGATGCCGCTGTCGATTCGTTGCGGGACCGGGAAATCGGAGTCGAACAAGAACATCTGGACCGGGTCTACCGCCGTCTCGAGGAGAAGATCGACGAGGCGGAATTTCTCATGCGGGACGCCGGTGAACGGGGCCAGGTAGGCACCCCCGGGGCGCTCGCCGAACGGGATGCGCAGGTCTTCCGCGCCGGGGTGCACCTCAACCGGCTGAACAGCGAGTTCGAGGACTTCCTGTTCGGGCGGATCGACCTGCTGCGCGGCAAGGACGGCGAACGCGGCCCGGACGGCGCCTTCACCTCCGTGGAGGCGGCCGACGACGCCGTGGGGGAGGACAGCACCGCGGAGATCGCGGAGACCCTCCACATCGGCCGCATAGGGGTGCTCGACTCCGACTACGCGCCGCTGGTGATCGACTGGCGGGCGCCGGCCGCCGCGCCGTTCTACCGTTCGACGCCGAAGGACCCGGGACGGGTCGTACGCCGCAGGGTCATCCGCTCCAAGGGCCGCAGGGTCCTGGGGGTCGAGGACGACCTGATGCGCCCGGAGCTGACCGCCACCCTGGGGGGCGAGGCGCTGCCCGTCATCGGCGACGGCGCCCTGATGGCCGCGCTGGGCCAGGCCCGCAGCCACACGATGCGGGACATCGTCTCGTCGATCCAGGCCGAGCAGGACCTGGTGATCCGCGCCCCCGCCGCCTCCGTCACCGAGGTCTCCGGCGGCCCCGGCACCGGCAAGACGGCGGTGGCCCTGCACCGGGCGGCGTATCTCCTCTACCAGGACCGGCGGCGCTACGCGGGCGGCATCCTCGTCGTCTCGCCGACCCCGCTCCTGGTCGCGTACACCGAAGGGGTGCTGCCCTCGCTCGGTGAGGAGGGCCAGGTCGCGATCCGCGCGGTCGGCTCGCTGTCCGACGAGGCCGCGGGCGCGGAGGGGGCGACCACGTACGACGAGCCCGCCGTCGCCCGGATCAAGGGCTCGTCCCGGATGCTCCACGTGCTGCGCAAGGCCGCCCGGGGGGCGCTGGAGCAGCCCGCACCCGTGCCCGCCCCCCAGGAGGGGCAGCTGGAGTTCGGGGAGGCCCCGGCCGAGCCGGGTACGCCCACCCGTCTGAGGGTGGTGGCCTTCGGCGCCCGCATCGAGCTGGAGGCGGACGAGCTCCGGCGGATCCGGCACAACGCCCTCGGCGGCACGGCGCCGGTCAACCTGCTGCGCCCGCGCGCCCGCAAACTGCTCCTGGACGCCCTGTGGGGCAAGTCGTCGGGCCGGGGCCGTTACACCGACCCGGAGCTGGCCGCGGAGCTGCGCTCGTCCTTCGACGAGGACGTGTCCACCGAGACCCCGTTCCTCGCCTTCCTGAACGCCTGGTGGCCGGAGCTCACCCCTCGGCGGGTGCTGGCCGCGATGTCCGACGAACGGCGGCTGAACCGGTGGGCGCGCCGGATCCTCAACCAGGGTGAGGTGCGCCGCCTCGCCCGTTCGCTGAAGCGGCTGGACGAGGACGGCAAGGGCCCGCTCTCCGTCCACGACGTGGCGCTCCTGGACGAGCTGCAGACGCTGCTCGGCACCCCGGCCCGCCCGAAGCGGAAGCGGGAGGCGGACCCGCTGGACCAGCTCACCGGTCTGGAGGAGCTGATGCCGCAGCGCGAGGAGACGCAGCGCGAGCGCGCGGAGCGGCTGGCGGCGGAGCGCACCGAGTACGCCCACGTCATCGTCGACGAGGCGCAGGACCTGACGCCGATGCAGTGGCGGATGGTCGGCCGCCGCGGCCGGCACGCCACCTGGACGATCGTCGGTGACGCGGCGCAGTCCTCCTGGTCGGACCCGGACGAGGCGGCCGCCGCGCGGGACGAGGCGCTCGGCAACCGGCCGCGGCGCCAGTTCACCCTCACCGTGAACTATCGCAATCCGGCGGAGATCGCCGAGCTCGCCGCCAAGGTGCTGGCGCTGGCCATGCCGGGGATGGAGTCCCCGGCGGCGGTCCGCTCGACGGGCGTCGAGCCCCGCTTCGCGACGGTGCGGGACGCGGAGCTGGCCCCGGCGGTCCGCGAGGAGGCCCGCAGGCTGCTCGCGGAGGTGGACGGCACCGTCGGTGTGGTCGTCGCGATGAACCGCCGTGCCGAGGCCCGTGCCTGGCTGGAGGAGCTCGGCGAGCGGGTCGTGGCGCTGGGCAGCCTGGAGGCGAAGGGGCTGGAGTACGACGCCACGGTGGTGGTCTCCCCCGCGGAGATCGCCGACGAGTCCCCCGCGGGACTGCGGGTGCTGTACGTGGCGCTCACCCGGGCGACGCAGCAGCTCACCGTGGTCTCGGGGGAGCGCGACATGCCGGACGAGGACGGTGTCCCGGACCTGCTGAGGGACTGAGCGGGGCCTTCCGGCGGCCCGCGCGCGCAGGAGTTTTCAAGCCGGCCCGCCGTACGGGAGTCACTTCCGCGGGGTGTTTGTTAGCCTGGAGTCGACACCGGCCCGATCCAAGCCCCCGGGCCCAACCTTCGTCGCTACGAGCGACCACTTGCCGCGAGGCGAGCATGGCGGGCCGGTGTCACTTGACCGGAAGAAGACAGACCCGCGTCACCTGTTGGTGGCGCGGGTCTGTTTGTGTTTTCCCGGGTCCTCCTGGGCTTCCCCCGTGCATTTCACAGCCGGCCGGGGTTACGCGAGGCGTTCACTTCTCGTATGGTGGAAAAAAGTTTCCGAAAGGTGGCAGTCATTAACTGCTACCGGTCGGTAGGTGCGACGATCGGAACGCACGTGCGGGGTCCTGCCCCACTCGCGTGCGGCAACGAAGCTCAGGAAAGCGAAGGACTCGGCCATGGCAACGGCGCCCAGCGTCTCGTACTCGATGACGGTCAGGCTGGAGGTGCCCGCGAGCGGCACAGCGGTCTCCCAGCTCACCACGGCCGTGGAGTCCTCCGGCGGCTCCGTCACCGGCCTCGACGTCACCGCTTCAGGCCACGAGAAGCTGCGGATCGACGTCACGATCGCGGCCTCCTCGACCTCGCACGCGGACGAGATCGTCGAAGGCCTGCGCGACATCGAGGGTGTCGTCCTCGGCAAGGTCTCCGACCGTACGTTCCTGATGCACCTCGGCGGCAAGATCGAGATGGCGTCCAAGCACCCCATCCGCAACCGTGACGACCTCTCGATGATCTACACCCCGGGTGTGGCGCGGGTCTGCATGGCGATCGCCGAGAACCCCGAGGACGCCCGCCGCCTCACCATCAAGCGCAACGCTGTCGCGGTGGTCACGGACGGCTCGGCGGTGCTCGGACTGGGCAACATCGGCCCGATGGCGTCGCTCCCGGTGATGGAGGGCAAGGCGGCCCTCTTCAAGCGCTTCGCGGGCATCGACGCCTGGCCGATCTGCCTGGACACGCAGGACACCGACGCGATCGTCGAGATCGTCAAGGCGATCGCCCCCGGCTTCGCGGGCATCAACCTGGAGGACATCTCCGCCCCCCGCTGCTTCGAGATCGAGGCACGGCTGCGCGAGGCCCTGGACATCCCCGTCTTCCACGACGACCAGCACGGCACCGCGATCGTCGTCCTGGCCGCGCTGACCAACGCGCTGCGCGTGGTGGGCAAGTCGATCGGTGACGTACGGGTCGTCATGTCCGGCGCCGGAGCGGCCGGTACGGCCATCCTGAAGCTGCTCATCGCCGCGGGCGTCAAACACGCGGTGGTCGCCGACATCCACGGCGTGGTGCACGCGGCCCGCGAGGACCTGGTGGACGCCACCCCCGACTCGCCGCTGCGCTGGATCGCCGACAACACCAACCCCGAGGGCGTCACCGGCACTCTCAAGGAGGCCGTGGCCGGTTCCGACGTCTTCATCGGCGTCTCCGCCCCCAACGTCCTGGACGGCGCCGACGTCGCGGCCATGGCGGAGGGTGCGATCGTGTTCGCGCTCGCGAATCCGGACCCCGAGGTGGACCCGGCGATCGCGCGCGAGACGGCGGCCGTCGTCGCCACCGGGCGGTCCGACTTCCCGAACCAGATCAACAACGTCCTGGTCTTCCCGGGTGTCTTCCGCGGTCTGCTGGACGCCCAGTCCCGCACCGTCAACACGGAGATGATGCTCGCCGCGGCGCGCGCCCTCGCCGACGTCGTCGCGGAGGACGAGGTGAACGCGAACTACATCATCCCGTCGGTCTTCAACGACAGGGTCGCGGGTGCCGTCGCGGGCGCCGTGCGGGAGGCCGCGAAGGCGGCCGGGGTCGCCGAGGTGGCACCCGAACCCGCGTAGGACCGTATTTCAGGACGGCTTCCTCACACGCCGTCCGCAGGGGCCGGCCACGGCTCCGGCGGACGGTGCGGCAGCTCACGTCCGGGCACTCCGTACGGCGCGTCGCGGGTCGCGGCGTCCCAAACGCCCCTTTAGGGTGGGCGGGCAGCGAGCCCCACAGGCCCGGCATCCGCTGCGGACCGCTCCGACAAGTCGACGGAACGTCATCACGGGCACGCGGTGGTGCTTTTCGTGTGACGTCGAGGGGTCCGGATTGGCGTTAGCGCCGCAGGTGGGGGCAGGATGCGTATTCGGGCGCGAGGGTCTGACAGCAGACCCGGGTCCGGGGACTGTCAGAGGGCCCTGGCAGCATCGGCTTCGATCTCACGCCTCACAGGCAAGAAGAACACGGGAGTACAAACATGAACCGCAGTGAGCTGGTGGCCGCCCTGGCCGACCGTGCCGAGGTGACCCGCAAGGACGCCGACGCCGTTCTGGCCGCGCTCGCCGAGACCGTCGGCGAGATCGTCGCCAAGGGCGACGAGAAGGTCACCATCCCCGGCTTCCTGACCTTCGAGCGCACCCACCGTGCCGCTCGCACCGCGCGCAACCCGCAGACCGGCGACCCGATCAACATCCCCGCCGGCTACAGCGTGAAGGTCTCCGCGGGCTCGAAGCTCAAGGAAGCCGCCAAGGGCAAGTAAGGCCTACGAGGCATGAAGAAGGGCGGCCGTCCCCCCGGGGCGGCCGCCCTTCTTGCTGTCCGGAGGGCGCCGAAGACGCACATCGCCCGTGCGGGCGCTGTGAGGCGGACTGCGGCGCTCCGGCCCCCGTGGTGGGCCTCGGGGAGGCCGGCGGCCCCGTTCGGCCCTGTACGGGCGTTCTGTGGCGTCTGCACGGAATCGGGGAGGGCGCGGCGCCGTTCCCGCCGACGGGCGCCCGGAAAAGCCTGCCGCCCCGGTCCCTCGTGCGGGGGCCGG
>NZ_DATMVN010000710.1:0-7861 GCF_035563135.1 Streptomyces sp.
GCGGGGAGCAGCCTTCTTGACCTGCGACGTTACAACGCCGTCCCGCTCTCCAGGACCACTTTCACCGAAACCGGCATACCGCTCAAACCGTCCTGCCCGTCGGCCACCGCCCCTTGTCCACCTTCTCCAGCCACCCCTTTCCAGGGTGGACAAGGGGCGCACCCCGGGTCGCAGCGGGGTGCCTCCCCGAAGACGTCTTCACCGCCGCAGCAGGGCCCGGGCCAGAGGGACTGTGGGAGTGGCTGCGCGGGCAGCCGTTCGTCAGCGGCAGGGGTGACTACAAGCACTATCACGCGGTGGTCCGCGCCAGCATGATCCGCCAGCAGCGCGCCCACTCCCCGCAAGGCTGGGCAACCGCGCATCTGCGGCTCGCCGACACCCACGCCGCCTGGCGTGCCGAGGTCGAGGAACGGCTCCCCGACGCGAAACGCTGGGAAGACACGGAATGGCGTCGGCACCGTTTGGATGAGACGTACCACCGGCTGTGTGCCCACCCGGGGACGTATCTGACGGCCGCCCTCGAACAGGTCGTACACGCCGCGGGCCAGGACGCCGCAGTACTGCGGCAGTGGATCGAGGCACTGCGGCGAAGAAGGTGGACGACCAGCTCATCGACGAGTTGGTCGGCCGCGCTCAGGCCGAGGGCCTGCAGCTGACCGGCGAGGGTGGGCTGCTCCAGCAGCTGACCAAGCGGCTCCTGGAGTCCGCCCTGGAAGGCGAGATCACCGACCACCTCGGCTATGACAAGCACGACCCCGCCGGGAAGAACGGAGACAACAGCCGCAACGGGACCCGAGCCAAGACCGTGCTGACGGACGTCGGCCCGGTCGAGATAGCTGTGCCCCGCGACCGCGAGAGCAGCTTTGAGCCGAAGATCGTCAAGAAGCGGCACAAGCGCCTGACCGGCGTGGACGAGATGGTGATCTCGCTGTCCGCGAAGGGCCTGACCACCGGCGAGGTCCAGGCCTGCTGGGCATTCGCTGGAAGTCCGCGCTGAACGCCTTCGACGGCTGCCTCCGCAGCCCGTCAGTAGCCATCGCCCCTGAGTTACATCGCTCGCTTCACAGACCCGTTCAGGGTAATGCCGGGGGATCTGGGGGCGTCCTCGGCAGGTTCGGGCCGCAGTGCTTGGATGTCAGTGGTGAGGTCCGGATGCCCGTAGCGGTCGGTGAGGGTCGCCAGGGCGTCGATCAGGTGGATCTTGGCATCGACGGACAGACGACCGGCGAAGGTATGGAGCAGCCGGGCCAGCGGAGCCCATTGGCCTTGCGGCGCGTAAGTGGCCGCAGTTGCGAGCAGCTCTTCGAGTCGTTTGAGGGTGTCGGTGTCGAGGGATTGCGGCGCGGTGGCGAACCAGTACGCCAGGGCCAGGGAGGGGTCGCTCATCAGGGTGTCGCGCAAAGACTGGGCATCGGCCAAACGGCGGCTCTGTTCAGCGTGGTGCTGTTCCCGCTCTTCGGCGTGGCGCTGATGGCGGATGGCGGCGCTTACGGCGTCGGGTTCGGCGGTCAGGTGCACCGTGGCCCAGAGAAGGGTGAGCGGAGCGTGGGAAATGGTGGTGCGGCGGCCGAGGAGAGTGTTGATACGTGCGGCCGCCGGGAGGGTGTCCGTTGCGGGATAGTTGTTGGTGATGTTGCGGGCGAGCGTCAGTGCGTGGTCGGTGGCGACCGCCTCGGGGCTGTGGTGCGGGTGGAGGGAGGGTTGTTCCTCCCAGGCGCCGGTGAGGGTGAGAGTGAAGGTGTGGCCGGGGGTGGAGCTGGGAGCCGGGCAGGTGAGGTCGAGCGTGCCTGCCCGGGGTGTGGGCCAGCCCTGGCTTCTACGCCGGGGGCGGGGCATGGTGCAAGCGTGTGGGGGCGGTCGGATCGGCTTCCCGGAGCGCGGTGACGAGTACGTCGCGCAGGTGTGTGCGTGCGGTGGGTTGCTGTCCGGGGCGGGCTGGTTCCCAGCCGTAGGCCGCGTGGGTGAGCAGGAGGTATCGCGGTACGAGGTACGTACGGTCTTCCGCAGAGCGGTACACGGCCTCGGTGAGTGTCTGCAGGACGGTGGGCTTCAGGTCGGGGTCGAGGAGGACGGCGTCGAGCCAGGTGTTGACGGCGTCCTGGGTGTCGCGGCTCAGCTCGCCGTCCACAGCGCAGCGCCAGCCGCTGAGTGCCCAGGGGGCGGGCTGAGAGCCTCCTTCTGCCAGGAGCACGGGAATGCCGTTGGGGGTGGTCCGGCCGGCGAGATGGAGGAAGGCGCGGCGTGCGGCGGCGGTGTAGTGCCGCTGGGAGGCGTCGAACCAGGAGGTGAGGGTGGCACGGATCTTCGGTCGAAGGTCGTGCTGGTCCCACAGGCTCAGCAAGGCGTCACCGACGGCGTCCGTGACGGTGGCGTCGGTGGTGTTGGCGGCCAACTCAGCCAGTCGCTTGAGGGCGATCTTGGGATAAGCGGGGCCGAGCTGGGCCAGGGCGCCGGCGAGTGCCCGCTTGAGGGGGAGAGGGGTGGGTCCGCGGTCGGCAGGGTCCGCAGTGTCGAGCCCTTTGGCCCAGGCGAGATACTGCTCGCGGGCGCGCTTGCCGGTCGTGGGATCGATGGCGGCGGCGACCAAGAGGTGCTGGGCGTGGTCGGCAAGGTGCGGGGTACTGGCCCAGTGCGTGGCGACCGTGCGCAGGATGGTGAAGCTCTGCTTGCTGCGGGTGTAGCGAGTGGCCCACTGGGTGACCCGGTCAGCCAGGCGGGTGCCCAGGTCGCGGGGAGCATCCGTGGCCTGTTCCGCGGTCCAGCGGGTGAAGGCGGCGACGTGGTGGGGGCGGTCGACCCAGAAGTAGTCGACAATCGCCTCGGTGTATCCGGGCTTCAGGAAGCGGATGCGGTCGTCGGCCCCGAGCTCCGCGCCGATGAGGTGGGTGAGCTGGATGATGCCGGGCCCCTGCTGTCCCTTGGTGGACTGCGGTGTGTCTCCCAGAGCGCTGCCGAGCGAGAAATGGGCCTCACGAATGGTTTCGACGGAGGCGCCATCGAAGACGGCAGCAGCGAGTTGGTAGGTGCGATGGGCGCTGTCGGTGTTTCTGGTGTGCCAATTAAGCAGTTCTTGGCGCCAATTCTGCGCGGACTTCACCACGAACTCGACGAGTTCTGGGAAGGGTTTGGGCTCGGTGGTGGAGCGGTTAAGGGCTTCAGCGGTGGTGATGATGCCGGCCCAGCGGACGGCTACAGCGGGTACGGCGCCGTCGAGGTGCTGGATGATCTGCCGTTCGCCGAGCCACTGGTCCAGATTCTGGATCGCAGGCTTGTGGTGGGTGAGGCGCCTGCGGAACACCTCCAGGGCGGTTGGCGGGGTGAGGGAGTGTTCCAGCTCGGTGGCCTCGTCGGCCACGGCCGACCAGGTGTCGGAACGGGTGACCACGATGACGAAGGAGCGGGTTGTGCATAGGTGGTCCTTGACTTCTTTGAGATGGAGTCCGAACCCGGTCCGCAGCGTCTCCTCTTCGGCCCGCAGGTCCAGGATCCAGCCCGTGTCTTCGTCCATGAGGCCCCCGAGGTCCACCGCTTCGTTGGGTTCGCGGCGGATCTGGCGAATGGCCTTCATGTTGTTGGCTCGGAGAACGTGCAGGGCCGTGGTGTAGCGGCCGGTGCCGGCTTGGGCGTGGATGACGGCGACGCGGTGGGCGGTCAGACGGGCGTCGATGGCTTTCGCCGTGTCGTCGCGCGGGATGTAGAAGCGGAGCTGGCGCTTGAGCCAGGTTTCGTCCAGCGGAGTGCCACGCAGGCGGCGGATGTCGTTGATGTTCTGCACCGCGATGACCGTCCCCTGGTTATGGGGGACGTTCTGGACGACGCTCGCGTCGTCCCTGTGGTCTCCGGCACCGGCGGCGGTCTCCGCATCAGCCTCCTCATCCGCGCCATCGTCGAAGGCGCGGCCAGGGTCGTCACCGTCGGTCAGCGGCGGTTCGGAGGTTCTTACCGAGGAGGAGGTGTCGTTGCGGAGCCTTTCGGCCCGCTCCGGGGGTGGAGCCTCTTCCGTCTCATCAGATGCCGCCGACGGCGTCTCCCCGGGCGGCGCAGGAGTAGTGGGCGCGGCATGCGGGTCGGACGGCTCGTGCAGTGTCAATGTTCAGCCCCTCTGAACGCAGGAATTGCCACGGATCGGTGGAATCGGGGGTCAGTTGCCGTGCTGCTGCGGGCCGATGCGGCGGCCTTTCATGCCGACCAGCTTGGCACCGGAGTCGACCGTCTCCACGTCCTGGATCACCCGGGCATTTCCGGAGATCGCATCGGCGTCCATGCCGGTGGCTTCCCCCGAGAGCGTCGTGAGCTTCTGGTGTACGAAGGGGCCGGAGGCGGGCCTGTCCTCCCCCTCGAAGGTCAAGCGCTGCTCGTAGATGTTCTCCAGCGTGGCGCGCAGCCTGGTCAGATTCCGCAGGAGCGGCTGGTCCGACGTGCGTACGGGGACCTCACCGGAGGTGTAATTGACCAGAGCGTCCCGCAACGCTTCGAGCTGCCCTCGGTTGTTTTGCAGGCGCTCTTCGTGCGGTTGCAGTGGCAGTCGCAGGTCACCGACCAGAACGTCGGGAACAGCGACGCCTTCCTCGGGCTCCGGTCCCTGCGGGTTAAGCAGGCGCTCCACGCGCTGGAAGAGGAAGGTCAGGGTGGCGGGCAGGGCAGAACTGATCACAGCAATCTCAAGAGGATCCGGCATGCTACTCCCCCGGTTTCCAACCAATGCAGGACCGCTTGATTGTTTCCGATTTCCGCACGGCAGCGGGGTGCGTTCAACGAGGGCGTCCGAAAGTCATCACCTTGTGCCTACGGCTTCATTTGGCCGAAATTTCAGGCGTGCGGGTTCAGCCATCTGTCTGGTTAGAGCGGCCCCCTTCCCCTGTGCTCGGAGCGGATCGGCGGCCGGTGGCCGTGGCGTCGATACGGGGCCTCGTCGGGGAAACGTTCCACCCGGACCTGCCGCCAGGCCACGTCGAAGGATGTTCTACCGCAGTGTCCTGCGCACCTCCAGACAGCCCGCAAGCTCGTCACCGGATCGAGAAGCCACCGCAACAGGTTGAGTCGCATGCCCACAGCGTTTCCTCACCCCACGCAGCAGGCGGGCCTTTCTTCGCATCCCCCGGACTGTCATTTCTTGGGGTGCACGATTCTGGCCAAGCATTCTTTCCTGAGTAAGTGAAGAGTGGTGCTGCTGTTGCTCTTGTTACTCAAGAGATTTGTTCGAGCGAACGTTTCGGCCACCGGCGTTCTCGTCAGCAGGTAGCCATCAGCACAAGACCGACAACCGTGTGGAGAGAGACCCGGCCTCTCCCAGCCTCCCTTCCGACGGTCACGGCAGCAGACCGGCGGGGCTTTGAACCGTTCCGGGTTCGGCAGGATCTCCGTCCTGCCCGCGCGCCTGGCCGTTGGCACGGCCACGAGGAAGGCGCGGGCGAGGACGGGACCATGAACGACTGGGCGCGCTTGCGTCGCGTGCCGCTGGTCAGCCGCCGCTGGCCGTCATGAGGAAGCTTCCGGCCATCTCGATCAGCTTCTGCGCGGCCTGGTCCTGGCCCGCCTGGAGCAGGCTCTCTCTCATGCCCTCAAGGGTTCGTCGCATGCGGCTGGGTTGCGGCTCCTCCCTCTCCGCTTCGCGCTGCAGCGCCTCAGCATCCTCCGTGATCCGCTCACGGATCGGCTCAGGGACGTCCATGGTGACGGCGGCGGCGAGGACCTGCTGGGCGAACTGGGCGAGGTCGTCTGGAGGGAACCCGATGTTGTTGTTCTGGGTGTTGTGGTCCCCGATCTGGTTGATGCCGCCGTAGATGGTGACCGGGCGGGCGTCCTTCTGGCTGGTCACGAATTTCCTCACGTTGACGTGTTGGTCCCCGCACTGGATGCCAAGCGGGGTCAGGGCGAGCGCGTACGACGGGTCGAAAGCCTCTCGGGGACGAATGGCGACCGACCGGGAGTACACGGTGGCCAGCTTGCTGTCCACCAGGAAGGCCGTGGCCTTCTCGATCGTTTCCGCGTCGATTCGCTGGCCGAGAAAGACAGCACGGTCGGATGCCGCGAAGTCCTGCACCACGACGTGGAAGTCAGGGACATCGTCCATTGCAGCGACAATCAGACCATTCGCTGCGGTGTCGAACCGATGCAGCTTGTTGCCTCGCAGCTGGAAGAGACGCTCAGCCTCGTGCACCCCCTTGGGGGTCAAAGTGCACCTGGTCGTGAAGCTGTTGCACCCGGCGTTTCGCTGTCCGTAGTGGTTGACGAGGCCGCGCTCGGCAAGCCACGCGACCAGTCTGAACGCTTCCCCCTTCGCGACCTCGGACCACTCGCACGACCTGTGAGGGTCGACAGAAATGCGGCTATCCGTGCCTGCGGTCTTTTCACGTATCCAGAGCAGGAGCAGGTCCGCTTCGGTCTCAAACGTCACGAGCCGATCGTATGTGTTGGGCTTGCGGCCCGGATGGGTCCCTAACGAGCTCGTGCACGGTTAGCGGTGAGACGTCGAGCGCTGGATCGTTGATCATTGATGTGTGGTGGGGAACATGGCGCGCACAGCGATTATCAGCGACCGGAGGATCACGGGCTTGTCAGCCGCTGTGATCTCTGAACTCGTCGCCGAGGTCGGACCGTTGTGGCATGAACGGCACAGGGCCAGGCTGGCATCCCGGCCGCGGAAGCGTGCGGTGGGCGCCGGTGCGAAGCACCGCATGGTCTTCGTCGACAGGCTCCTGGCCACGCTCGTGCACCTTCGCCACGGGGTTACTCATGATGTGCTGGCCTGCTGGTTCGGTGTGGACCGCTCGACTGTCACCCGGGCGATCGGCGAGGTGCGGCCTCTGCTGGCGGAGCGGGGATGCACGGTCAGCCCCGGCGTGCGGCTGCGAACCCTGGCCGAGGTCGTCGATCATCTCGGCCAGGCCGGGAAAACCGGCATCATCGACGGCACCGAGATTCGTGTCCGCCGTCCGGCCGTCGGCCACAAGGACCGGGATCGCTTCATCTCCGGCAAGAACAAGCAGAACGCTGTAAAGGCCATGGTCTTCACCGACGGGGACGGCCGGCTGCTGTTCTGCAGCCCGACCAGACCCGGAAGTTGCGCGGACATCACCCACGCCCGAGAGTTAGGGCTGGTCAAGCTCCTGGCGGAAGGTCCTGCAGTCGAGATCCTTGCCGATGCCGGCTACCAAGGACTCGGAGCGCAGACCGGCGGACGCGTCGTGACGCCGCCGCACCGCAAGTTCAAGAAAAACGCCCCGGACTGGTACGAGGAAATGCACGAGCGGCAGCGCAAGGCCCACTCCTCACGCCGCATCCGGGTCGAACACGGCATCGCCCACCTGAAGAACTGGCGGGCACTGGCCCGCCACCTCGGCCGCCGCGAGCACATGGACGACACCGTCCAAGCCATCGCCGGTCTACTGTCCCAGCAACAGACCGCAGACCAGATCCTGGCTTGGCAAACCTGAGCACCGAGGGCCCCGGCCCTTCGACGTCTCACCGCTAACCGTGCACGAGCTCGTTAGCTTGATCTTTAACCTCGGAGCCCGAACGGCTCGTCGTACTTGATCACTCGGACTGGTAACTGCCGTGCGTGGGGGCGGCCTTCGGCTGAGCATGTGATCCGACCAAGGAACACACAACGCCCAGCACGAAGGCCGTGGGGATGAGTCTGTCGCATCATGCTGTCCGGCAGGATCCGTTTGCGGGACTGTCACGCTTCCGGGGTGAGTTCTATTCCTGTCTGACCCGTCGTGCGGATGGACTGTTCGAGCTCGTGGACGCGGTGTTGTGCGCGGACAGTCCGGTCCGGACGCTGGTGGAACTGTCGCTGGTCGGTGAACACCGGCGCGGGCACGGCGGGCTCTACGACGCCCTGTCCGCGGGCCGGGTC
>NZ_DATMVN010000711.1:0-3511 GCF_035563135.1 Streptomyces sp.
CTGACCCCCACCCCGGCTCCCCGCACCTCCTCCCCGCGAGGGGGCGACTCGGCGCGCCCGGAGACGTACGCCCCTCCGGCAGCGGAACCCCGGGCAGGGACGCCCCTCGCCCGGCCGCTCGCGCCGTGCCCTGACGACCACAACCCGTCGCCGTCACAGACAGATCCCGAAGCGATTCCATCAACAATCGGTCACGAATCATCACTTGAACCGTCACTTAGAGGATACGAAAACGACGTAACCGGTGATTTGAGCAACTGGGTGTAGCACCGCCTGTACGAAGCGTTATTCTCCTCAGACGCACAAGGAGCCCGTCACCCGCTACCACGAGTGATGGTTTTCGAACTGCACGTGATGGAAGCTCTGCCTCTGGGAGTCCCGTGTACCCACACGTCGGGGTTGACACCTCGGGCCTGGCTACGCTGCGCGCAACGGTCCTCGACCACTTGCGCGGCTTCGTCCCCACCGCGTACGCCGTCCCCCAATTCGCCACCCCTGTACCTGCCGGCCCTTGCTATGCGCTGGCCGAACGCAGCGCGGCCGTCGGAAGACGCAGCAACCGCGGCGCCGCGGCCACACCCGCCGTCCGCCGGCCGACGGCCGACAGCGACAGCGCGCGCATGATGGATCTCGTCGAGCGCGCCCAGGCCGGTGAGGCCGAGGCCTTCGGCCGCCTGTACGACCAGTACAGCGACACCGTGTACCGGTACATCTACTACCGCGTGGGAGGAAAGGCGACAGCGGAGGACCTCACGAGCGAGACGTTCCTGCGCGCCCTCCGCCGTATCTCCACCTTCACCTGGCAGGGCCGTGATTTCGGCGCCTGGCTGGTCACGATCGCCCGGAACCTGGTCGCCGACCACTTCAAGTCCAGTCGTTTCCGACTGGAAGTGACCACCGGCGAAATGCTCGACGCCAACGAGGTCGCGCGGAGCCCGGAGGACTCCGTCCTTGAATCCCTCTCCAACGCCGCGCTGCTGCAAGCCGTACGCCGGCTCAACCCGCAGCAGCAGGAGTGCGTGACCCTGAGATTCCTGCAGGGCCTCTCGGTCGCCGAGACCGCCCGGGTCATGGGAAAGAACGAGGGCGCGATCAAAACCTTGCAGTACCGAGCCGTGCGCACGCTCGCGCGACTTCTGCCGGACGACGCCCGCTGACATCACCATCCGTGACGTGTCCGTGACACACCGATCGGGACATCCTCACTCCGTAACCCAACTGCCGCGCCACTCGTTGTGCCGGATGCAGGCCCCCTGTCGCCCCACCTGACCGTTTCCACTCGCTCGATCGTGTGGAAACACCTCCGGTGGGCAACCTTCCGGACCCTCAGGGGAGTCGACCGTCATGACGAGAGGAGGTGCCGCCAGTGATCGCAAACGTTTCGGCACACCGGCGGGCGAACGCCTTCGCCCAGGCCCTGGAGGAGCAGTCCCCCCAGGGTGCGGCGGCCGTACAGCCCGAGGACCCGGCCCAACCGGCCGACCACGGAAAGCTGTTGGCCCTGGCGAACGGCCTCGGCGAGCTACCGGAGCCTGAATTCGATCCCGAGGTCAAAGTGGTCCAGCGAGCCCAGCTCGTCGCGGCCATGGAGACCCTGTTCGCCGAAGGCGGTGCGTCCACGGGCCCTACGGTGCCCGAACAGCGGAACAAGGGAGCCCACCGGGCCTCCCCGATCAGGAGGCTGCGTCCCCGCTCCCGCTGGGCGAAGGGCCTCACCGCGGGCGGGCTCACCGTGGGTGTGGCCGCGGGAGCATTCGGCGGAGTGGCCGCTGCCAGTTCCGACGCCCTGCCGGGTGATTCCCTCTACCCGCTCAAGCGCAGCATGGAGGACATCAGCCTCGGCATGGCCGACAGCGACGCCGAGCGGGGCGAGGTCCACCTCGACCAGGCGTCGACCCGCCTCGGCGAAGCCCGCCGGCTGATGGAGCGGGGCCGCTCGGGCGAGATGGACCACGAATCGATCAGCGAGGTCAGACGCGCACTCGACGGCATGACGCACGACGCCACCGAGGGCCACCGCCTGCTCCACGCCGCCTACCGGCGTGACGGAGCCCTCGGCCCCATCCAGGCGCTGGACTCCTTCTCCCGTTCCCACCGTGCGAGCTGGAGCAGCCTCCGCGACCGGCTGCCCGTCCAGCTGACCGACATCAGCGACAGGGTCAGCTCCGTCTTCGAGGCCATGGACCAGGAAGTCGCACCGCTGAAGTCCCTGCTGCCCCGCACACCGGGCGCCGATGAGGACACCCCGCCCGCCGGCTCCACGCAGGAGAACCGGGGTTCCTCGGCCCCGGGCGACAAGGCGCCCTCCTCCTCCGCGGCCCCCGACGACAGCGCGTCCACCAGCACCGCACCGAAGCCCTCCGGCTCCGGCAGCGGCCCGGCCGACGGCCTGATCGACGGCGGTACGGACGGCCTGCTGGAGGACCTTCCGACGGACGGCACCACCCCGTCGTCCCCGGGCGGCGCGTCCGGCGTGCCCTCCGCACCGGACGTCATCCTGCCGCCACTGCTCCCGGGCCTGCTGCCCGGCCTGGGAATCGACGGCGAGAACGTCGAGCCCTGAGGGCAACCGCACGGGGGGAGGGGGCGCGGACCGGTCCGCTCCCCCTCCCCCCGTGGGCCTCGTGCGGATGGCCGTACGGTTCAGAAGAAGACCGACCTGCGCTGCACCAGCAGCTTGTACAGCGTGTGCTGGATCTGCTCCCGCACCTGGTCCGTCAGGTTGAACATCAGCATCGGGTCCTCCGCCGCCTCCGGCGGATACCCGTCCGTGGGGATGGGCTCCCCGAACTGGATCGTCCACTTCGTCGGCAACGGCAGCATCCCCAGCGGCCCCAGCCACGGAAAAGTCGGCGTGACCGGGAAGTACGGGACCCCCAGGACCCGCGCCAGCGTCTTCGAGTTGCCGATCATCGGGTAGATCTCCTCCGCGCCCACGATCGAGCACGGGACGATCGGCACCCCGGCCCGCAGCGCCGTCGACACGAACCCGCCCCGCCCGAAGCGCTGCAGCTTGTACCGCTCGCCGAACGGCTTCCCGAGGCCCTTGAAGCCCTCCGGCATCACCCCGACGATCTCACCGCCCTGCAGCAGCCGCTCCGCGTCCTCCGCGCACGCAAGGGTGTGCCCGGCCTTCCTCGCCAGCTCGTTGACCACCGGGAGCATGAAGACGAGATCGGCCGCGAGCAGCCGCAGATGCCGCTGGGCCGGGTGGTGGTCGTGCACCGCGACCTGGAGCATCAGCCCGTCCAGCGGCAGCGTCCCGGAGTGGTTGGCCACGACGAGCGCCCCGCCGTCGGACGGGATGTTCTCGATGCCCTTCACCTCGACACGGAAGTACTTGTCCGCGAGCGGCCTGAGCACCGACATGAGGACCTGGTCGGTCAGCTCCTCGTCGTACCCGAACTCGTCGACCTCGTAGTCACCCGTGAGCCTGCGCCGCAGGAACGCCAGCCCGCCGGCGATCCGCCGGTCCCAGACGCTCCCGGGCTCCTCCCCGCCCCCCTGGGAG
>NZ_DATMVN010000712.1:0-8062 GCF_035563135.1 Streptomyces sp.
GGTTTTGCCCTGCCGTTGCCCACGTTGGTGATCTGCGATCTCCTCGGCGTCCCCTACGAAGATCACGAGTTCTTCCAGACACGCGGCGCCGCGCTCTTCTCGGCGAATCCGCCCGAGATGGTGGGCGCCGCGTTCGGGGAACTCGCCGGCTACCTCGACGAACTGGTCGCCCGGAAGGAACGCGAAGGCGCCGACGATCTCCTGGGCAGAGTGGCGGCACGCGTCGACGCCGGCGAACTCACGCACGAGGAGGCGGTCGCCATGGCCCGTGTCCTCCTGCTCGCCGGGCACGAGACGACCGCCAACGCCCTCGCGCTGAGCGTCCTCACCCTGCTGCGCCACCCCGATCAGCTCGCGACGCTGTGCGAGCGGCCGGAGCTGTATCCCTCCGCGGTCGAGGAACTGCTGCGCCTGCTGACCATCACCCAGGGCCCCATGCCTCGGCTGGCGACGGAGCCGATCGAGGTCGGCGGCGTCCGGATCGAGGCGGGGGACGGCATCCTCATGTCCTTGCTGGCCGCCAACCGCGACGAACGTGTCCACACCGGCCCCGACGAGCTGGACGTCCACCGTGACGCCGGGCGTCACCTGGCCTTCGGTCACGGCGTCCACCAGTGTCTCGGGCAGAGCCTGGCGCGCCTGGAACTGGAGGTGGCCCTGCCAGCCCTGTTCCGCTCCCTGCCCGGGCTGCGGCTGGCCTGCGCGGAGTCGGATCTGCGTCTTCGCGCGGAATCACCGGTCTACGGTGTGGACGCGCTCCCCGTCACCTGGTGAGCACGCGTCCAGGAAATTTTTTTGCCGGGGACGTCGAGAACCGCCGAGCCGTTCCGACGATGGAACAGAGGGACGCATAAGCGTCCGTCAGTACAAGGAGGACACCGTGAAGTACCTGCTGAGCATGCACCTGAACCCCGCAGTGATGGCCGCGCTGTCCGACGAGGAGCGCAACGAGCTGCAGACCGGGCACGGCGACTTCATCGCGAAGATCAAGGAGAGCGGGGAGTACGTCTTCACCCAGGCGCTCGCCGACCCCTCCGCGAGCACTGTCATCCGCGCGTACGACGGCGTGCCCGCGGTGACCGACGGCCCGTACATCGAGTCGAAGGAATTCCTGGGCGGCTTCTACGTCGTCGACTGCAAGACCCGGGAGCGGGCCCACGAGGTCGCCGCGATGCTGCCCGACGCCAAGATCAAGGGTCTGGGTATCGAGGTCCGGGAGGTCATCTTCAGCGACGGCCTGCCCGAGTGACATCCCGTCCGGGGGGCCGGTCCCCCGGCCCCGTCCGGGCGGCCGCGTGTCGCTCCGTGTCAGGAGGTTGAGCACGTGAACGTTCCCCGACTACTGCCCGAGAAGGTCGTCGTGGTCTCCGGGGTGGGGCCGGGCCTCGGCCGTGAACTCGCCGTGCGGTGTGCCCGGGCGGGCGCCGACGTCGTCCTGGCCGCACGGACGGAGACCTTCCTGGCCAAGACGGCCGCAGAGGTGGAGGCGACCGGACGCCGCGCGCTGGTGGTGCCGGCCGACATCACCGACCCGGCAGACGCCGAGGCCCTCGTCGAGGCGGCGCTCGGCGCCTTCGGGCGGGTGGACACCCTGATCAACAACGCGTTCGCCGTGCCGCCCAACGAGGAGTTGGACACGGTGCCGATGGACGCCATCCGGCTCGGCATGGAGACCAGTGTCTACGCGGCGCTGCGGCTGTCGAAGCTGTTCACTCCCGCGTTGCGGGAGAGCCGGGGCTCGATCATCATGATCAACTCCTCGGTGCTGCGCCATTCCAAGCCGGCCTGCGGTGCCTACAAGATCGCCAAGTCCGCGTTGCTGGCTCTCGCCCAGAGTCTGTCGACCGAGCTGGGTCCGCAGGGCATCCGGGTCAACAGCGTCGCACCGGGACCGATCTGGATCGACACGGTCAAGGAGTTCGTGGGCGAGCTGGCGGCCGTCCGGGGCATGTCGCTCCAGGAGGGCTACGACGAGATCGCCGCCGACATGGACCGGCGCCTGCTCCAGGAGCCGGAGGAGGTCGCGGACGCGGTGCTCTTCATGGCCTCCGACATGGCCCGTGCCATCACCGGCCACTGTCTGGACGTCAACGGCGGCGAGTTCCATCACTGACGGCCGGGGCACGGCTCGCACCGTGCCCCGCCTCGTGTCCCCGCCGTGCTACGGTGTCGGCCTCGGTAGCAGATCAGCAGTACAGCGCGACTCCTCGGATGGCCTGACCTCGGATGACTTCCACAGGACGCATCCGCCCGGTGGTCCCAAGGGATCGTCGTCGGGCGGCCCGGTGAAAGACGTGCCCCCTTTCGACAGTCTCCTCCGTGATCTCATACCGCAGGTCGTCGGTTCTCTGGTACGACGCTACGGCTGGTTCGACGCGTGCGAGGACGCCGCCCAGGACGCTCTGCTCGACGCGACGGTGCAATGGCGCAGGGACGGCGTCCCGGACAACCCGCTCGGCTGGCTGACCACGGTCGCCTACCGCCGGCTGGCCGACCGGGCTCGCAGCGACATCGCCCGGCGGCGCCGCGAGGAGACCGTCGCCTCCCTGGACTCGACGCGGAGCTCGGCCGCGCCCGGCCCGGACGAACCTCTCAGGGCGGACCGCGACGACTCGCTGATCCTGCTCTTCCTGTGCTGCCATCCGAGCCTTTCGCCCTCCTCCCAGCTGGCGCTCACACTGCGGGCCTGCGGCGGACTGACCACCGCGCAGATCGCCCGGGCCTTCCTGGTGCCCGAGACGACCATGGCTCAGCGCATCAGCCGCGCCAAGCAGCGCATCAAGGCCGCCGGGGGCCGCTTCGAACTGCCGCCCGCCGCGGAACGCACGGAGCGGCTCGGCGTCGTCCTGCACGTCCTGTATCTGATCTACAACGAGGGATACGCGAGCACGGTCGGTCCCGACCTCCAGCACGTCGAGCTGACACGCGAGGCGATCCGGCTCACCCGGGCCGTGCGGCGGGTCCTGCCCGAGGACCCTCAGGTCACCGGGCTGCTGGCGCTGATGCTGCTGACCGACGCCCGCCGGGCCGCGCGCACCGACCCGGACGGCAACCTGATACCTCTGGCCGAGCAGGACCGCGGCCGCTGGGACAGCGGGGCGATCGAGGAGGGCGTCGCGCTGACCACCGAGGCCTTGGTCCGCGATCCCCTGGGCCCGTACCAGCTGCAGGCGGCCATCGCCGCGCTGCACGCCGAGGCGCCGCGCAGCGAGGACACCGACTGGCGGCAGATCGTCATCCTCTACCGGCTGCTCGAACAGGTCGCGCCCAACCCCATGGTCACACTGAACCATGCCATCGCGGTCGCCATGGCCGACGGCCCCGACCGGGGTCTCGCGCTGCTGAGCTCACTCGACGAGGACACCCGGCTGGCCGGTCACCACCGGCTGCTCGCGGTACGCGGCCATCTGCTGGAGATGACCGGCGACCACGCCGCGGCCCATGCCTGTTACGAGGAAGCCTCCCGCCGCACGGCCAGCCTTCCGGAACGCCGGTATCTGGAGAGCCGTGCGGCCCGGGTGGGCGGCGCCGGGAACTGACCCGGCCACCGCCGAGCAATCGCGGCCGCGAACGCAATATCCGTCACTCCGCTCCGACTACCAGACGAGAAAGACAGTCAACGGAGAGGGAGGTCACACATGTCTGCCCGTGTGACAGATGATGCCGCAGTGGGGACCGGGCGAAGCCCCTGGCTCGGCCTTGCGGTTCTGGCACTGCCCACCTTGCTGGTCGCGCTGGACATGAACGTGCTGTTCCTGGCGCTGCCGCAGCTGACCGCGGATCTGGGCGCCGGGGCCGTTCAGCAGTTGTGGATCACGGACGTCTACGGGTTCATGGTCGCCGGTCTGGTGATCACCATGGGCACGCTCGGCGACCGGATCGGCCGACGCCGGCTGCTCATGATCGGTGTGGCCGGGTTCTTGGTGGCGTCGGTGATCGCCGCCTACGCGACCAGCCCCGCCATGCTGATCGCGGCCCGCGCGGTGCTGGGTATCGCGGGAGCGACGCTGATGCCCTCCACCCTGGCCCTGATCAGCAACATGTTCCGCGACGACCAGCAGCGGGGCAAGGCCATCGCCATCTGGGCCACCTGCAACTTCACCGGCGCCGCTCTCGGCCCGGTGGTGGGAGGGCTGCTGCTGGACTACTTCTGGTGGGGCTCGGTGTTCCTCATGGCCGTGCCGGTCATGGTGCTCGTGCTGATCGGTGCTCCCATGCTGCTGCCGGAGTTCCGGCCCGAGCAGACGCGGCGGGTCGACATGGGAAGCGTGCTGCTGTCGCTGCTCGGCATCCTGCCCGTCGTATACGCGATCAAGGCGCTCGCCGTGGGCAGCGGATCGATGGCGATCGCGCTGGTGGCGCTCGTGTTCGGTCTGGTCTTCCTCGCGCTGTTCGCCCGCAGGCAGCTGCGGATCGAGGACCCGATGCTGGACCTGCGGCTGTTCGCCAGCAGCTCGTTCACTCTGATCCTCACCGCGCTGGTGCTGGCCGGAGTGGTGATGGCGGGCACCGGGCTGCTGGTCACCCAGCTCCTGCAGACGGTGCTGGGTTACTCGCCGTTCGTCTCGGCCTGGCTGTTCGCCCCGATGGGCCTCGCGGTGGCGGTGGGCACGATGTCCACACCGGCGCTGACCCGTACGGTCAAGCCCCAGGTCGCGATCATCGGCGGGATGGTGGTCTCCGCGGTGGGAGCGGCGCTGCTCATGGTGATGGACGAGGGATGGGGCGTGTGGTCGGTCGTGGTCGCCGTCGCCGTCCTGGGCCTGGGCACCGGACCGCTGTTCGCACTCGGGACCGGCCTGGTGATCGGTTCGGTGCCGCCTGAACGTGCCGGTTCGGCCGCCTCGCTCTCCGAGACGTCGAACTTCCTCGGAGGTGCTTTCGGTCTGGCCCTGCTCGGCACGGTCAGCGCGGCGGTGTACAGCTACCGCATGGAAGGCGCCCCGCGCGTCGACGGACTGTCCGGATCGGCTTCGGACCACGCGCAGGAGACCGTCGCGGGAGCTGTCCACGAGGCGGCGGGCCTGTCCGGCCAGGCGGCGGACTCGCTGCTGGACACCGCGCACGCCGCGTTCGTCAGCGGCCTCAATGTCGCCGGGGCGATCTCCACCGCGATCTTCCTGCTGCTGGCGGTTCTGACGATGGTGTACTTCCAGCGCTCCGGCGCCGGGCAGGAAGGCGCCGGGAAGACGGGTGCCCGGTCGGCGGACGCTCAGCCGGCCGGCGCGGAACAGTCGGGCTGAAACGAGATCAGCCCCGCACGGGCCGGTGACCTGTGCGGGGCTGGCGAGGGAGGGTGTCCGTCAGGCGGTGGGAAGCCGGCCTGCGCCGTCCGGCACCGGAGCGGACGGTGCGGGGGGCGGCGGCCCCTCGGTTCCGCCCGTCGGCCCGTTCCCGCGCGCGCCGCGCGCGACCGCGAACTTCCGCATCACCGGGCGTTCGAACAGGGAGAACGACAGCCAGGAGATCACCAGTGTGACGGCGGCCAGAGCCAGGCTCAGAGCCAGCGCCACCGGGGCGTCCCAGGCCTTCGCCGGATCCAGCAGATGGTGACCGGTGGTCAGTACCAGGCGGTGGAAGAGGTAGAAGGCGAAGGAGACCTCTCCGAGCCACACCCACGTCCGGCCGGACAGCCCGGTGCCCAGACCGTCGCGATCGGCGACCGCGCCGTTGGCGATGACCAGCCCGAGCGGCACGAACAGCGTCGACACCAGGCCGTAGACCGGCGGCAGCTGCGGGGTGACGGCGAAGACCACGACGGCCAGCACGACCGACGCGGGGAAACCGAGCGGAATCCTGCGGCCGGCCAGCACCATACGGGCGAGCAGGATGCCGAAGAGGAAGTCGAGCATGCGCACCGGCGGCAGGTGATAGATGAACCAGGTCTGCCACTCGGTGACCCCGAGGACAGGGTAGGGCTGCTGCTCCGGCAGCGCCAGCGCCACCAGCGGCACGGCAAAGACCGCCGCCACGACTCCCACGGTCCACATCCACAGCCGTTCGGCCCTGATGCGGCGGACCAGCATCAGCAGCGCCGGGAAGCAGAGGTAGAACAACAG
The DNA here is from genome assembly GCF_035563135.1 of Streptomyces sp. Taxonomy (GTDB): domain Bacteria; phylum Actinomycetota; class Actinomycetes; order Streptomycetales; family Streptomycetaceae; genus Streptomyces. The sequence goes on from NZ_DATMVN010000712.1 coordinate 6,060, forward strand.
TTCACAGGAGAGGGACCATGCCACCGGGTTGATGCTGTTGATGGTGGCCGGTGAGGGGAAGAAGGACTGGAGCAGGAGCGCGTTGAGGACCGCGTCCCGCGCGCCGATGCCCTGTCCCACCACCAGGACCAGGACCAGGACGGCGGCGAGGTAGGTCAGCAGGTGGCTCGGGTAGATCTTGAACAGCCGCCGTCGCCAGAATGCCCCGAGGGTGTCCGTATCACGGGCCGACCAGGTCAGTACGAATCCGCTGAGGATGAAGAAGAAGCCGACTCCGGCTCCGCCGCTGAGCGACAAAAAGCGGAACGCCGGGTCGTTCACCGTCGGCGAGGTGAAGAGTCCTTCGACCACCGCGTGCAGGGCGAAGACCATCATCGCGGCGATGAACCGCATCCCGGTGAGCGAGGGCAGTCGGGTCCGCGCCCCCGCCGGAAGACGCGGGCCGTCCGATATATATGGCATGTGCTACTTTCCTAGGATCTTATTCTTCGGTCATGTACAAGGTGCTGGTGGGACAGGCGTCGATCGCGGCCCGCGCCTGCTCCGCCAGCGGGCGCGGGACCTCTTCCGCGAGGACGACCACGGTCCCCATGGCCTCGCTCTGGTCGAACAGGTCCGGGCTGTTGAGCACGCAGTGCCCCGCACCGATGCACCGGTCGGGGCGGGTTCCGATCCTCATCCGTCCTCCTCACCAGGTCACCGGCAGTGCGTGCAGCCCGTAGTTGATGTGTTCGTCCTTGAACCGCAGGGTGTCCATGGGGACGGCGAGGCGCAGTCCCGGAATCCTCGCGAACAAGGTGGTGAAGGCGACCTCCAGTTCGATGCGCGCCAGGTGCTGGCCCAGGCACTGGTGGGAGCCGTAGCCGAAGGAGACGTGGCCCTGGTCGGAACGGGCTATGTCGAACCGGTCGGGGTCCTGGAAACGCGCCGGGTCGCGGTTGGCGCCGACCGTGAGGCCCAGTACCCCTTCCCCGGCCCGGATGGTGACGCCGCCGAGTTCCACGTCCTCCAGGGCGACACGCGAGTTGCCGATCTCGGCGATGGTGAAGTAGCGCAGCAGCTCGTCCACCGCGGCGGGCATCCTGGACGGATCGCCGCGCAGTTCCTCCAGCACTTCGGGCCTCTCCAGCAGCAGCATGGCGCCCAGCCCCAGCACGTTGGCCGGGGTCTCGTGGCCCGCCATCAGCAGCATGAAGGCCATCCCCACCATGTCGCGGTGGCCGGGGACTCCCGGTTCGCCGGGGCGTGCGGCCAGTCGGCCCAGCACGTCGTCGGTGGGTTCCTTCTCCTTCGAGGTGACCAGCGCGTCCATGTACTCCATGAGTTCGCGCATGGCACGCGCACCCTCGTCGGCCGAGGTGGCGTTCATGACTGTGGAGGAGATCCGCAGGAAGAAGTCACGGTCCTCGAAGGGGACTCCGATCAGTTCGCAGATCGCCATCAGGGGAACGGGATTGGCGAACGCGGAGACCAGGTCGGCAGGGCGCGGGCCGGCCAGGAGACGCTCGACGTGCTCGTCCACGATCTCCTGAATGCGCGGACGCAGACGGTTCATACGCCGGTAGGTGAAGTCGCCCGCCACCGCACGGCGGGCGAGCGTGTGGTCCGGCGGGTCCATGCCGACCAGGGACGTGGAGAACTCGGGGGCGGGGCGCTGATGCTCCATCAGGAGCGGAAAACCGGGGTGGCGCAGGTCGGAGCTGAACCGGTTGTCGGCCAGCATCGTCCGCACGTCCTCGTAGCGGGTCACGGCCCAGGCGAGGGCTCCGGTGGGCAGCTCGACCCGGCCGACCGTCGGGTGTTCGCGCAGCTCGGCGTAGCCCTCCGGCACAGAGAAGGGACAGGTGCGCCGCATCGGGTAGGCCAGGGGCTCGGTCGTTCCGGCGGGGTGGGTCATGGCGTCTCCGGTGAGTGGCTGGTCACGGCTGGGGCTGGGGCTGGGGTTCGGGCCGGGGGGCGGCGGTCCTGCGGGCCGGCCGGCCCCACCGGCGCATGGCGGGGCG
>NZ_DATMVN010000713.1:0-2419 GCF_035563135.1 Streptomyces sp.
TTGAGAGCCTCCATCAGACCCGGTACGGGACACTTGTTGGCTGTGGGCCAGGAGACGTTGAACACCGCCGCCGCGTAGGAGATCGACCAGCCGTCCTCGACGACGGCTCTGCCGAGCCGCAGTCGGTGGCGTGGGGTCAGGGCGGCAGGAGCGTGGGACAGGAGGACCTCCGGGCTCGTGAAGTGGGTGCCTTCAGCCGCTCCACTCCACGTCCGGAGGTCCTCCCCGAACCGGATCAGTCAGATCGTGTCGTCACACGCACTCAACCAACGTCTCCGATCAGTGCAGCCAGCCATGCACGAGGTCGTTGAAGCAGCGTGGTGCCGTAGGGGTGTAGTCGAAGCAGGTCCCTGTGGATGTCCAGGCCCCATCGATGAGGGCTGTGCGGTCCGCTCCAGCGCCTGAACCTGTGGTCTCTCGTTCACACGGAGGACTCGGGGGGAGCGGGCCCCGGGCGGGGGTCGCCCGGGGCCCGCTGGGAGGGGAGTGGGTCAGACCAGGAGGAAGCTGAGGGCGTCGCCGCCGTCGGCGCTGGCGACGTTGTCCTGGAGGCCGCCGATGTTGACGTTGCCGGCGTTGACCGCGACGCCGCCGTTGCCGCCGTCGCCGAACAGCCCGCCGGTGCCGCCGTCGGCGCTGGCGGAGTTGTTCTGCTCGCCGCCGAAGTTGATGTTGCCGGCGTTGACCGCGACGCCGCCGTTGCCGCCGTCGCCGTAGAAGGGGACGTAGGTGCTGTAGAAGGACATCGTGAGTCCTCTTTCCGTGAGGGGGAGTTGCGGTCCGAACCGGCGGTTCGTGCCGTGAGGAAAGAGTGCGCTTGCCGGGAAATGGAGACCATCGAGGTGTCCCTACAGATCTGCGACGGAAATCCCCCGTTCCGGCGGTAGGGAGAACCCCCGATGCGCCGTACAGCCGGTCGAGGAACACCAGCCGACGCCTTCCACCAACCCCGTTGCCCGCAGGCGCGGCCGGTCGGCCAGGTGTGCGTCCTGGCGCGCCTGCCAGCGCGGTCCCGGCCCGGCGACCAACTCAGCCGAAACCTGCGGGGACAGGTCGGTCACGCGGCGATCGGCGACAGCGGCGACTCGGGCCACGCTCCTCGACACACCACGACCCTGTTCCGTTGTCCACCAGCAGGCCCTCCCGCTGACCGTGCACGAGGTGACATGTCCCGCGCCGTCGTGCTCGTCCCGGAGCTGACGGGAGGTCATGCCGCGGCTGTACTGAGTCATTGGCTGCTGCGGTGTCGCCATGACGTCTTGGGTTGCCTTGCCCCCGGTTCCCGGAGCGAGCAGCGTCCGGACGGTCGATCAGGGGAGGACGGACATGCCTGTCACGGAGGACGGCCACCGGCCAGCGAAGCTCCACGGTCCCCGTCGACGGCGCGGAGGGGCCTCGTGGCTGCCGCAGCCGGCCACGGGTTCGGCCGCGCTGGTGACCGGGGCATCGTCGGGCCTGGGTGCCGAGCTGACCCGGTCCCTGGCCGCGCGAGGACACGACCTGGTGTTGGTCGCCCGTCGCCGGGACCGGCTGGACGCTCTGGCCCGGTCGCTCTCCGGCCACGGTGTCCAGGTCCACGCCGTCAGCTGTGACCTCACCGAGCCGGATGCCCGAAAGTCACTCGCGGCCGCCGTGGCCGAGCTCGGACTCGACATCTCGGTCCTCTGCAACAACGCCGGCGCGGCCATCGCCGGGGAGTTCGTCGCCTACCGGGCTGAGCGGCAGGTCGCCGTCCTGCGACTCAATCTCGAGGCGACCGTGGACCTGTGCGGCTACTTCGTTCCTCCGATGGTGCGGCGGGGCAGCGGTGCGGTGCTCAACGTGGGCTCGCTGTTCAGCTGGGCGCCGGCGCCCCGATTGGCGACCTACGCCGCATCGAAGGCTGCGGTGTACGCCTTCACCGAAGCGCTGCACACCGAACTCCGCCCGCACGGGGTCGCGGTCACTGCCCTGTGTCCCGGCACGATGCCGACCGAGTTCATGACGCACGCGGGGCTGGCCGAGGCGCTGCGCCGCATGCCGTCATCGGCGCTCGATGACCCGCGCGCGGTCGCCGAGCACGGGATCCGAGCGCTCGAGCGGAACCGTCGGGTGACCTTGCCCTCGGCGAGGGACCGGTCGACGGTGGCCGTGCTCCGCCGGCTGCCCCACCGAGCGACGCTCGGGCTCCTGCACCGCTGGCCACTGCTCCCTCACGGCGGGGACGGCGACGTCCCTGACGGCAACGGGGACACCGCTGCGGCCGGGATGCCGACGCGACGTCCCGTCACCTGACGCAACGCGCGCTTCGGGGCGGCACAACGCGGCGGCGTTCCTACGATCGGTCGACACATCCCCCACAGCGTCAGGCTGCGCCATCGAGGGCGGCTTCAGGCACACCCCGCTCAGCTGCGAGGCGGCGGCCAGCCCGGTCCGGATT
>NZ_DATMVN010000714.1:0-15288 GCF_035563135.1 Streptomyces sp.
CCCGGGGCCCCGCCTCCCGGAGCCCCCGCCCCGCCCGGAGGCCCCGCCTCCGCTACCTCCTGCGCGAGAGTGTCAGCCCGTCCGCCACGGTCAGCAGCACGCTCTCCATCCGGTCGTCGGCCACCACATGGTCGTTGAAACCCCTGATGGCAGCGGCGTCCCCGGTGGCCAGCGGGTCGGTCACACGTCCGTGGAAGAGGACGTTGTCGGTGACGACGAGCCCGCCGGGGCGCATCCGAGGGACCAGCTCCTCCCAGTACGCGATGTAGTTGCCCTTGTCGGCGTCCAGATAGGCCATGTCGACGTGCGGCTCGGCCGGCATCGCGCGCAGGGTGTCCAGCGCGGGCGCGATCCGCAGGTCGATCCGGTCGGCGACGCCCGCCCTCTCCCACGCCTGCCGGCCGTACGCCGTCCACTCCTCGGAGATGTCGCAGGCGATCAGCACCCCGTCCGCGGGCAGCGCCTGGGCCATCGCCAGCGCCGAGAAACCGGTGAAGGTGCCGACCTCCACGATGTGCCGGGCGCCCGTCAGCCGGACGAGGAAGGCGAGCAGCGGCCCCTGCTCCTGCGCGGACTGCATGCCGGCCTGGCCGGGCAGTTCGGCGTACGTGGTCTCCACGAGTTCGCGTTGCACCAGGTCCAGCGGGGGATTGTGGGCCAGCGCGTACGCGTACAGCTCGTCGGTGATCTCGGTGTCGTTGCCCTTGGTCATGCGCGTCTCCTCCGTTCGCGGCGGCCCGACCAGCTTGCCCAGGATCGCTCGCGTGCGCTCAGCGACCCGCCCGCAGAGGGTCGGCGGCGCGCAGGAAGCGGCGCAGGATCTCCTCGCCCGCAGCGCCGCCCGTCTCGCGGAGCACCTCTGTGTGCGGAGCGCCCCACCCGCAGTCGGCGAGCTCGCCGTGGCCCGGGCGCCAGGCCCGGTCGGCGGCGAGCAGCAGGTCGGCGTCCAGGAGCGAGTCACCGGCGGCGAGCGTCAGGGTGGCGCCGCAGCGGCGGGCCACCTCACGCATCGCGGCACTCTTGGTGAGCGGCTTGGGTACGGCGTAGATCTTGCGGCCCTGGAGGGAGACGGTCCAGCCCCGGGGGTCCGCCCAGGCGGCCAGCTCCTTCACCCAGCCTTCCGGAAGGGCGCCGCGGTCGACGACGAGGTAGGCGAAGAGGTCTTCGGCGACCCGTTCCTTGAGCAGCCAGGAAGGATCGCTCACGGCCTGGAGGTGGGCGCGGATCTCGGCGAGGGGGGCGCACTCGCCGTCGATGCGGCGGACCACGTGGTCCTGCCAGTCGGGGTCGGGGACGCCGTCGACGAGGATGTGCCCGCCGTTGGCACAGATGGCGTACCGGGGCGCGGGCCCGGGGAGGTGGATACGGCCGTACTGCTCCCGGGTGCGGGTCGTGGTCGGGACGAAGACCGTGGTGCGGGCCAGTTCGTCGAGCAGTGCGGCCGCCGTCTCCGTCATGTAGCACAGGGGCGCCCGGCCGTACACCTCGACGCAGAGCAGGCGCGGGGCCTGCTCGTCCGGCATCGTCAGCTGGAGGGAGGCCGCCGAGTAGATGAGGGTGCGGTCCAGGTCGCTGGCCACCAGCGTCACGGGGGCGGGCGCAGCCGTGGCCCCGGAGGCGGACACAGCCGTGGCCCCGGGCGCGGACGCGTTGTCGGTTCCGCTCACTTCGCCGTCACCGCCGTGCCGTCCGCGCCGGTGGCGCCGCGTGTGTACTTGGGGTGGATCAGTCCGACGCAGGTGTACGGGAGGTCGTCGGCCTCCTCGACCGGGACGCCGCGCTGCTCGGCGAGCAGTCGTACGTGGTCGAGGTCGGCCCCGGCTCCCCGCTTGGCCAGGATCTTCCAGGGAACACGGCGCAGCAGCACCCGGGTCGTCTCGCCGACGCCGGGCTTGACCAGGTTCACGTCGTGGATGCCGTACTCCTCGCTGATCCGTTCGACGGCGGCCCAGCCCTCCCAGGTGGGGGCGCGGTCCGCGGCGAGCAGTTCCTTCGCTTCGGCGTCCACGGCGTCGGCGACCTCGTCGAAGCGGGCGGCGACCGTGTCGAGGAACAGCCCGGAGACGTCGGAGTCCGCGAGTTCGCGGTAGAACTTCGCGCCGTGGAAGTCGTGCGGGCCGACCAGGTCGGAGCGCAGGACCGTACGGGAGATGAGCCCGGACACCGTGGAGTTGAGGCAGGCGGACGGAATCAGGAAGTCCTCGCGCGTCCCGTACGTCCGTACGCAGCCGCCCGGGTCGGCCAGTACGGCGATCTCCGGGTCGAAGCCCTCGAAGTCCTCCAGGGCGGCGGCGAGTTCGCGGGTGATGGCGCCCTTCCCGGTCCAGCCGTCGACGAAGACGACGTCCGCCGGGTCGTGGTGGGCGGCGAGCCAGCGCAGGGCGTTGGCGTCGATGCCGCGGCCACGGACGATGGAGACGGCGTAGTGCGGGAGGTCGAGGCCGTGCCGGTGCTGGGCCCATCGGCGCATGAGCACCCCGACGGGGGTGCCGGCCCGGGCGAGGGAGACCAGGACGGGGCGGGGGCCCCTTTCCGCGAGGACGGTCTCGGTGACGGTGCCGACGGCCCGGGCGATACGGGCCGCCGAGGTTTCCAGGGCGGTCCTGAACAGCTCCTGGTACCGAGGGCTGGGCTGGTATTCGACGGGCAGCGATTCGGCGTAGTGCGCGCCGCCGCTCTGGATGGCCTCCTCACGCTCCTCGGTGGGGGCTTCCAGCGGCGTGTCCGAGAGGTCCTGGAGCAGCCAGCCGACGTCGTCCGCCGCGTACGAGGAGAAGGCGGGGCCCCGGAGGGGTGCGGGCAGCATGGCGGCTTCCTGCCTGTGGGAGATCCGGTGGGAGGTCCGGCGGGAGGCCGCCGCCGGGACGTACGAGGGGATGACCGCGAGCAGCACCTGGCCGGTGAGCCGGGCCAGCAGCCCGTCGGGGGCGTGCAGCGCGGGGGTGTCGGCGCGGGAGTCGACGACGGCGACGACGGCGTCGAAGCCCGCGCCCGCGACGTTGTAGGCGTACCGGTCGCCCGGCCCGTCCGCGGGGTCGTCGTGGGCGGGGAAGACGAGACGGCTGCGTATCGCGTAACCGGGGTCGTCGACGGCGAGGACGGGCGAGCGGGTGGTGGTGGAGTAGCGCACGTCGGCCGTGATGGCGTCCTCCAGTGCGGTGGCGAGCCGCAGCGGCGCGTACATCAGCTCCTCGAAGCCGAGGACGAGCACCCTGCGTGCGTCGTCACCCAGGGCATCGGCGATACGGCCTGCCATGGCCGGGAGGGCGGCTTCCAGGGCGGCGCGGTGGGCGGGGGTGAAGCCGTGGCGCCCGCCGTCGGGTACGCCGGCCGGCCAGTCGAGGGCGACGCGTACGGGGGCGGGCCGTGGCGGCGCGGGGTGCCCGTCCTGCACGTACTGCGGGTGAACCGCCCGTTCCGCGTGACCGGCCCGTTCCGCGTGACCGGCCGGTTCCGCGTGACCGGCCCGTTCCGCGTCCTGGGCGTCGTGCTCGGCCACCAGGCCGAGGCCCTTCTCCAGGACTCCCTCCGGCAGGCGCACGGTGCCCCGGGCCCGGACCACGAGGTCGACACGGGCGCCGATCTCTTCGGCGAATCCGGCGAGCCGCCCCCGGTCGGCCTCGGACCGCATGTCCACCAGGGCGACTATGACGTACCGGTCGCGGGGGTAGCGCGCGTGGAGGGCCCGGATGGTGTTGAGCACGGTGTTGCCGGTGGAGAACTCGTCGTCGACCAGGACCAGAGGCGAGTCCTGACCGGTGGCGTTCAGCAGGTCCGGGTCCTCGGGCAGCAGCAGGTGCGAGGTGGCGTGCGAGTGCGTCTCCTCGAAGCCGCCCGCCTGTGCGACGCCGGCGACGGGCCGCCGGGTCGAGTGGAGGTACGGAGCCACCCCGAGCCCGTCCGCGACGGCGTGGCCGAGGCCCGTGGCCGTCTCCGCGTACCCGAGGACGACGGCGCGGCGGGCCTCCGCCTCGCCCAGCAGGTCCCGTACCCGCTCGCCGAGCTCGAAGCCCACGCCGTGGACGACGGAGGGCCGCTGCGGCACGTGCTTGCCCAGGACCTTCGACACGAGCAGATGGGCCCGCTTCGGGTTGCGGCGCAGGGCGAGGCCCAGCAGCTCCCGTAGTTCCCCGTCGCCGACGAGCTCGACCCCGAGCCGCTCCGCGACCCAGTTGCCCGACCACTCCACGTCCACTGCCTCTTCTTCCCGTAGGTGCTCGTGTACTCGCCCGCGCCCGTGTACTCGCCCGTGCGCGTCTGCCGGCCCGTGCACGTCTGCCGACCCGTGCTCGCCCATGTCCGCCATGTCCGCTCTCAGGTCGTCACGCCGGCGGCCAGGAGCTCCACGAAACCGACGTCCTCGCGGGCCACGCCGAAGACCTCGGCCCGTTGCAGGGTCCGCTCGGCCCAGGCGCGGTGCGGTTTCACTTCGTTCATCTTGTTCGTGTACGCGGAGCGCAGCACGCCGCCGCCGCCCCGCTCGGGCCGCAGGATGTCCTGTGCGTCGCTGTACTCCTCGTGGCTGACGACCGACAGGGCGTGCACCGGCAGGACGTGCGACGGATGGATGCAGGTCTTGCCGAGCAGTCCGTTGGCCCGGTCGAGCTCGATCTCGCGCAGCAGCCCGTCGAGGTCGTGCTCGATGAGCGCGGCGCGCAGCTCCTCGGCCTGTCCCATGAAGGGGCTGCGGCGCAGCTGGGGCTTGAACATCCGCTCCTGGAGACGGAAGTACTCCCATACGGGCCCGGTGATGGTGAACCCCGTTCCGTCCGCCCGGCCCAGCACGTTGACGACGTCGCCGATGACGGCGCCGACGATCTGTACGTCGTACGCCGTCATGTCGGGAGCCCGGCGCAGGCCGTAGGCGGAGCAGAAGTCGGTGACACCGAGCCGTAGCGCCAGGACGCGTTCGCGGTACTTGTCGACGGTGCGGGCGATTCCCCGGAGGGTCTCGCCCCTGGTCTCCAGGTGCAGCAGCTCGGGCGATTCGAGGACGGGCATGGCGAACAGCCGGTGCCCGCTGTCCGCCTCGGCCGCGGTGAGGGCCTCCAGGAAGAGCTCGCCCCGGTCTTCGGTGAATTTGGGAAGTACGAATCCGGACAACAATCGGACGGAGTCCCCGAGCCGCTGCACGAGATCGGGTATCTGCTCCGGCTCACGGACCCTGATGAAGAGCAGCGGCACCTCGGCGTCCCGCGCGTCGAGGTCGGCGAACTGCCGGACCAGATTGGCCTCGGCACCGACCACTTCGGCGTCGTCGATGGAATCCTCCAGGCAGAGCACCATGGAGACGACACCGTGGCCGGCCTGCTTGATCACGTCGTCGGCCAGTCTGGGCCGGGTCGCGGGGCTGTAGAGCGTGGCACCCAGGGCCGCGGACAGCATGCGGGAGGAGGAGCCCGCGTCGAATTCGCACGGCTCCTTGAAGAACAGTCCCTCCCGGACAGCGGGCGATATATGCCCGAAATGACGCATGTGCTACCCCCGTGCTGTCATAGAGACCGGATAAACGTATGGCCGGTAATAGTACGTTCGGTGAGGTGTCGCGAGTTCCCCGTCCGTATGAACTTCGGGTGTCCCCGCCCTAGCCCGCACCCCCCGCGGCGCGCCTGCGTGCTCCTCACCCGCGGTGCCTGGCCTACTGGCTCGTACCCCCGCGTTGTCCGGGCACCCCACCAGCAGGCAGGATGACCGCCATGACGCACGCGATGCTGAAGGGCTCGAACGTCCCTCTCGACGCCATGGCCGTACGGGCCGTGCTGCGCTGGACCCCGGGCGCCGGGGTACCGGATGTGGACGCCTCGGCCCTGTTGATCGGCCCCGCCGGACAGGTGCGTTCCGACGAGGACTTCGTCTTCTACAACCAGCCGCGGCACCCTTCGGGCTTCGTGCGGCGCCTGCCCAAGCGCAGTTCCCCCGAGGGGCTCACGGACACGATCGAGGCGGACCTCTCCTCGCTCGACCCCTCCGTGGAACAGGTGGTCATCGCCGCGTCCTGCGACGAGGCGGCGTTCGAGCGCGTGACGGATCTGCGCATATCGCTGTACGACGCGGCGTCGGCGGACGGTGAGCCGCTCGCGGTCTTCGACGTGCGGGCGGAGACCGGTGAGGAGACCGCGGTCATCTGCGGCGAGCTGTACCGGCGCGGTGACGGCTGGAAGTTCCGTGCTGTGGGACAGGGATACCCGACGGGCCTCGTCGGGCTGGCCACCGCCTTCGGGATCTCGGTGGACGAGGCGGAGGCGGCCTCCGAGCCCGGCCCCGCCGCCGTGCCCAGCACTCCCGGGACGTCCGCGTCCGTCCCGCCCCCGCCGGAGCCCGCCGTGCCCGCGCCCGACTCCCAGGCCACGGTCCAGCACCAGCAGCCCGCCTACGGCTACCCACAGCCGTCTGTGGCGCCCCAGCCGGCCTACGGCTATCCGCAGCCGCCCACCGCGGCCCCGCAGTCCGCCTACGGCTACCCACAGCCTGCCGCGGACCGGCCGGCGTACGGCTATCCCCAGCCCGCGGCGGCGGCCGCGCCTGCCGCCGACCCGAATTTCGTGCTCCCCCCGCAGGGCCCGCAGTTCCTCCGGCCGTGAACCGGAGGCGCGGCCGCCCCTCACGGCGCGCACTCAGGCCCGCGTCTTGTAGCCGCGTCCCCACTGCATACCGAAGCCGTACATCCGGTCCAGCTCCGACTGGAAGCCGTACACGAACTTCACCTCGCGCCGCACGATCAGCTCGCCCTTGACGTTGTCCACCGTGAACACCGCGCAGGAACGGGCCTGTGGGGCCCGCTCGTCCAGCTCGATCTCGATGCGCGGCCCGTTGCCCGGGTAGAGCGTCACCTTGGCGTGCGTACGGTCGAAGGCCGGGGTCTGGTCGTAGATGTACACGAAGAACAGCAGGCGCTTGATCTCGTCGTGCTTGTCGAGGTTCACGTAGACGGTCTCGCCCGAGGGCGCCCCGAAACGGTCGTCACCGCTGAGCCTGACGTACGGCGGCGCGTTCAGGTCGCCGATCAAGTTGCCCAGGGGCTGGACCACCCCCTTCGTCCCGTCCGTCAGTTCGTACATGCAGCCCAGGTCCAGGTCCACGTTGACCATGCCCTGGGTGTGCGCCTGCACGACGTCGGGCTGGAAGAGCTTCAGCGGACGCAGCAGCCGTCCGCTCTGCCGCGATCTGCCGCCGAAGTCCGACGTACGCATCCGCCACGACAGGTTGACGCGCAGATTGCCCGTCAGCGCGCCCTGCTTGTTCAGCGAGACCGTGGCATTGCGCTTGGAGAGCACGATCGAGCTCGTCGCGGAGTTACCCGACTCGAACTGCGCAGCCCGCCGCGGAAACAGGCCGTCCCAGAAGGCCATCCCAACCCCCACTTGTCATCGGTGAGTACCACCCGGCTCCCGTACGGCCCACACGCCCCACACGCCGCTGCGGGGCGGCCTCCGGGCCGGGTCCGGGTCTTCCCGGAGAACCGCCGCCATGGCCGCCCCGCAGAGAGAGCGTTCCTCATTCCCTACCGGGTCACACCCCGGAGGAGACTTCCGCCTTGGAATCAGGGCCGCCGGCTGCTGCGAGTGCTTTGTTGCGGCGGACGGAGGACCAGAAGGACCAGCCGATGAGGATGACTCCGACGGAGCCGGTGATGAGTTCGTTGATCTCGTACTGGATGGTGATCAGGAGGATCACGGCGAGTGCGCCGATGGCGTAGTGGGCGCCGTGTTCCAGGTAGACGTAGTCGTCCAGGGTGCCCTGGCGGACCAGGTAGACGGTGAGTGAACGCACGTACATGGCGCCGATGCCCAGGCCCAGGGCCATCAGCACGATCTCGTTGGTGATGGCGAAGGCGCCGATGACACCGTCGAAGGAGAAGGAGGCGTCCAGGACCTCGAGGTAGAGGAACATGAAGAAGGCGGCCTTGCCCGCCAGGACGACCCCGGAGACCGGCTTGCCGGCCTTCTTGGCCTCTTCCTCGGCCTCGTGCTCGCGTTCCTCCTCCTCCTCGAGCTTGTTCTCGAAGAATCCGGAGAGCCCGCCGACCACGAGGTAGGTGATCAGGCCGGCGATGCCCGAGAGCATCACCGTCTCCGCCTTGTCCGCGTGCCCGCCCCCGTGCTGGTGGGCATGGGTGGCGAACGTCATGGCGGTGATCATCAGGACGATCAGCGCGACGCAGACCGAGAGCATGTCGACCTTGCCGAGCTTGGCCAGCGGACGCTCCAGCCAGCCGAGCCACTTGATGTCACGGTCCTCGAAGACGAAGTCCAGGAAGATCATCAGCAGGAACATGCCACCGAAGGCGGCGATGGAGGGATGGGCGTCCGTCACCAGTTCCTTGTAGCGGTCGGGATCGTTGAAGGACAGGTCCACAGCCTCGATGGGACCGAGCTGGGCACTGATGGCCACGATCACGACGGGAAAGACCAGCCGCATACCGAAGACCGCGATGAGGATGCCGATCGTGAGGAAGATCTTCTGCCAGAAGGCACTCATCTTCTTCAGGATCCCGGCATTGATCACCGCGTTGTCGAAGGACAGCGAGATCTCCAGGATCGACAGGATCGCCACGATGCCGAAAGCCTGCCACCCCCCGTAGAACACCGCTGCGACCAGACCGATCACGGTGACCGCGAACGACCAGCCGAAGGTTTTCAGAACCACTGGCTACCCCATCATGTGTGTAAGGGTCTCCCCCGGTGAGTACGGGGCTCCCCCGCGCCGTGCGCGGCTTTACGAAACGTTGACCCCGAAGTCTAGAGCGATGCCCCGGAGTCCTGACGCGTACCCCTGTCCGACTGCACGGAATTTCCACTCCCCGCCGTAGCGGTAGAGCTCGCCGAAGATCATCGCCGTCTCCGTCGAGGCGTCCTCACTGAGGTCGTAACGGGCCAGCTCCTGACCGTCCGCCTGGTTCACCACGCGGATGAAGGCATTGCTGACCTGACCAAAGGTCTGCCCACGATTGTCGGCTTCATGAATGGAAACCGGGAAAACAATCTTGTCGCAGTGCGCCGGCACCTGCGTCAGGTTCACGATGACGGACTCGTCGTCGCCGTCGCCCTCGCCCGTGAGGTTGTCGCCGGTGTGCTCGACGGAGCCGTCGGGGCTGGTCAGGTTGTTGTAGAACACGAACCACTCGTCACCGAGGATCCGGCCCGACTGGCACAGCAGCGCGCTGGCGTCCAGGTCGAAGTCGGCCCCCGTCGTGGATCGTGCGTCCCAGCCGAGCCCGACCAGCACCTGAGTGAGATCGGGTGCGGCCTTGGAGAGGGAGACGTTGCCTCCCTTGGCGAGCGTGACGCCCATGGTGTGTCCTCCCCGAGTCGATGGACGGTTTTGCGGCCCGGCGCGGGCGCCTGACGGACGCGGGGCGCTCTGCCGAGCGCGTCCGGCGCCGCACACACGGTGCGACGCCGGACGCGAGGGAACTGCGGGTGTCCGGAGGATCCTCCGGACCGGCTCAGACGTTGACGCCGAAGTCCTGCGCGATGCCGCGCAGACCCGAGGCATATCCCTGGCCGATGGCGCGGAACTTCCACTCCGCGCCGTTGCGGTAGAGCTCGCCGAAGACCATGGCGGTCTCCGTCGAGGCGTCCTCACTGAGGTCGTAACGGGCGAGCTCGGTGTTGTCCGCCTGGTTCACCACGCGGATGTAGGCGTTGCGCACCTGGCCGAAGCTCTGCTGACGGCTCTCGGCCTCGTAGATCGAGACCGGGAAGACGACCTTGTCGACGTCGGCCGGGACACCGGCCAGGTTGACCTTGATGACCTCGTCGTCGCCCTCGCCCTCACCGGTGAGGTTGTCACCGGTGTGCTCGACGGAGCCGTCGGGGCTCTTGAGGTTGTTGAAGAAGACGAAATTCCCGTCGCTTCCGACCTTGCCCTCGGCGTTCGTCAGCAGCGCGCTGGCGTCGAGGTCGAAGTCACCGCCGGTGGTCGTCCGGGCATCCCAGCCCAGACCGACGATGACCGCGGTCAGGTTCGGCGCGGCCTTGGTCAGCGAGACGTTGCCGCCCTTGCTGAGGCTGACTCCCACGAGTCCTCCAAAAGTGTTGCGAGGGCCGGCAGAACACCAGCGCCCCCGTCGTGCGTTGGCATCGGATCAACGAGTGGATCCTAGTGACCGGTTCCCGGCCAAAACAGGCTTTTGGCCGCTCGCCGCCAGGAGATCCCCGGATCCGGCAGGCCGCAAACCCCGGATCCCGCACATCCCGGACCCGCGCGCCCCGGGCCCGCGAACCCGCGCGCCCCGGACCCGGGCCCCGCGCGGGGCCGGTCACGGTCCCGGTCCGGATCAGATCGAGTCGAGTGCCTTGAGGTAGTCGTTCAGGTCGCGCGCGTCCGGCAGGCCGTTGACGACGGACCAGCGGACCACGCCCTTCTTGTCGATGATGAAGGTGCCGCGCACCGCACAGCCCTTGTCCTCGTCGAAGACGCCGTACGCCCGCGAGGTCTCCCCGTGCGGCCAGAAGTCCGAGAGCAGCGGGTATGCGAGACCCTCCTGCTCGGCGAAGACGCGCAGGGTGTGGATCGAGTCGTTGGAGACGGCGAGCAGCTGGGTGTCGTCGTTCTCGAACTTCGGCAGCTCGTCGCGGAGCGCGCACAGCTCACCCGTGCAGACGCCGGTGAAGGCGAAGGGGTAGAAGAGCAGCACCACGTTCTTGGCACCGTCGGAACCCTGGAAATCGGAGAGCTTCACGGTCCGCCCGTGGTTGTCCTTCAGCTCGAAATCCGGAGCCTGCGTGCCGACCTCGATCGCCATGAAAACGCATCCTTTCGCAAACGTCGCACGTGCCCGGCCTGGGCCGTCCGGGTGACACCCACCCTACGCAGCGTCCCCCGCCGTACCCGGGGAGGCCCGCGCGGGCACGCCGGACACGTACGAAGGCCCCCGGCGGCGTGGTGCCGCCGGGGGCCTCGGGTGGTGAAAGAGCTCAGCGCTTGGCCTTGGCCCCCTTGGGGGTGACCAGACGGCTGCCCGTCCAGTCCTTGCCCGCATTGATGCTCTTGGTCTGGGCAAGACCAGCTGTCTGGGCAGCCTCGTTGATGTCGCTCGGCTCGACGTATCCGTCGCGGCCGGTCTTGGGCGTCAGCAGCCAGACCGCCCCACCGTCCTCGATCAGACCAATGGCATCCACCAGCGCGTCCGTAAGGTCGCCGTCCTCGTCGCGGAACCAGAGCAGGACGACGTCAGCGACGTCGTCGTAGTCCTCGTCGACGAGTTCCTGGCCGATTGTGGCCTCAATGCCCTCACGGAGCTCCTGCTCGACGTCGTCGTCGTAGCCGATCTCCTGGACCACCTGTCCGGGTTCGAACCCAAGCCTTACGGCCGTGTTGGTCCGTTCCTCCGCGTGGTCCGCGGTCGCGCTCACGGGTTGCCTCCTGATCATGTTTCGGAAAATGCTTCAGCCACGCGCGTGCGCGGGGCGTTGGCCGTAGTCCACACGGGCTCGGCGAATCGCGCAAGTACCCGGCGTCCGAGACCGCCTAAACGGTGACGTTCCCTGCCACGTCACCGCAACGTCCGGCATGTCTCCTGCGGGGCCGGAAACGGTGTCCGGACCCTTTACGTCCTTCCTCAGCTTATGCCGTTTCGCTCCGCCATTCGGATTCGAACGGGCTTTGGGAACGCTTGGCCGCCTTGAGCGTATGGTTGCGGTTTGGGCGGGACCGCCCTCGTGCTGCTGATCCTCGTGCCCGGACACGGCGTCCGGGAACCTCGGGTTACCCCACGGTAGAGATGACGTCCAGGCCCGCGCGGTACACGATGGAGGCGGCGTACAGCAGCCTTTCCGGGGGTACGTTGCCCGCAACCAGGCCCCGAAGAGCACCACCGAACAGCGAAGGAACAGCGTGGCTTCCGCATCCGATCGCAACCCGATCATCATTGGCGGCCTTCCGAGCCAGGTCCCGGACTTCGATCCCGAAGAGACCCAGGAATGGCTCGACTCCCTCGACGCCGCCGTCGACGAGCGCGGGCGCGACCGGGCCCGCTATCTGATGCTCCGGCTCATCGAGCGCGCGCGGGAGAAGCGCGTCGCCGTGCCCGAGATGCGCAGCACCGACTACGTCAACACGATCGCCACGAAGGACGAGCCGTTCTTCCCCGGCGACGAGGAGATCGAACGCAAGGTCCTCAACGCGACCCGGTGGAACGCCGCGGTGATGGTCTCGCGCGCGCAGCGTCCCGGGATCGGCGTCGGCGGCCACATCGCCACCTTCGCCTCCTCCGCCTCGCTGTACGACGTGGGCTTCAACCACTTCTTCCGCGGCAAGGACGACGGGCGGGGCGGCGACCAGATCTTCTTCCAGGGACACGCGTCCCCGGGCATCTACGCCCGCGCCTTCCTGCTCGACCGGCTGAGCGAGGCGCAGCTCGACGGCTTCCGCCAGGAGAAGTCGAAGGCCGGGCACGCGCTGTCCAGCTACCCGCACCCGCGGTCGATGCCGGACTTCTGGGAGTTCCCGACCGTCTCGATGGGCCTCGGCCCGCTCGGCGCGATCTACCAGGCGCGGATGAACCGCTACATGGAGGCGCGCGGCATCGCCGACACGTCCCGGTCGCACGTCTGGGCCTATCTCGGCGACGGCGAGATGGACGAGCCGGAGTCGCTCGGCCAGCTCTCCATCGCCGCCCGTGAGGGGCTGGACAACCTCACCTTCGTGGTGAACTGCAACCTCCAGCGCCTCGACGGCCCGGTGCGCGGCAACGGCAAGATCATTCAGGAGCTGGAGTCCCAGTTCCGCGGGGCCGGCTGGAACGTCATCAAGCTGGTCTGGGACCGCACCTGGGACCCGCTGCTCGCGCAGGACCGCACGGGCATCCTGGTCAACAAGCTGAACACCACCCCGGACGGCCAGTTCCAGACGTACGCGACCGAGACCGGGGCGTACATCCGGGAGCACTTCTTCGGTGACGACCCGCGGCTGCGCGAGATGGTCAAGGACATGTCCGACGACCAGATCCTGCACCTGGGCCGCGGCGGCCACGACCACCGGAAGGTCTTCGCGGCGTACGCGGCGGCCAAGGCCCACAAGGGCCAGCCGACGGTGATCCTGGCGCAGACGGTCAAGGGCTGGACGCTCGGACCGAACTTCGAGGGCCGTAACGCGACCCACCAGATGAAGAAGCTCACGGCCGACGACCTCAAGCGCTTCCGCGACCGGCTGCACATCCCGATCACCGACAAGCAGCTGGAGGACGGCAACCCGCCGTACTACCACCCGGGCCGCGACTCGGAGGAGATCCAGTACATGCACGACCGCCGCAAGGGTCTGGGCGGTTACGTCCCGACGCGTGTGGTGCGTGCGAAGCCGCTGCCCCTTCCGGACGAGAAGGCGTACGCGACCGCGAAGAAGGGCTCCGGGCAGCAGTCGATCGCCACCACCATGGCCTTCGTCCGCGTCCTGAAGGACCTCATGCGGGACAAGGAGATCGGCAAGCGCTTCGTGCTGATCGCACCCGATGAGTACCGCACGTTCGGCATGGACGCGTTCTTCCCGAGTGCGAAGATCTACAACCCGCTCGGTCAGCAGTACGAGTCCGTTGACCGCGAGCTCCTCCTCGCGTACAAGGAGTCGCCGACGGGCCAGATGCTGCACGACGGCATCTCCGAGGCGGGCTGCACGGCCTCGCTGATCGCCGCGGGTTCGGCGTACGCCACGCACGGCGAGCCGCTCATCCCGGTGTACGTCTTCTACTCGATGTTCGGTTTCCAGCGCACCGGTGACCAGTTCTGGCAGATGGCCGACCAGCTCTCGCGCGGTTTCGTCCTGGGCGCGACCGCCGGCCGTACGACTCTGACCGGTGAGGGTCTGCAGCACGCGGACGGCCACTCGCAGCTGCTCGCGTCGACGAACCCGGCCTGCGTCTCCTACGACCCGGCGTTCGGGTACGAGATCGCGCACATCGTCAAGGACGGTCTGCGCAGGATGTACGGCGAGAACAGTGAGGACGTCTTCTACTACCTCACCGTCTACAACGAGCCGATCCAGCACCCGGCCGAGCCCGCCGATGTGGATGTCGAGGGCATCCTCAAGGGCGTGCACCGCTATCGCGGCGGCGAGAAGGGCCGGATCCCGGCCCAGATCCTGGCGTCCGGTGTGGCGGTCCCGTGGGCGGTCGAGGCCCAGCGGATCCTCGCCGAGGAGTGGGACGTGAAGGCGGACGTCTGGTCGGCGACCTCCTGGAACGAGCTGCGCCGTGAGGCCGTGGAGGTGGAGCGCCACAACCTGCTCCACCCGGAGGAGGAGCAGCGCGTCCCCTATGTGACGCAGAAGCTCTCCGGTTCCGAGGGACCATTCGTGGCGGTCTCGGACTGGATGCGTTCCGTGCCCGACCAGATCGCGCGCTGGGTGCCCGGCGCGTACCAGTCGCTGGGTGCGGACGGCTTCGGATTCGCCGACACCCGGGGGGCGGCGCGCCGCTTCTTCCACATCGACGCGCAGTCGATCGTGCTCGCGGTGCTGACCGAGCTGGCGAAGGAGGGCAAGGTCGACCGTTCGGCGCTGAAGACCGCGCTCGACCGCTACGAACTGCTGGACGTGGCCGCCGCCGAGCCCGGCCCGGCGGGCGGGGACGCGTAAGGAACGCGGAGTTCCGGCAGAAGGGCGGCGGGCCCCGGGTCCGCCGCCCTTCTGCGTCCGCCGGCCGCTCAGTTCTCCCAGATCTTGAAGGCCCGGACCGTGTACGGCGACCGGGGCACCCACGTGCCGTCCCCCGGGTACGTCTCGAACTCGCCGGTCTCCGCGCATTCGGCGGACTGGTAGGTGGTGACGGACCGGCCGGTGCGGTTGACGAGCGCCTGGGCGTGGCCGCCGGCGGGCAGGGGGACACAGCTCTCGATGTCCACGGTGGACAGCTCGTGGGCGTGCCTGGCCCCGGTGAAGTCGGGTTTCGCCCAGAGGCAGAGCTGCCCCGCTCCACAGGGTGCGAGGCCTGCCGGTACGGCGTGCGGGGCGCTGTGGGAGCGCTCCTGCCCGGCGTGCGCGGCCGGTACGGCGTGCGCGGCCGGTACGGCGGCCGGGGACAGGGCCGTGGCCGGGACGAGTGCGGTGGCCGCCAGGGCGGCGGCGAGGACGGTCATGCGCATGGTGGATCAACCCCCGTGGTCGAGCGGGCCGGGTGGCCCGCATGTCCGCACTCTGACCTGCGCGAGCACGGGCCGGGAAGGGGAGGGAGGGTGGACCACCCTGATAGGCGACAGCCCCGCCGGACGGTTCCGGCGGGGCTGTCGGGTGCACCGTGTTGACGCCCGGGGCCCGGGGGCGGCCGGGCGTCGTCAGGCGGTCAGATGTGGCCTG
>NZ_DATMVN010000715.1:0-2652 GCF_035563135.1 Streptomyces sp.
TGATGGTCGCCCCGGCCGCCTCGATCTCGCGGGCGAGGTGGACGACCTCCTCCAGCGTGGAACCCCCGGGCACCAGATCCAGCATGGACAGCCGGTAGATCAGGATGAAGTCGGGGCCGACGCGTTCACGGACACGGCGCACGATCTCGACGGGGAAGCGGATGCGGTTCTCGTACGAACCGCCCCAGCGGTCCTCACGGTGATTCGTCGCCGTGACGATGAACTCATTGATCAGATAACCCTCCGAGCCCATGATCTCGACACCGTCGTAACCCGCACGGCGGGCGAGCTCCGCGGCCCGCACGAAGTCCTCGACGGTCTCCTCGACCTCGTCGTCGTCCAGCGCGTGCGGGGTGAACCCGCTGATCGGGGCCTTGAGCGCGCTCGGCGCCACCAGGTCCGGGTGATGGGCGTAGCGCCCGAAGTGCAGGATCTGCATCGCGATCCTGCCGCCCGCCGCGTGCACGGCGGCCGTGACCTCGGTGTGCTGTTCCGCCTCCGCCTCGGTCGTCATCCTGGCCCCGCCGGGGAAGGAGCACCCGCGCTCGCTGGGCGCGATCCCCCCGGTGACCATCAGGCCCACCCCGCCGCGTGCGCGGGCCGCGTAGAAGGCGGCCATCCGCTCGAAACCGCGCTCGGCCTCCTCCAGACCGATGTGCATCGACCCCATGAGGACCCGGTTCGGGAGCGTGGTGAATCCGAGGTCGAGCGGGCTCAGCAGGGTGGGGTACGGGCTCATCCGGGTCTCCTCGCAGTGTCGTCGAGCCAGTTGTAGACCACCCGAACAGCCTTATGCAACTAGTTGCACAATGGCGTACGTCGCAGTTCCCGCAAGGCCCGGTCCACGGATGGCGTAACACCACCGGCCCCCGCCGCCCGGCCGGACGAGAGTGGATCCGTACGGCTCGCCGCCGCTCCTCCTTGTCGACAGGAGAACCTCATGACCTGCATCAACCGGCGTGACCTCGGACTTCTCGTCCTCAGGGCCGGTACAGGAGCCGTCCTGGCGGCCCACGGCAGCCAGAAGCTGGCCGGCTGGTTCGGTGGCGGGGGGATCGAGGGCACCACCGCGGCGATGGAAGCCATGGGCTTCCACCCGCCGAAGCACAGCGCGCTGGCCGCCGGACTCGGCGAGGCGGGCGGCGGGCTCCTGCTGGCCCTCGGCCTCGCCACCCCTGCGGCCGGTGCGGCCGCGGCGGGCACGATGGCGGGCGCGGTCGCCGTGCACGCGCCCGCCGGTTTCTTCGCGACGGGCGGCGGCTACGAATACCCGGCCTTCCTCGGCTTCACCGCCGCCGCGATCGGGGTGACGGGCGCCGGACGCTACTCCCTGGACCATGCCACCTGCCATGTCCTCGACCGGCCGTGGATCGTCGCCCTCGCGTTCGCCGGCAGCGCCCTGGCGGCGGCGGCCGTCGTCGGCCGACGTGCGAAGGGGCAGGCACCGGCCGGGAGCGGGGCCGGGGACGAGGACGTGTAGCCCTCTCGCATTGATCGCCGTTTCAGGGGCATCCGGCAGTGCATGAATGCGAAGGCGCTGTCGATGAACGCACGTGGTCAGGCCCGAAGAGCCGCGCGCAGCAAAGCCATGGACGCGGGGGCCCGCGCCGGGTTCGTGGCACGAGGGGTGATCTACCTCCTGGTGGGCCTGCTGGCCCTGCGCATCGCCTTCTCCGACGGAGGCGGGAAGCAGGCCGACCGGGGCGGGGCGATCGCGGAGATAGCCGAGAAGCCCTTCGGGAACGTCCTGCTGTGGGCGCTCGGTGTGGCGCTGGCCGGCATGGCTCTCTGGCGGCTGTCCGAGGCGCTCTTCGGCCAGGCGGGGCCCGACGGTGACAAGGCGAACAAGCGGGCCATGGCGGCGGGGCGCTTCCTCTTCTACGCCTTCGTGTCGTACTCCGTGCTCTCCTACGCCGCCGGTGACCAGAGCAGCGGAAGCGGATCGAGCGACAAGCAGACCGACGACGTCACGGCGCGTGCCCTGCAATGGACCGGTGGCCAGTGGATCGTGGGGATCGCGGGCGCCGCCGTGATCTGCGCGGGTCTCTGGATGGCCTACCGGGCCGTGGCACGCAAGTACCACAAGCACCTGAAGATGGGTGAGATGACGAAGAGGACCCGTCAGGCCGTCGATGTCACAGGCGTCTTCGGCGGTGTCGTCCGGGGCGCGGTCTTCGCCACGGCGGGCGGGTTCGCCCTGGCGGCTGCCGTCCGGCACGAACCCGGCCGAGCCAAGGGCATGGACGACACCCTGCGCTCCTTCACCGAGACGCCCGCGGGGCCCTGGCTGCTCGTGCTCATCGCTCTCGGTCTGGCGGCTTTCGGCCTCTTCTCCTGGGCCAACGCCCGCTACCGCAAGGTCTGAGCGCGGGACGGCCCCGGGGGACGGCAGCGAGGCGCTGCCGTCCCACCGGTCCGGTTCCCGCGTCTCCTCGACGTGGACGAGGGCCTCCGGCAGCCGGCCCGCCGACGCCGGGGCAGCCGTAGCCGACACGCTCGCCTCGCCGCACGGATGCAAGGGTCTCCTCGCGCAGCCGCTCCTCCCGGCGCCGCGCGTAAGCGTCGGGGCCCGCCGCCGTGCGGGCCACGCCCGCACCCCGGCGGGCGACGCCGCCGGCCTCGTCCGCCGGAGCGGGCACCGTGTGCGGCGGC
>NZ_DATMVN010000716.1:0-20779 GCF_035563135.1 Streptomyces sp.
GCGCGACGCGTTCAACGTCTACCAGCTGCTCCACGAATGGCAGGACTTCTCCCACCGGCTGCATGACGCCGGGCACCAGCCCTACTGCCTGGTGTGGCCCTGACGCCCGGCCGCTTCCGGCGCCGTCCCGCCGGTGTAGGAACATATGGCACATGACGGCGGATGAACTTCATGTGGCGGTCGAGCCCACGGACGACGGGGTCGTCGTGATCCGTGTCCGGGGGACCCTGGACGGATGGTCGGGACGTTCCGAGCTGGTCGAGGCGCTGGAGGACGCGGCCGGGAGCGGCGGCCGGCTGACCGTGGCCGACCTGTCCGGGCTGCTGTTCGCGGACTCGGCAGGGCTGCACGCCTTGCTGAACGCACAGCAGAGCCACACCGGGTCCGGGGTGCCGCTGGTGCTCGCGGGGCCGCTGGCGACGGGAGTGCGCAGGCTCTTCGAGGTCTCGGGCACCAGCGGGGCCTTCACGTTCGCCGACACGGTGGACGCGGCGCTGTCATGCTGACGCGGTCGCGCGCCGCGCCGCCCGCGGGCCGGCCCCGGGCAGGGAGTGTGACCGGCTCCCGTCCGGGCAGGCGCAGAAGGTAATGAACAACGGGGAACGAGAAGTGCCGGAGGACGGCAGGTGCCCGGCGGAGACCGTCGGCCCATCTGCTCCGCAGAAGCCCGTGGGTACGGACCGCGTGCCCGCCGTGCCGCAGAACGCGGCTGCCGCGCGCGCCGTCGTCACCCGGCTCCTGGAAGCGCGGTTCTGCGGGCTGGGCGGAGAGGGCCTGGCCGATGTCGTGGTGGCCGACGCGTTGCTGGTGACCTCGGAGCTGGTGACCAACGCCGTTCGGCACGGCGGCGGACTCACCGGTTTCTCGGCGGAGGTCGTCGACGACGGCCTCCTCCTCACCGTCTCCGACGCCAGCACGCGGGCACCGGTCATGACGGAACGCGATCCGGGCTCCGCCCCTGTCGGCGGCTACGGCTGGCCCCTGGTGCGCCGTCTGACCGAGCGGGTGTCCGTCACGCACCTCCCCGACGGCAAGCACATCGTCGCGCTGGTCGCGCTCGTCTGACGTCACGGCGGTGCCGCGGGCCGCCCCGGGGCACGGGGCGTCCGTGCGGCCGGGCGGGGGCGGTTGGCATAATTTCCCGCATGGTCCGCGAGCCCCTCGACAACTCCGCACCGGCCCACTCGCCCGTGGTGGCGGCCGAAGGAGAGAGCAACGGCAGCTGGGTCGTCCGGGCACAGGGCGCCCTCGACTCCGACACCATCGATCCGCTGTTCATCGCGATGTGGCAGGCAGCGGCCGGGCATGAGGTCGTCGTACTGGACACGTCCGCGGTCACCTTCGCGGACTCGTCGTTCCTCAGTCTCCTCATCGAGGTGCACCAGCGGACGGAGCTGCGCATCGCAGCACCGGGCACAGCCGTGACGCGGCTCCTGCGGATCGCGGGGGTGGACCGGGTGATCCGGAGCTACCCCACGCTCGACGCGGCCCTCGGCACGCCGCCGGCCACTTCCTGACGCCCGGCCACTTCCTGACGCCCGGCCCTTCCGGTCGGCGTACCGTCGCGTCAGCGCGTTAGCACCTCAGCACCTCAGCACCTCAGCACCTCAGCGCGTCAGCCGGAAGGACCGGACGGCGGGACGGGCTCGTACCGTGTGCCGACGGGCAGCGGGCCGCTCTCCTCCTGCCCGGCCCCGTCGAGGACGAAGAGCCGCAGGGTCCCGGTGACGTCCAGGACCCGGCGCAGGAAGGCCGGCGGGTGCTCCAGGTGCAGCGCCACCCCCCGGGACGCCGTGCCGCGGTGGATCAGCAGAAGGCCGGACACACCCATCGAGTCGCACAGCCGCAGCCCGGAACAGTCCAGGAAGAGATCACGCAGGCCGGGATCCGCGGCGAGGCAGGCCTGGGCCCGCTCCACGAACTGTTCGCTGGTGTCGTAGTCCAGATCACCGGCGAGGCGCAGGCGTGCGGCACCCGGGCCGGCTTCAACTGCCAGGGTGAGAGGCGGACGGGGACGTTCGGTCATCCGAGGCTCCGGGGTCGTGGCCGGCAGGTGGCGGGAGGGCGTCCAGGGCGGTACGTGCCCGGCCGAGCAGCCGGGACGCCCGTGGGAAGTCCTTGAGTTCGATCGACAGGACGTCGAGGACCGGCTCCAAGGACGCGGCCGGAACCCGCCGGGCTTCGAGGATGCCTGCGGTCCACACCAGGAAGCCGGTGAAGAGCTCGTCGTCGTCCATGTAGAGGGCCACGCCGAGGTGTTCGACGATGTGGGCGATGTCCTGTGCCGTGTGCTCGCGTTGCTGCTCCGTGTAGGCCGCTGCCGCGGGGAAGCGGCTCTCCAGTTGTGTCAGCACCTCCCGCACGAGCTGCGGCCTGCTGCGGACGACGAGCGTGTACTCCTGGTCGGCGAGGTGCGGCAGGTCGTCCGTCTGCTGCCTGCCGGCGGCAGGCAGTGGCGCCGGGATGCCGTCCGCGACACGGCGCGCCGCGGACCGCGCGTCGGGTTCCCAGGCGTCGGCGCCCAGCCGGTGCGCGTACCGGCCGTCGGGCCCGAACGCCGCCCCGCCGGCCAGCACGGGTACTCCCGCCGCCTGGACGGCGGTGATCGCCGCGTGCGCGGCGGGCAGCCGGGTGGGGACGGAGGAGGACAGCGCGACCACGTCCGCACCGCTGGTGTGCAGGTGCCCGACGAGGTGCGGTGTGGGCACCTGGGCCCCGAGGAAGTCGACCTGCCAGCCGCGCAGCGTGAGGACCTCGGCCAGCAGGCGGGCCGGCAGCACGTGCCATTCCTGGTCCACGCAGGCCACGGTGACCCGGCCGAGCCGCGGCGTGGTGCGCCCGGCCGGGTGGTGGGCGAGCGCGGCGATGACCCGTTCGGCGATGGCGCTCGCCGCGTGTTCCTGCGCCACGCTGAGGCGGTTGGCCGCCCACTCGGTGCCGACCCGTTTCTGCACGGGGGCGATGACGTCCAGCAGCGCGGTCTCCGCGTCGATCCCGTCGTCCAGGGCGGCGAGGACCACTGCGGCGGCGGCGTGTTCGTCCCGGTCGGTCACCGCAGCCCACAGCCGGTCCTGGAGGCCGCGTATTCGGGGCGCGGCAAGGGTGTGTGTGCTCATGCCGTGTACCTGCCCCGGGTGTGGCCGTCCACCGCGCTCAGGTGGGTGGTCGGCGGGGCGGTGATCGCGAGAAGCGCCATGTCGTCGTGCCGGCCGTCGTGCAGCCACTGGGACGCGAGCATCTGGACCCGCTCGACCACCGCCGTGCCCGGCATGCCCGCGCACTCCTCCAGGGCCCTCATCAGCCGCTCCTCACCGAAGAGTTCGTCACCGAGGGGCCCGCCACGGGCCTCGGTGACACCGTCGGTGTAGAGCAGGCACGTCTCCCCCGGGCGGAGGTCGGTCTCCACGGTGCGGGCCTCGACGCGGGGCAGCGCCCCGACCAGGGTCCCCCGGGTGTCGATCTCCTCGACACTGCCGTCGTTGCGGATCACCAGGGGGGCGGGGTGGCCCGCCGACGTGAGGCGCAGGCGCACCCGGCTCTCCTCTCGCCGGACCGAAGCCAGCACCAGGGTCGCGAACCGGGTGTGGTGCGAGTTGAGGAGGGCGCCGTTGAGCAGCCGCAGCATCCGTTCGTGGTCGCCCGCCATCGGCGTCAGCGCCTGGAGCGTGTTGCGGATCTTGCCGGTGAGGACTGCCGCGTCCAGGCCCTTCCCGCACACATCGCCGAGGACCGCCAGCGACGCGTCCTCGGGCGTACTGCCGGGGTGCACGTCGTAGAAGTCGCCGCCCACCCGGTCCCGCGCGGAGGCGGGCTGGTAGCCGCCGGCGAACTCGACCCCGTTCACCCGGTCCAGCCGGGGCGGCAGCAGGTCCCGCATCAGGGTCCGGGTTATGTCGCTCTGCTCGGCGTACAGCCGCGCGGCGGACAGTGCGGCTCCGGCCCGCGCGGCGAACAGCCGGGCGAACCCCTCTTCGCTCTCGTCGAACTCGGTGGAACCGGTGCCGCGCAGCAGGACCAGGACCCCTGCCGGGACCCCGAGGCCCGGCAGCGGGACGACGGCGGCCGACCCGACCGTGCCGGTGAAGTCTTCCGGGAGGAGCCAGCCGGGCAGCGCGCCGGGGTCGATCCACCGGGACGGTACGGGCGGGAAGCCCTGGAGCGCCTCGCTCAGACCGGGGACCTGGGCGGGGTCCGCCGCCACCGTCCCGCGGACCGCCGTCCGGCCCCCGACCGCGTGGGCCAGGGGCATCTGCCGCCCTGCGGCAGGCAGGATGACGACGGCGGCCTCGGCGAGGTACTGGGAGGCGAGCTGAGCGGTGATCTGCATGCAGCGGTCGGTGTTCAGCGACGCCAGCAGTACGTTCGACGCCTCGGCCAGGAAGGCGGTGCGCTCACGCTCCGTGGCCAGTTCCTCCTCGACGAGCCGCCTGTCGGTGTCGTCGACCAGCCACCAGGCCACGTCACCGCCGGGGTTCGGAGCCGGATGCGCCACGAAGGTCTGCGTACCGATCCGGCCCCGGAAGACGGGGCGGGGCGCGGAGGCCGGTCCGTCGCCGGCGGAACGCCCGGCGGGGTCCGTCGTCTCCTGGTGGGCGCGTGTCAGCCAGGGCGGCACCGTCTCCGACAGTGTGCTGCCCCGGGCCGCGCCTTCAAGGAGCGAGGCGGCGGCCGGGTTGAGGTCGACGACTGTTCCCGTCCTGTCGACGAGGATCACGGGGTACGGGGCCGAGGCCCACAGTTCGGTCGTTGCGAGCTGAGGTCTCGATGCGATCTGTTCCTTCTGACGGGCCATGAAGGGGGACCCGCCTGAGGCGAGTCGCACCACCTTCCAACTGGACGAAAATTGCTTTCCCTCCGGCAACCATTGCCCAGCCGGACGGCGGATGGCAACCCACCCCCCTCGCGACGGGGGGCGCCCGGAGCGGCCCGCTCACCGCCCCCACCAGGAACCTTCACAGAAAACACACGACATACGCGGGTGGCCGACGCGGCCCGTGCCGGTGCGGCGCACCGGACGAGCGGGCCCGTGACACCGCCCTCCCGGCAGCCGGTCGCGTCCCCGCACGGACCCTCGGTCACCACCGGCGGGACGGCCGCCGGGGGAGCTGCGGCGCTCGGCGCTCCGCTCGCCGGGACCGGTGACCTTCA
The DNA here is from genome assembly GCF_035563135.1 of Streptomyces sp. Taxonomy (GTDB): domain Bacteria; phylum Actinomycetota; class Actinomycetes; order Streptomycetales; family Streptomycetaceae; genus Streptomyces. The sequence continues at coordinate 5,149 of NZ_DATMVN010000716.1, forward strand.
CACCGAGGAAGAGCTCGCCGGGACCGCGGTGCAGCTCTCTCACCGCCCGGACCCGGACAGCGGGAGGGCACTCTTCGGCCATTCATTGGCCGAAGAGCGATCTCCAGCCGCACTGCCGGGTCCGCCGACGCGAGGAGCGCGACTCCACTCCTGAGGAGGGCCTGCATGGTTGACCTGCTGCTGACCCTGGCCGTCCCGGCGGCGCCGACCGCGAGCGGGGCGTACGCCGTCTGCGACCGCCGTCGGCAGCGCCGGGGCCCGCCACTGCCCCACACCCACCGGGCGGCCCGTCTCACGGCACACGACGCACTGGTCCTGGCCGAGACCGTCGCCGACCACGCGTACACCGCCCTCGCCAGGCTCTACACCGACCCGGCCGCCCCGCGCCCTGTGGAGAACACGGAGAACACGGAGAACACGATGGATGTGGACAACACGGAAAAAGCGGGAAAAGCGGACAAGGCGGAGAGCATGGAGCACACCACCGCCGTCAGCCGCGGGACGGACGCCAGCCCGGATCACGGCCCGTCACGGCCAGCACCCGCTCGAAGGCCGTAGCGCCGGGCGGCACGGGGAACGGATCGCCGAACACCTTCATCTCCCGGGCCTGCGGAGCCAACGCGGCCAGGCCCGGTTCCAGCTCCGTCACCACGGCGGGGTCGGGCACGAAGTCCTGGCCCGTCGCCCGCGCCAGGTCCCAGGCGTGCACGACCAGGTCCCCCAGCACCATCAGCCCCACCGCCCTGGCCGGCATCCGCATGCCTCCGGTCGTCCCCTCCTCCGCGCCCGGCTCGGCCCAGGCCTTCACCAGCAGAGCCGTCCCGTCGTCGAACCGGCCGCGCCAGTCCCCCGTGACGACGTCCTCCTCCCGGCTGAAGTCGGTGGAGCCCTTGGCCGCCAGGACCCGGAAGTTCTCGATCACGAGGAAAAGATGGTTCAGCAGGGCCCGGACGTCGTAATCGCTGCACGGTGTGCCATCGGCCAGTTGGTCGTCGCCGATCCCCCGGACGACGGGGACCGCCTGCGCGGTGGCTGCTTCGAGGAGTTCACTGATCGTCTTCATGCGTCCGACGATGCACCGGGCCGCACACGACGTATTGAAGAAACACGACAGGGACGGCCCGCGCGCCACCTAGGATCCGACCATGACCGGCTCCCGACCCGGACCCGGGCCCGGGACCGGACCCCGACCCGGCCCCGGGCCCCATCCCGGACGCGTCACGCGGGGCATCGTCGACGCCCCCGATCTGTTCACCCGCGTCCGGTTCCGCCTCCGTGACCCCGCCCCCGCGCTGCGGCCCCATCTGGAGCACTACTGGCTGATCGACTGGGACCTCTCGGAGCCGTACACCTCACACGTGGTGCCGCACCCGAGCGTCCATCTCGTCTTCCAGCGCACGGAGTCGGGGAGCGAGGCGGAACAGGCCGGTCTCGCCGAGGTCTACGGCATCGTGCAGGGCCTGTTCAGCCGGCGGCTGGAGGGCAGGGGGCGGGTCTGCGGCGTGAAGTTCAGACCCGGCGCCTTCCGGCCGTTCGCCCCGCACCGGCCCGTGTCGGAGTGGACCGGCCGCCGGGTCCCCGCCGACGAGGTGCTGACCCTGCCCGAGCACGGGCCTTCCGCACCGGCGACGGCGCGGGCGGTGCTGGATCCAGCCGACGAGGACGCCCGGGTCGCGGCACTCGACTCCTGCCTCCTGCCGCTCCTGCCCCCTCCGGACCCGCAGGCGGAACTCGCGGCGGACCTCGCCGAACTGGCGCGCACGGACCGCTCGCTCCTGCGGGCCGACGCCCTCGCCCACGCGGGAGGCATGTCCGTGCGCTCGCTGCAGCGGCTGTTCTCCACCTATGTAGGGGTGGGGCCGAAATGGGTCATCCTCCGCCACCGCGTCCACGAGGCGCTGCAGCGCGCCGGGACCGACCCCGAACCCGACTGGGCCGAGCTCGCCGCCGAGCTCGGCTACAGCGACCAGGCGCACCTCGTCAGGGACTTCACAGCGACGGTCGGTGTCCCCCCGGCCGCCTTCGCGCAGCGCTGACGCCCCTGACCGCCGGAAACCTCTCGCTGCCGTGCCACGCACGATGGCATCCTGACCAGGTGAACGGACCCGAGATCACCCTCGAAGTGGCCCCTGAACTACGCCTCTTCGTCGCCCACGGCCGCCGCCGTGGCCGCACGGCCGTCACCACGGACGGTTCGTCGACCCTGGGACACGTCGTGGAGTCGCTCGGCGTCCCGCTCACCGAGGCCGGGCAGCTCCTCGTCGACGGCCGCCCCGTGCCCGTCTCCCACGTCCCCGGCGCGGGTGAACAGGTCGAGGTGCGGGCCGTGCGACGCCCCCAGCAGGTCCCGGGCGCCCCGCTGCGCTTCCTGCTCGACGTGCATCTGGGCACGCTCGCCCGGCGCTTGCGGCTGCTGGGCGTGGATGCCGCATACGAGAGCGAGGACATCGGCGACCCGGCACTCGCCGCCCTCTCCGCGGAGCAACGGCGCGTCATGCTCTCCCGCGACCGGGGGCTGCTCCGGCGCAGGGAGCTGTGGGCGGGGGCGTACGTCTACAGCGACCGGCCCGAGGAGCAGCTCCGCGACGTCCTGGGCCGCTTCGCGCCCGTACTCGCGCCGTGGTCCCGCTGCACCGCCTGCAACGGGGAGCTCACGGAGGCGGACAAGGACTCCGTGAGCGCCCGCCTGGAACAGGGCACGCAGGCGTCGTACGACGTGTTCGCACAGTGCACGGCCTGCGGCCGGGTGTACTGGCGGGGCGCCCACCACGCCCATCTGGAAACCATCGTGGCCGACGCCGTGCGCGAGTTCGGCGGGGCGGGGAGCCAGGCACCGACGGCCTGAGGCGCAGGGACGCCCGGCCGCGTACCTCCGGACGGGCGGCCACCCTGTCCATCCGCCCGAGGGCTGCGCCGCCCGGACGGGCGGACCCGGAAGCCCCACGCGCCCACCCGGCCCGCACCCTCCCCGCACGCCCGCTGCCCGTAGCCGCCCTTGGACATCCACTGCCCGCACCCGTCCATGGACATCCACTGCCCGCACCCGCCCTGCACGCCCGTTCCCGGCGTCCGCATGACACGCTGGCCGCATGCTCGTCGCCCGTTCCGTCGCCCTCTTCGTCGTCGCCGCCCTCTTCGAGATCGGGGGCGCCTGGCTCGTCTGGCAGGGCGTGCGCGAGCACCGCGGCTGGATCTGGATCGGCGCGGGCGTCATCGCCCTCGGTGCCTACGGATTCGTGGCCACACTCCAGCCCGACGGAGACTTCGGCCGCATCCTCGCGGCGTACGGCGGGGTGTTCGTCGCGGGCTCGATCGCGTGGGGCGTGGTCGCCGACGGCTACCGCCCGGACCGCTGGGACGTGACCGGCGCACTGGTCTGCCTGGCCGGCATGGCGTTGATCATGTACGCCCCCCGCCACCACTGAACCCGCTCCCGGAACGCCCGCCTATCCTGGCCACGTACCGATCAGCCGCCCGAGGAGTCCGTATGGCCGCCACCCCCATCGCCGTCGTCACCGGCGCGAGCAGCGGCATCGGTGCCGCGACCGCCAGGCAGCTGGCCGCTGCCGGATACCGCGTGGTGCTCACCGCACGCCGTAAGGACCGCATAGAGGCACTGGCCGCCGAGCTCACGGAAGCGGGCCACCAGGCGACGGCCTACCCCCTGGACGTCACCGACCGCGCGGCGGTCGACGAATTCGCCTCCGCGTTCCGGTCGCTGGCCGTCCTGGTCAACAACGCGGGCGGTGCGCTGGGCGCCGATCCCGTCGCCACGGGTGACCCGGCCGACTGGCGTCAGATGTACGAGACCAACGTCATCGGCACCCTCAATGTCACCCAGGCCCTGCTCCCCGCCCTCACCGCGAGCGGGGACGGCACGATCGTGGTCCTGTCCTCCACGGCCGGCCTCTCCACCTACGAGGGCGGCGGCGGTTACGTCGCCGCGAAGCACGGCGAACACGTGCTGGCGGAGACCCTCCGCCTGGAGATCGTCGGCACCCCGGTCCGTGTGATCGAGATCGCGCCCGGCATGGTCAGGACCGAGGAGTTCGCCACCACCCGCTTCCGCGGTGACACCGAGAAGGCCGCCAAGGTCTACGCGGGAGTGGACGCCCCGCTCTCGGCCGACGACGTGGCCGACACGATCACCTGGGCCGTCACCCGCCCCAGCCACGTCAACATCGACCTCCTGGTGGTCCGCCCCCGCGCCCAGGCCTCCAACTCCAAGGTCCACCGCACCCTCTGAGGACGGCGTACGACAGCCCGTCTGCCGTCGGCGCCTGTTCGTGCCGGTACGCCAAGGAGGTCACGGGGGCCCGCCGGGAGATCGGACGTCATGCGCGGGACGAGATCGACAACGTCCTCCGCCCGAAAGAGGCCGCTGTCGATCCGGCCGGGCATCTCTGTCACCCGGGGTGCCTCTCCCCACACGCAAACAGGCGGCGGCCGAGTCCCTCCCCTGCTCCACCCGGCCGGCAGACACCGGCTGGGACGGACAGGAGGCCACCGCGAACTGCGTGGCCCCCTGCCGGCCTCAGCCCTTCACACACACGATCTGCTTGATCTTCGCGACGACCTCCACCAGATCCCGCTGCTGCTCCATGACCTGCTCGATCGGCTTGTACGCGGCCGGGATCTCGTCCAGGACGCCGGAATCCTTGCGGCACTCCACGCCCCGTGTCTGCTCCTCCAGGTCGCGCGTCGTGAAACGGCGCTTGGCCGCGTTCCGGCTCATCCTCCGACCGGCGCCGTGGGAGGCCGAGTTGAACGCCTTCTCGTTGCCGAGGCCTTTCACGATGTAGGAACTCGTCCCCATGGAACCCGGGATGATCCCGTACTCACCGGTGCCCGCGCGGATCGCGCCCTTACGGGTGACCAGCAGGTCCATGCCCTCGTACCGCTCTTCCGCGACATAGTTGTGGTGGCAGGAGATCTCACGCTCGAAGACCGGCTTCGCCTTCTTGAACTCCCTGCGGACCACGTCCTTGAAGAGCGCCATCATGATCGCGCGGTTGTACTTGGCGTACTCCTGGGCCCAGTACAGATCGTTCCGGTACTCGGCCATCTGCGGGGTGTCCGAAATGAAGACCGCCAGGTCTCGATCGACCAGGCCCTGATTGTGCGCCAGGCCCTGGGCGATCTTGATGTGATGCTCGGCCAGTTCCTTGCCGATGTTCCGGGAGCCGGAGTGCAGCATCAACCAGACCACTCCTGCCTCATCGAGGCAGAATTCGATCATGTGGTTGCCCGATCCGAGCGTTCCCATCTGTTTTGTGGCCCGTTCCTGACGGAATTTGACCGCTTCGGCGATCCCCTCGAACCGTGACCAGAAGTCGTCCCAGCCGCTGGTCGGGAAGCCGTGGAGCTTCCCCGGGTCGACCGTCTCGTCGTGCATGCCCCGGCCCACCGGAATCGCCTGCTCGATCTTCGACCGGAGCCGTGAGAGGTCTCCCGGCAGGTCGTCGGCCGTGAGCGACGTCTTCACCGCCGACATCCCGCAGCCGATGTCCACCCCCACCGCGGCCGGGCAGACCGCGCCGTGCATCGCGATCACCGAGCCGACGGTCGCCCCCTTGCCGTAATGGACGTCCGGCATGACGGCGAGGCCCTTGATCCAGGGCAGCGTGGACACGTTCCGCAGCTGCTGCATCGCGCCGTTCTCGACCGACGCCGGATCCGCCCACATACGGATGGGAACCTGCGCGCCCGGTACCTCTACATACGACATAACCCCTCGATTCCCCCGAAAAAGACTGAAAGCGCAAAACTGGTGCCACGGTCGGCATAAAGGTCGGCCGACCGGCATTCACAGCGGCGCGTGCGATACACATTGTGTCCATCGGCCGCCATCGAGCGGCAACCCGTTTTCGTACCGAAGGGAGCCTGGGACCGTGCGACACATGGCGTACGTACCCGGCGTCGCGCTTCTCGTGGCGCTCGTCGCCGGCTGCAGCGCCGGCTCCGGCGCCGACGACCCCGACGCCGACAGCAAGCCCGGCAGCCCGACGGTCACGGCCGCGCCTCCCGGGAAGTACAAGACACTGCCCGAGTCCTGCCGTGCCGTGCCGCGTTCCACCCTCCAGGACCTGCTGCCCGGCGCCGCCGGACTGCCCGAGGAGCAGCAGGAGAAGGTGTACGAGGGCACGGCCACCGTCACCTACGACACCGACCGCAAGGTCGGCTGCCGCTGGAAGTCGGACGCCCCGGACGCCTCCCGGAACCTCTCCATCGACTTCGAGCGCGTCGTGTCGTACGACCCCTCGGTGAGCGACGACGACCGTGCCCGGGAGGTGTACGCGAAGAAGCAGGAAGCCGCCGCCCTCCCCACGTCGGCCGGTGTCACCCCCAGCGAGACGCCCAGCGGCTCCGCCTCCGCGTCGGCCGGCGGCACACCGTCCGGCTCCCCCGGCGGCGCTGCCTCCGCCTCGCCCTCCGCCGACCCGTCCGGCAGCACCACCGGCGTCGACCCCGACGAGGACCTCCGGCCGCGGCTGCTCGACGAGCTCGGGGACGCCGCGTTCCTGGACGACGCCCTCACCCGGGCGGGTTCCACCGCACAGCACCGCACCGTGAGCGTGGTCTTCCGCACATCGAACGTCATCGTGACCGTCCAGTACACCGAGCAGCCGGCCCGCGTCACCGAGGTTCCCGACAGCAGGGAACTTCAGGAGAAGGCCCAGGCCCTGGCGCGGAATCTGGCGGAGACCCTCAGCGACTGACCGGGCCCGACGACCGCCGGCCGGGGCTTCCGGCACTTCCCGGGGCCTCCGGCCGGAGGCGGCATCCGGCCTCGGTCCGTCGTACCGTGGCCTCCGGCCGCCGTACCACCCGGCCGACGTACCGACCCATCGACGTACCGACCGATCGACGTACCGCCTGAACATCGACGTACCGCCCGAACGACGTACCACCCGACCGCCCGCACGACCGAGACCGCCGTGCCGTCCGAGTGAAGGAACCATGCACCGATCAGCCCCGCGACTGTCCCGCATACTCGCCTGCGCCGCCGTTCCGGTGATGCTCGTCGTCGCCGGCTGCTCGTCGGACTCCGGCGACGCGAAGGAGCCGGGCTCCTCGGCCTCTCCGAGCGCGAAGAAGTCCGAGCCGGCCGTCGAGCCCGCGAAGTTCGCCACGCTGCCCGACGCCTGCACGTCGATCGGCAAGAAGACGATCGAGGACCTGGTCCCGAAGACCAAGAACAAGGGCGGCACCCCCGGCAAGTCCAGCGACACGGCGAGCCGCGGCGGCTGCTCCTGGAACGGCCTGGACGACAACGGCGTCAAGGGCTCGCAGTACCGCTGGCTCGACGTCGGCTTCACCCGTTTCGACTCGGACCGGTCCCTGGGCAGCGGTGCCGAGCGCGCGACCGCCGAGTACACGAAGCAGGTCTCCAAGGCACAGGCGACCGAGGGTGCCGAGAAGGCGGCCGCCAAGCCCGCCACCGGTATCGGTGAGCAGGCGACCTCCGTCACGTACGGCCTCAAGAAGTCGAAGGAGGACTTCGAGTACGCCGTCGTCGTGGCCCGCACGGGGAACGTCGTCGTCAACGTCACCTACAACGGCGCCGGGTTCGAGGGCGCCGAGCCGCCCGCCGCCGCCGACATCCTCAAGGCCGCCCAGAAGGCCGCCAAGGAGGCCGTCGCCGCGGTCGGCGCCGACGACGGCGGGGCGAAGTCCTCGGCTTCTCCCTCCGCCGGGGCGTCGTCCTCCCCGTCCGCCGAGGCCACGGCGAAGGCGTCCGCGAAGGCGTCGGGCAAGGCGACCACGAAGGCCACCGCCAAGTCGTGACCAGCGCCCGGCAGGAGCACGGACGCCCCTGCCCGAAGGCGCCTCGACGAAGTCCGGTGCTCCCGCGAGCACCGGGCTTCGCCCCCTCCCCACGCAGCACGCCCGTCCGGCATGTGCCAGGCTGTGCCCGCGCCGGACGCCGAAGTGAAGCCGGTTCATCGAAGTCGGGAGGGGATCGCGGGTGGCCGCAATGCAGCTGACACGCACACACCGCGTACTCATCGGGGTCGTCGTCGCCGGCGCCGTGCTCATCGCCGCGATCGGTTTCGCCGGCTCCTACGCCGCCGTCCGTGAACTCGCGGAGGAGAAGGGCTTCGGCCGGTTCTCTCTCGTCTTCCCGATCGGCATCGACGCGGGCATCTGCGTCCTGCTCGCGCTGGACCTGCTGCTGACGTGGATGCGTATCCCCTTCCCGCTGCTGCGTCAGACCGCCTGGCTGCTGACCGCCGCGACGATCGCCTTCAACGGCGCCGCCGCCTGGCCCGACCCGCTGGGCACCGGCATGCACGCGGTGATCCCCGTCCTGTTCGTCGTCGCCGTCGAGGCCGCGCGGCACGCCGTGGGCCGGATCGCGGACATCACGGCCGACAAGCACATGGAGGGCGTCCGGCTCACCCGCTGGCTGCTGTCCCCCGTCCCCACGTTCAAGCTGTGGCGCCGGATGAAGCTGTGGGAGCTGCGCAGCTACGAGCAGGTGATCAAGCTCGAACAGGACCGGCTGATCTACCAGGCCCGCCTCCAGGCCCGCTTCGGCCGCAACTGGCGCCGCAAGGCTCCCGTCGAGTCGATGATGCCGCTGCGCCTGGCGAAGTACGGGGTCCCGCTCGCCGAGACCGCCCCGGCGGGCCTCGCCGCCGCGGGCATCGAGCCGGCTCTGCTTCCGCCGGCCCCGGCCCTGGCAGCGGTCGGGACCGAGCAGCAGCACCCCCAACTCCCGTACGTCCCGCAGCCGCAGGACCAGCAGGCACACCAGGGCCAGCAGAACCAGCAGGCACACCACCAGCCGCAGCCGCAGCCTCAGCCGGAACAGTACGAACCGTCCGACCAGCAGCAGCACCAGTACCCCCAGGAGGACCCCGCTTCGCAGGGCAGCCCTTGGTTCGCTGCCGTCAAGGACCCGGACGACGTGTACGAGGGCGCGTACGACCCGACGTACGACGAGGGCTCGGCCCCCGCCCCCGTGATGGTCCCCTCGGGCCCCGGCCGGTCCCGACCGCTCGGCAACGTGGGCACGGTCGGTGCCTTCCCGCACCCCCGCGCGGCGGAGCCGGAACCCGGACAGCCGCAGCAGCAGGGCACCGCTCAGGAGGCCGACCCGGCCGAATGGGCCGAGGACGAGATCGAGTTCAGCGAGATCGCGTACGACGTGTTCGCCGCGTACACGCATCAGCACCAGGACTACCCGAGCGCCGAGGTGCTCGACATACACCTCTCGGACGGCCACAACGTCCGCCACCCGCGCAGCGCCGCTCTGCTCCGCAAGCTGCTGCCCGGCTTCAAGCAGCGCTTCAACATGGACGAGGCCGCCGACCACATCGCGTAGGGCGGGAAAACACGGAAACGGGCGGGCCGCTGAGCGGCCCGCCCGTCCTCACCTCCGTGGTGCTACGCCCCGAGCAGCGTCCGCACCCGGTCCGCCCCGACGGCCAGGAGCAGCGTGGGCAGGCGCGGCCCGGTGTCACGGCCGACGAGCAGCCGGTACAGCAGCGCGAAGAAGGAGCGCTGGGCCACCTTCAGCTCGGGCGTCGGCTTGGCGTCCGGTGCCAGGCCCTCCAGCACCTTCGGCACTCCGTAGACCAGCGTGGTCAGGCCGTCCAGCGACCAGTGCGAGTCGAGCCCTTCCACCAGCAGCCGCAGCGACTCGCGGTCCTGCTCGTCCAGGGAGCCGAGCAGCTCCTTGTCCGGCTCGTCGCGGACGATGGTGCGGGCTTCGGCCGGCACCTGGGTGCTGATCCAGCTCTCGGCGCGGTCGAGCCGGGGCCGTACCTCGTCGAGCGAGGTCAGCGGGTTCTCCGGGTCGAGCTCGCTGAGGATGCGCAGCGTCTGGTCCTCCGCGCCGGCGGTGATGTCGGCGACCGAGGCGAGCGTGCGGTACGGGAGCGGGCGGGGAGTGCTGGGCAGCTCCCCGGCGGCCGTACCGACGGCCCGCGCGTGTGCGGCGGCGTCGGCGGGCAGCACCGTGCCGTCGGCCACCTTGCGGGCCAGCGAGTCCCACTCGTCGTAGAGCCGCTGGATCTCCTGGTCGAAGGCGATCTTGAAGGACTGGTTCGGCTTGCGGCGCGCGTACAGCCAGCGCAGCAGGGGCGCCTCCATGATCTTCAGCGCGTCGGCCGGGGTCGGCACGCCGCCCTTGCTGGAGGACATCTTCGCCATGCCGGAGATCCCGACGAACGCGTACATCGGCCCGATCGGCTGGACCCCGCCGAAGACCTCGCGCACGATCTGGCCGCCGACGACGAAGGAGGAGCCCGGCGAGGAGTGGTCCACGCCGCTGGGCTCGAAGATCACGCCCTCGTAGGCCCAGCGCATCGGCCAGTCGACCTTCCAGACCAGCTTGCCGCGGTTGAACTCGTTGAGCCGGACCGTCTCGGCGAAGCCGCAGGCCGAGCACGTGTAGTTCAGCTCGGTCGTGTCGTCGTCGTAGGAGGTGACGACGGTGAGGTCCTTCTCGCAGTTGCCGCAGTAGGGCTTGTACGGGAAGTAGCCGGCGGAGCCGGAGCTGCCGTCGTCCTCGTCCGCCGCGCCGGAGCCCTCGGCGGCCTCCAGCTCGGCCTCGTCGGCCTTCTTCTGCTGCGGCTTCTTCCCGCCCTTGGCGCCCGCCGCACCGTCCTTCTTGGTGCGGTAGCGGTCCAGGACGGCGTCGATGTCGGCCCGGTGCCTCATCGCGTGCAGGATCTGCTCGCGGTAGGTGCCCGCCAGGTACTGCTCGGTCTGGCTGATGCCGTCGTACTCGACGCCGAGTTCGTCCAGCGCCCGGGTCATCGCGGCCTTGAAGTGCTCGGCCCAGTTCGGGTACGCCGACCCGGCGGGGGCGGGCACCGAGGTCAGGGGCTTGCCGATGTGCGCCTGCCAGGAGTCGTCGATGCCCTCGACGCCGTTCGGCACCTTGCGGTAGCGGTCGTAGTCGTCCCAGGAGATCAGGTGGCGCACGGTGTAGCCGCGGCGGCGGATCTCGTCGGCGACCAGGTGCGGGGTCATGACCTCGCGGAGGTTGCCCAGGTGGATCGGGCCCGACGGGGAGAGGCCGGACGCGACGACGACCGGTTTGCCAGGCGCACGTCGCTCCGATTCGGCGATGACATCGTCCGCGAAGCGGGAGACCCAGTCGGTCTCGGTGCTGCTCTGACTCGAAGCCACGGTCGGCACGTCCTTCTCTCGTGTAGGACTCGTAGGGGACGCCCACGGGGGGCACCCCCATTCTCCCAGGTACCACCCGCAGCGCGAAAACGGCTTTGCACCCCGTGGGATACTGGAGTGATCCTCTGTCCCCTACGGAAACGGCAGCCGGCTCATGGCTTCGGTCCCTTCCCTCGCTTCCACGCTCCAGCAGCAGCTGGCGGACGCCCTGACGGCAGCACTGCCGGAGGCCGGCGCCGCGGACCCGCTGCTGCGCCGAAGCGACCGGGCCGACTTCCAGGCCAACGGGATCCTCGCGCTCGCCAAGAAGCTCAAGGGCAACCCGCGCGAGCTGGCCTCCCAGGTCACGGCGGCCCTTCCGGCGGGTGAGCTGATCAAGGACATCGAGGTGTCCGGTCCCGGCTTCCTGAACGTCACGCTCACCGACCGGGCGATCATCGGCACGCTCGCCGAGCGGGCGGCCGACGGTGACCGGCTCGGCGTCCCGCTGAGGACCGCCCCCGGCACGACCGTGATCGACTACGCCCAGCCGAACGTGGCCAAGGAGATGCACGTCGGCCACCTGCGGTCGGCGGTCATCGGTGACGCGATGGTCCAGATCCTCGAATTCACCGGCGAGAACGTCGTCCGGCGCCACCACATCGGCGACTGGGGCACCCAGTTCGGCATGCTCATCCAGTACCTCTTCGAGCACCCGGACGAGCTGAAGCACGAGGGCGACAAGTCGGACGGCGAGGCGGCGATGTCGTCGCTGAACCGCGTCTACAAGGCGTCGCGGGTCCTCTTCGACTCCGACGAGGAGTTCAAGGCGCGCGCCCGCGACCGGGTGGTGGCCCTCCAGGCCGGCGACCCGGAGACGCTGGCGCACTGGCAGCGCTTCGTCGACGAGTCGAAGATCTACTTCTACTCCGTCTTCGACAAGCTCGACATGGAGATCCACGACCCCGACATCGTCGGCGAGTCCGGATACAACGACATGCTCGAGGAGACCTGCCGGATCCTGGAGGAGACGGGCGTCGCCGTCCGTTCCGAGGGTGCGCTGTGCGTGTTCTTCGACGACGTGAAGGGCCCGGACGGCAACCCGGTCCCGCTGATCGTCAAGAAGACCAACGGCGGTTACGGCTACGCGGCCACCGACCTCTCCGCGATCCGCGACCGGGTCCGGAGCCTCAAGGCCGACACCCTGGTCTACGTCGTGGACGCCCGGCAGTCCCTGCACTTCAAGATGGTCTTCGAGACGGCCCGCCGCGCCGGCTGGCTGAACGAGGACGTCAAGGCGCACCAGCTCGCCTTCGGCACGGTCCTCGGCAAGGACGGCAAGCCGTTCAAGACCCGTGAGGGCACCACCGTCCGGCTGGAGGACCTCCTCGACGAGGCGGTCGAGCGGGCCACCGCCGTGGTCCGGGAGAAGGCCGAGAAGGTGGGCCTGACCGAGGACGAGATCATCGAGAACGGCCGGTACGTCGGTGTCGGTGCCGTGAAGTACGCCGACCTGTCGACGTCCGCCGTACGGGACTACAAGTTCGACCTGGACCAGATGGTGTCGCTGAACGGCGACACGTCGGTCTACCTCCAGTACGCCTACGCCCGGATCCGCTCCATCCTGCGCAAGGCGGGCGACGCGAAGCCCGTCGCGCACCCGGAGCTGGAGCTGGTCCCTGCCGAGCGCGCGCTGGGCCTGCACCTGGACCAGTTCGGTGAGGTCCTGGCCGAGGTCGCCGAGGGGTACGAGCCGCACAAGCTGGCCGCGTATCTGTACCAGCTGGCTTCGCACCTCACCACGTTCTACGACCAGTGCCAGGTGCTGAGCGACGAGAATCCGGCAGAGGTCGTCGAGAACAGGCTCTTCCTCGTCGAGCTCACCGCCCGCACCCTGCACCAGGGCATGAAGCTGCTCGGCATCAGGACGCCCGAGCGCCTCTGAGACCTGGCTCCTCGGCAGCCGGCACGGCTCCGGAGTGTGCACCACGGAAGAACCGCCCGCGCGGGACGTGAGTCCCGTACGGGCGGTTCTTCCGTATACCGGCCGGGCGCCGGCCGTGTGCCGGTCAGCCGACGCGCCGGTCAGTCGAACGAGGCGGCGAACATACCGGGCTCGTAGGAGCCTCCCCGCTGGTGTGTGATCACGGCGAGCCGGTTGGCCGCGTTGATCACCGAGACCAGGCAGATCAGCGTGGCGAGCTGGTCGTCGTCGTAGTGCTTGCGTGCCTGTGCCCAGGTCTCGTCGGACACGCCCTCGTGGGCGTCGGCGAGCCGGGTGCCCTCCTCGGTGAGCGCCAGCGCGGCCCGCTCCGCCTCGGTGAACACGGTGGACTCGCGCCAGGTGGCGACCAGGTGGAGCCGGACCGCGGTCTCACCGGCGGCCGCCGCCTCCTTGACGTGCATGTCGACGCAGTGACCGCAGCCGTTGATCTGGCTGGCGCGCAGCGACACCAGCTCCTGGGTGGACTTCGGCAGCGGGGACTCCTGGAACAGATGCGCCAGGCCGGCGAAGCGCTTGGCGAACCGGCCGGCGATCTCGTTCTCGAACAGATTGAACCGTGCGTCCATGATTCGTCCTCACTCGTGGTGTTGCTGTTGCACTGGACGAACACGAGATGCCGGCCGCCCGCTCCCCGTGACAGGTGGCCCGTGTGACGTGCGCCACCGCTCACGGGTGTCACAGAGCGGCGGTGACCGGCGTCTTGTGCGCGTGGCACCTTCGACAGCGAACAGGCAGGAGCAGCCCGTGAAGAGCGAGCGCACACCCACCGAGGACGGAGCCGGGCAGCTCACCGGCGACGGCCGCCCGGACCCCGCCACCGAGGCGTTCGTCACCCACCGCAACCTGCTGTTCACCGTCGCCTACGAGATGCTCGGCTCGGCCGCCGACGCGGAGGACGTCCTGCAGGAGGCCTGGCTGCGGTGGGCGGGCGTCGATCTCGGGACGGTACGGGACCGGCGTGCGTATCTGGTCCGGATCACCACGCGCCAGGCGCTGACCCGGCTGCGTGCGCTCGGCCGCCGTAAGGAGTCGTACGTCGGCACCTGGCTGCCCGAGCCCTTGCTGACCGCACCCGATGTGGCCGAGGACGTCGAGCTGGCCGACAGCGTCTCGATGGCGATGCTCCTCGTCCTCGAAACGCTCGCCCCGACCGAACGGGCGGTGTTCGTGCTCCGCGAGGTGTTCGCCTTCGACTACGACGAGATCGCCGACGCCGTCGGCAAGAGCCCGGCCGCGGTACGCCAGATCGCTCACCGGGCGCGGGCCCACGTCGCGGCGCGCCGGCCGCGCGGCACCGTGTCTCCGACCGAGGCCGGAGAAGCGCTCGACGCCTTCCGCAGGGCGGTCGAAACGGGTGATCTACAGGGTCTGCTCGACATCCTCGCCCCGGACGCCGTCCTCCTGGGTGACGGAGGCGGAGTCAAGCAGGCGATCCTCAGGCCGATCGTGGGGGCGGACAAGGTGGCCCGGCTGCTGATCGGCGGGCTGGGCAAGGTCACCGCGCTGTCACTGCGGACGGCGCACGTCAACGCCTGCCCGGCGCTGGTCCTCAGCCTCGACGGCGAGCTCGAAACCGTCATGGCGGTACGCATCGACGACGGCCTCATCACCGGGCTCTACGCCGTGCGCAACCCCGAGAAGCTGTCACGCATGCAGCAGGAGACCGCCCTGCGCCGCTGAGCCCGGGGCCGGGCCCCGGGCCGCTCCTGCCCCAGCCGTCACCACTCCTCCGGGACCCACTGCGCCGTGTCCGAGCGGTAGTAGTACGTCGGCCGGGCCGTGAGGCTGCTCGTACGGAACGGCTTGCCCCCGTCATCGATGCGCAGCATCCCGCTCCTGCCGCCGCTGGTCCACTCCAGCTCCAGGTACCAGGTCACGTCGTGCCCCTCCACGTGCGCGTCCAGGTTGAACACCTCGACGTCGGTGGAGCTCACCCGGTACGGGAAGTCCTTCGCGGGGACGGCCTTGCCGGCGTCCTCCCCGGCGACGGGCTTCGCACGCGGCCGGCTGTCGTCCAGGTCGATGTCGAAGGTCTGCGGCGTGATGCCTCCCCCGCAGCCGTTCCCCATCGAGTACGCGCCCCAGGCGAGCGGGGCGTTGCGCCCCAGCACCCGTACGTGCAGCCCGTTCAGCACGACGGCCTCACCGGACGTCCCCTGGAGCGTGAGTTCGAGCTTCATGTCGCCCCCGTCCACACCGTCGAGGACCCGCGCCCAGCTGCGGGTGTCCTGGGGCGGGGGCGCCGGCGGCAGGTCGTCGGGCTCCTGGTCGAACAAGTAGTACTGCCCGCAGGGCGATTCCCAGTTGTACGAACTGATGGTGGCGTGCACGGGCACGCCGCCGCCGCTCTTCGGCCTCTTCGCGGTCGGCGAGGACTTGGCGGAAGGGCTGCTCCCGGCCGTCGCCGACGCGGTCGCGCCGGTCGTCGCCGACGCGCTGGCGCTCCTGCTCGGCTTCACGGTCCCGTGCGCGCTCACACGGCCGCTGGGGACGACCGGCGCG
>NZ_DATMVN010000717.1:0-13599 GCF_035563135.1 Streptomyces sp.
GCGCAGCCGGACCAGGGCGGCCAGGGCCTGGGCGCCGGCCCCGGGCACGGTGGCGAGGGCCGCCGCCGACGGCACCGTACGCACGGACGGGGTCTCGCCCGGCCACGGTGTCACGCACACCACCGTGTGCAGCCCGTCCGCGTCGGCGCCGAGGGCCTCGTGCAGCGCGGCGAGCGCCATGTCGCGCTGCCAGCCGCGCCCGGCGGCGAGCACCGCTGCGAACTCCCGGGACAGGTCCGTGCCGGCCCGCTCCTCCTCGAAGAGCAGGACGCCGATCCGGGCCGCGACGTCCATGGCCGCCGTCAGCTGCGCGTCGGCAGGCCCCGGATCAGCGTCCAGCAGCCATACGTAGCCCAGGACGACACCCCGATGGCGTACCGGAAGGCAGATGCGGCCCCGGTGGACCCCGGCCTCCGGGGCGGCGGGGATGCGGACCGGGCCCGTCGCGCGGGTGATGCCGAAGCCCTCGAACCAGGCGCGGACCGCGGGGGTGGAGCGCCGGGTGAGGATCGAGCGCGTACGGACGGGGTCCATGGCCGTGTCGTCGTCGCTGTCGTGGGCCCCGAAGGCGACCAGGCCGAAGTCCCGGTTCTCCAGAGTGGCGGGGGCGCCGAGCAGCGCGGAGATCTCGTCGACCAGCTCCTGGTAATCGGCCTTCACCCCGTCATTCTCGCACCCTTTCAGACAGATGTCTGAGATCCAGTACACGGATGCGTGACAGCTGTCGATGGCACGTGTGTACCGGGATCCCTAGATTTCACAGTGGTTCTCCGTGCCGTCCGGGTGCGTTCACACGTGTACCGGTCCGGCCTCGTTCGTACTCCGTGGAGGTGCCCCGTGCTGGGTCCCGTGATTCTCGCCGCGTCACGCAGCGACAAGATGCGTCGTTTCGTCTCGGCCGCGCCCGGCACCAAGCAGGTCGTCGACCGCTTCATCGCCGGTGAGAGCGTCGACCAGGTCGTCCCCGTCATCCAGGACGCGGCCGCCAAGGGCCTCGAGGTCACCCTGGACGTCGTGGGTGAGGACATCACCACCCCCGAGCAGGCCGCCGCCGCGCGCGACGCCTACCTGGAGCTGATCGGCCGCCTCGAGGAGCTCGGCCTCGGCGAGCGTGCCGAGATGTCCGTCAAGCTGTCGATGTTCGGCCAGTCCCTCCCGTCGTCCACCACCGCCCCCGACGGAGGGCCCTCCGGGTCCGCCCCCGAATTCCCGGGCGGCCACGAGCTGGCCCTCGCGAACGTCCGCCCCGTCGTCGAGGCCGCCGCCGCGATCGGCACCACGGTCACGCTGGACGCCGAGGACCACACCACCCTCGACTCGATGTTCGCCATCCATGAGGAGCTGCGGAAGGACTTCCCGCAGACCGGCTGCGTGATCCAGTCCTACCTCTTCCGCATCGAGGCCGACGCCCGCCGCCTGGCCGCCGCGGGCAGCCGGGTGCGCCTGGTGAAGGGTGCCTACAAGGAGCCCGCCTCCGTCGCGTACCAGAACAAGCCGGAGATCGACAAGGCGTACGTCCGCATCCTGAAGACGCTGATGCAGGGCGAGGGCTACCCGATGATCGGCTCTCACGATCCCCGTCTCATCGCCATCGGCCAGGAGCTCGCACGCCAGGCCGGGCGCAAACTGGATGAGTACGAGTTCCAGATGCTGTACGGCATCCGCAGTGAGGAACACGTCCGGCTCGCGGCCGAGGGCCACCGGATGCGCGTCTACACGGCGTACGGGACCGACTGGTACGGATACTTCATGCGCCGCCTCGCGGAGAAGCCGGCCAACCTGCTGTTCTTCGGCCGGTCCGTCCTCACCAAGGGCTGAACGAGAAGAGCTGGACAAAAGGGCTGCACCACGGGCTGAACCAGGGCTGACCTGCCCGGCCGACCACCCCACCTCAACCAAGGAGACAAGGCACTCATGGACGCTGTCACCCAGGTCCCCGCGCCGGTCAACGAGCCGGTCCACACCTACGCCCCCGGCACCCCGGAGCGCGCCCGTCTGGAGGCGAAGCTCAAGGAGCTCGGCGAGAACCCGATCGACCTGCCGATGACCATCGGCGGAGAGAAGCGGATGGGCGGCGGCGCCCGCGTCGACGTCGTGCAGCCGCACAACCACAAGGCCGTCATCGGCACCTTCGCCGGCGCCACCGAGCAGGACGCGCAGGACGCGATCGACGCCGCCCTCGCCGCCGCCCCGGCCTGGCGCGCGATGTCCTTCGACGACCGCGCCGCGATCATCCTGCGCGCGGCCGAGCTGCTGTCCGGCCCCTGGCGCGAGACGATGGCCGCCTCCACGATGCTCGGCCAGGGCAAGACCGCCCAGCAGGCCGAGATCGACACCCCCTGCGAGCTCGTCGACTTCTGGCGCTTCAACGTGCACTACGCGCGCCAGATCCTCGCCGAGCAGCCCCCGGCCAACTCCACCGGCGTGTGGAACCGCATGGACCACCGCCCGCTGGAGGGCTTCGTCTACGCGATCACGCCGTTCAACTTCACCGCCATCGCGGGGAACCTGCCGACCGCCCCCGCCCTCATGGGCAACGTCGTCGTGTGGAAGCCGTCCCCGACGCAGACCCACGCCGCCGTGCTGCTGATGCAGCTCCTGGAGGAGGCCGGTCTGCCCAAGGGCGTCATCAACCTGGTCACCGGCGACGGCATCGCGGTCTCCGAGGTGGCCCTGAACCACCGCGACCTGGCCGGCATCCACTTCACCGGCTCGACCCCCACCTTCCAGCACCTGTGGAGGACGGTCGGCAACAACATCGCCAACTACCGCACCTACCCGCGGCTCGTGGGCGAGACCGGTGGCAAGGACTTCGTGGTCGCGCACCCGAGCGCCGACCGCGCCGTCCTGAAGACCGCGCTGACCCGCGGTTCCTTCGAGTACCAGGGCCAGAAGTGCTCGGCGTCCTCCCGCGCCTACATTCCCGCCTCCCTCTGGAACTCCGGGTTCAAGGAGGAGTTCGCGGCCGAGGTCGACGGCATCACGATGGGTGACGTCACCGACCTGTCGCACTTCATGGGCGCCGTCATCGACGAGCGTTCCTTCGCGAAGAACAAGGCCGCGATCGACCGCGCCGCCGCCGACCCGACCTGCACGATCGTCGCGGGCGGCACGTACGACGACTCCGTCGGCTACTTCGTCCGCCCGACCGTCATCGTCTGCGACGACCCGGCCAACGAGGTCTTCACCACCGAGTACTTCGGCCCGATCCTCGCCGTCCACGTCTACGAGGACGAGAAGTACGACGCCATGCTGGAGCAGATGGAGTCGGTCTCCGACTACGCGCTGACCGGTGCGGTCATCTCCAACGACCGCGCGGCCGCGGCGTACACGATGGACAAGCTCCGCTACGCGGCGGGCAACTTCTACATCAACGACAAGTCGACCGGCGCCGTCGTCGGCCAGCAGCCCTTCGGCGGCGGCCGCGCTTCGGGGACCAACGACAAGGCGGGCGCCCCGCAGAACCTGCAGCGCTGGACGCTGACCCGCGCCATCAAGGAGACGCTGGTCCCGCCGACCGAGTACACCTACCCCCACCAGGGCTGACGGCCGTCGAGGGGCGCCCGGTCCGGGCGCCCCGCCCCGCACTCCGCCTCCCGCCCGGCTCCCCCCGCCGGCCGGGAGGCGGTTTCCGTTCCCGGGCCTCGGCCCCGGGCTGCCTCAGCCCTTCACGGTGAAGCCGGCCCGCAGGAGGGTGTCGTCGCGGGAGGACGGCCCGACGAGCAGCTCGAAGGCACCGGGCTCGACGACACGCCGGCCGGCCGCGTCCACGAGCGTGCACTCGGAGACCGGGAGCTCCAGCAGTACCTCGCGCGCCTCACCCGGGGCGAGCGCCACCTGCCGGTAGGCCTTGAGTTCCTTCTCGGCCCAGGTCACGGACGTCACCGTGTCGCTGACGTACACCTGCACCGTCTCCAGGGCCGGCCGGGCGCCGGTGTTGCGGACGGTGACGCGGGCCCGCAGCGTGTCGCTCTCCCCGACGTTCGCCGTGAGGACCTCCAGGCCGGAGTACGCGACGGTCGTGTAGCTCAGGCCCTCACCGAACACGAAGGCGGGACGCTGGGTGAGGTCGGCGTACCGGGAGCCGTGCTGGCCGCGGATCTGGTTGTAGTACGTCGGCTGCTGGCCCGCGTGCCGGGCGAAGGAGACGGGCAGCCGGCCCGACGGCTCGACGAGGCCCAGCAGGACCTCGGCCACCGCCCGGCCGCCCTGCATGCCCGGGTTGAAGGCGTGCAGGACCGCGGCCGCGCCGTGGGCGGACGGCGGCAGCACCAGGGGCTTGGAACTGATGACCACGACGACGAGCGGCTTGCCGGTCGCGGCGAGCGCGTCGAGCAACGCGACCTGGTCCCCCACGAGTTCCAGGGTCGCCGTCGAACGGCCCTCGCCGACCAGCTCGATACGGTCGCCCACGACGGCGACGACGTAGTCGGCGGCCTCGGCGGCCGCGACGGCCTCACCGATCAGGTCGCCGGAGGGCTCGGCCGGCACGACGACCTCAGGCCGGGGCTGCCCGTCCGGGAAGAACGCGCCCTCCGGGTCGGGGCCCACGGAGAGGATCTCGGCTCCCCGGGCGTACGTGACGTCCCAGCCGTCCGGGACGTGCTCGCGGAAGCCGTCGAGCACGGTACGGATCATGGGGCGCGGGTGGCCGTCGGGCAGCCAGTCCGCCTGGCCGGAGGAGCCCGCCCAGTCGCCCAGCTGGGTCTGGGCGTCATCCGCGTTGGGGCCGACGACGGCGACCCGGCGGGGAGCCGAACCGGCCTCGGCGAGGGCGCGCCCGTCCGGCCCCGGCACCAGGCCGCCGGCCAGCGGCAGGGTGCCGTCGTTGGTGAGCAGTACCAGGGAACGGCGGGCGGCCTCCAGATTCAGCTCGGTGTGCCCGGCGCTGCCGATGACCGCGGCCTGCCGGGCGGCATCGGGGTGGCGGGGGTCCTCGAACAGGCCGAGCTCGAACTTCAGGGTCAGGATGCGCCGTACCGCCGCGTCGATCTCCGCCTCGTCCAGCGTGCCTTCGGCGACCGCGCTCTGCGCGCCCTCGAAGAACTGCGGGGTGGTCATCACCATGTCGTTGCCCGCCCGGACCGCGGCTGCCGCCGCCTGGGTGTGGTCGGCGTGGATCTTCTGCTCCCACACCATGCGGCCGACGTTGTCCCAGTCGGTGACCAGCGTGCCCGTGTAGCCCCACTCGCCGCGCAGCACCTCGCCCAGCAGCCAGTCGTTGACCGTGATCGGCACGCCGTCCATGGACTGGTAGCCGAGCATGAACGTACGGCAGCCCTCGCGGGCGACCCGCTCGAACGGGGGGAGGAACCAGGAGCGCAGCTTGCGCCGGGAGATGTCGGCCTCGCTCGCGTCACGGCCGCCCTGTGTCTCGGAGTAGCCCGCGAAATGCTTGGCGCACGCGAGGACCGCTGTCGGGTCGTCCAGCCCCTCGCCCTGGTAGCCGCGGACCATCGCCGAGGCCAGCTCGCCGATCAGGAAGGGATCCTCGCCGAAGGTCTCGCTGACCCGGCCCCAGCGCAGGTCCCGGGTGATGCAGAGCACCGGCGAGAAGGTCCAGTGGACACCCGTCGCCGCGACCTCGACGGCGGTGGCCCTGGCGACGCGCTCCACGAGCTCCGGGTCCCAGGTGGCGGCCAGACCGAGCTGGGTGGGATAGATCGTGGCCCCCTCCCAGAAGGAGTGGCCGTGGATGCAGTCCTCCGCGACCAGCAGAGGGATGCGCAGCCGGGTCCGCCCGGTCAGCTCCGCCGCTTCGAGGACGCGCTCGGGCGAGGCGTGCAGGATCGAACCGGCGTGCAGGTCCTCGATGAGGTGGCGCACCCCGTCCTTGGCGTTCAGCTGGAGCATCTGGCCGGTCTTCTCGGCCAGGGTCATGCGGCCGAGGAGATCGCCGACCCGCTCGGCGACGGGGAGCGAGGGGTCGAGATAGGGCAGGGAGGGGGACACGGAGGGTCCTTTCGCGACACGGTTCGCTTTCACCATAGAGTCAATACCGACCACCTGGTAAGTATGTCCGGCGGTCGGATCTCCGGGGGCCGAATCCTCCGGACGGTTGAATGGAAACCGGTGCACCGAAGTGCCGGCCCGGCCGAGGCCGGCGGACCTGGGGAGTGGCGAGTGACGGCCGAAGCGCGGCGCGGTTACGCGAAGGGCCGTGCGAAGCGGCGCGAGATCCTGGACCAGGCCATGGCCCTGTTCGGCGAGGCAGGCTACCGGGGCGCCTCGCTCCGGGTGATCGCGACCCGCAGCGGTATCTCGCACACCGGTCTGCTGCACCACTTCCCGACCAAGGAGGCGCTGCTGCTCGCCGTGCTGGAGCACCGCGACGACGTGGACGACGAGTGGCTCTCGCTCGGTGGCACCGAGGGCGTCGAACGGCTGCGGCGGTTCGCCGAGCTGGCCGAGCTGAACTCCGCGCGGCGCGGGATCGTCGAGCTGTTCTCGGTGGTCTCCACCGAGGCGACGGCCGCCGACCACCCGGCCCACGGGTATTTCGTACGCCGCTACGAGAACTCGGTCGCCGGCGCGCAGCTCGCCTACGAGGAGGCGCGCCGGGCGGGCGCGCTGCGGCCGGGCATCGCCCCCGACGACGCCGGCCGCCAGCTGATCGCCCTGATGGACGGGCTCCAGGTGCAGTGGCTGCTCAGCGACTGCACCACGGACATGGCGGGCGTCCTGCGCGCGCACATGGAGGCGCAGCTCACCGTGGATCTCTGAAGCCCGCCCCGGCCCTCCGGGGGCCGGATCGCCGGCCGAGGGCACCCCTCGGTCGTGCGGCCGTCTCAGATAGTAGGAAGTCCGAGTATCTGTAGAGACAGATGGCCCGGGCTGTCCTAGCGTTGTAGGAGCCGAACGAATCGCTGATCCAGCGACCGGCGTGTGCGAGCGTGCCCCGAGCAGGCAACCCCTGCGGCCGCTCCCCGCCCCTCCAGGCGCCTCGAAATCCCGATCTCGACATCCGCTGCGCGAAGTCCCGATCCCGAAATCCACGCGATCTCAAGGAGTCGATCCCTCATGGCCGAGACCACTGTCCGCCGCGTCCGCCACACCTCCCGCACCGCCGAGTCGGAGCGCAAGAACGCCGCCGCAGCCCTGCAGCGGGCCCTCGACCGCAGGGACAACGGCGGGTCCACCGGCCACTGAGGGCCCGTGCCCACCCTGCGGCACCGATCCCGCCCGGGGACCCGCCCGGGCGCGGGATGTCCGGATCGTGGACGTCGAGTGTCATGGGGTGGGACGGAGGGCTAGGGTGCCCGCATGTCTCGCAGCATCGATCTCGCAGTGATCCCCGGCGACGGTATCGGCCAGGAGGTCGTCACCCAGGGCCTCAAGGTTCTCAACGCTGTTCTCCCGCAGGATGTGAAGCTGGAGACCAAGGAGTACGACCTCGGCGCCCAGCGATGGCACCGCACCGGTGAGACCCTCCCCGACGCGGAGCTGGAGGCCCTCAAGGGCCACGACGCCATCCTGCTCGGCGCCATCGGCGACCCGTCCGTGCCGTCGGGCGTGCTGGAGCGCGGACTGCTGCTGAAGCTGCGCTTCGCCTTCGACCACTTCATCAACCTGAGGCCGTCGAAGCTCTTCCCGAACACGGCGACCCCGCTGGCCGGGCGCCCCGAGATCGACTTCGTCGTCGTCCGCGAGGGCACCGAGGGCCCGTACACGGGCAACGGCGGCTCCCTGCGCACGGGCACCGAGCACGAGGTCGCCACCGAGGTCAGCGTCAACACCGCCTACGGTGTCGAGCGCGTCGTGCGTGACGCCTTCGCGCGCGCCGCCGCCCGTCCGCGCAAGAAGCTGACGCTGGTCCACAAGAACAACGTCCTCGTGCACGCCGGCCACCTGTGGAAGAACACCTTCGACGAGGTCGCGGCCGATTTCCCCGAGGTCAGCACCGACTACCTGCACGTCGACGCCGCGACGATCTTCTTCGTCACCCAGCCGGAGCGCTTCGACGTCATCGTCACCGACAACCTCTTCGGTGACATCCTCACCGACCTCGCCGCAGCCGTGAGCGGCGGCATCGGCCTGGCCGCTTCCGGCAACATCAACCCGACGGGCGCCTTCCCGTCCATGTTCGAGCCGGTGCACGGCACCGCGCCCGACATCGCGGGCCAGGGCAAGGCCGACCCGACCGCCACGATCCTCTCCGTCGCCCTCCTGCTGCGCCACCTCGGTTACGAGGCCGAGGCCGTGCGCATCGAGGAGGCCGTCTCCGCCGATCTCGCGGAGCGTGACGGGAAGACCGCACGCACCACCGACGAGATCGGTGACGCGCTCGCGGTACGCGTAGCGAGCTGACCCGACGTCTCCACTTCGAAGCCGCCGGGCCGCAACCGCACCCGGCGGCTTCACCTTGCGGTCCCCGGGTGCCACCATCGACCCCTGGACCGCGTTTTCGCGTCGCCTTCGCGTCACTGTGAACGTCACCGCAATCACGTCATTTCGTGCAGAGCCACCCCCGGGAGATAATCGAACGCGGGACCGCGGCTCGCGGTGGTGCTCGGACGTCCTACAACCTGCCCGGCAGCTGCTGGGGCGGAAGCGGGCGTGGGCGCGGTCCATCACACACAAGACCGGTGAAGGACACGCACTCATGACGACGCCCACGATCGAGCTCAAGCCCTCCTCCAGCCCGCTGTCCGACGCGGAGCGCGAGGCGATCCTGGCCAACCCCGGCTTCGGCCGTTACTTCACCGATCACATGGTGACGATCCGCTGGACCGAGGGGCGCGGCTGGCACGACGCCCAGCTCGTGCCGTACGGGCCGCTGTCGATGGACCCGGCCAACATGACGCTGCACTACGCGCAGGAGATCTTCGAAGGCCTCAAGGCCTACCGGCAGCCCGACGGCACGGTCGCCACCTTCCGCCCCGAGGCCAACGCCGCGCGCTTCCAGCGGTCCGCCGCGCGGCTGGCGATGCCGGAGCTGCCGGCCGAGACCTTCATCGCGGCCTGTGACGCCCTGGTCCGGCAGGACCAGGCCTGGGTCCCGGAGCACGGCGGTGAGGAGTCCCTCTACCTGCGGCCCTTCATGATCGCCGCCGAGGTCGGCCTCGGCGTCCGGCCGGCTGACGAGTACCTCTTCATCGTCATCGCCTCGCCCGCCGGCGCCTACTTCCCCGGTGGTGTGAAGCCGGTCTCGATCTGGCTCTCCCAGGACCGGGTGCGCGCCGTTCCCGGCGGCATGGGCGACGCCAAGACCGGAGGCAACTACGCCGCTTCCCTGCTCGCCCAGGCCGAGGCCGCGGCGCAGGGCTGCGACCAGGTCGCCTACCTCGACGCCGTCGAGCACAGGTGGGTCGAGGAGCTGGGCGGCATGAACCTCTACTTCGTGTACGGGCAGGAGGACGGCGGCAAGCGGATCGTCACCCCCACCCTCACCGGCTCGCTGCTCGCAGGAATCACGCGCGACTCCCTGCTCACCGTCGCCCGCGACCTCGGTTACGCCTCCGAGGAGGGCCGCGTCTCCATCGACCAGTGGCGCACCGACACCGAGAACGGCACCCTCACCGAGGTCTTCGCCTGCGGCACCGCCGCCGTCATCACCCCGGTCGGCACCGTGAAGTCCGCGGACGGCGAGTGGACCCAGGGTGACGGCACGCCCGGCGAGGTCACCCTCAAGCTGCGTGAGCGCCTGCTGGACATCCAGCGGGGCATCGCCGAGGACACCCACGGCTGGATGCACGAGCTCGGCTGACCGACGGCCGCACCCACGAAGGCCGCACCCCTCACCGCCGGGGGTGCGGCCTTCGCCGTTTCGCGGAACGAGTTTTGAACGCCGCTCAAAACCTGGTTAGAGTGCTGCTCCAACCAGGAGGTGCCGTTTACGTGCGACTGACCCCGACCGAACGCGACCGGCTGCTGCTCTTCGGCGCGGCCGAACTGGCCAGGGCCCGCCGGGCCCGTGGCCTGCGGCTCAATGTCCCCGAGGCGACGGCTCTGATCGCGGACACCGTCTGCGAGGCCGCCAGGGACGGGCGCAGACTCGCCGAGGCGATCGAGGCCGCCCGTGCCGTGCTGGGGCCGGACGACGTGCTGCCGGGAGTGGCGGACGTGGTCACCGAGGTCCAGGTGGAGGCCGTGTTCGACGACGGCTCGCGGCTCGCCGTGGTCAGCAGTCCTCTGGCCGGCGGCTCGCTCGGTGACGACGCCCCCGGTGCGCTCCTCCCCGGACCCGTGACGGCCGGACCTGAGCCGTCCGTACGCCTCACCGTCCGCAACACCGCGACCGTTCCGGTGAGTGTGACCTCGCACTTCCACTTCTTCGAGGCCAATCCCCGGCTCGACTTCGACCGCGCGGCGGCGTACGGGATGCGGCTGAACGTGCCCGCCGGGTCCTCCGTCCGCTTCGGGCCGGGCGGGACGGCCGAGGCGGCTCTCGTCCCGATCGGTGGCGACCGGATCGCGATCGGCTTCGCCGGGCTCGTCGACGGACCCCTGGACGCGCCGGGCGCCAAGGAGGAGGCGCTGCGCAGGGCAGCGGCCTGCGGCTACCTCGGAGCAGGAGCAGGAGCAGGAGCAGGAGCAGGAGCAGGAGCAGGAGCGGAAGCGGGGGAGGAGAGCCGATGAATCCGTACGAGTACGCCTCCGTGCACGGGCCGCGCGCCGGGGACCGGGTCAGGCTCGGCGACTCCGGGCTGACCGTCCGTGTGGAGTCCGACGCCCAGAAGCAGGGGGACGAGTTCCTCGCCGGCTTCGGCAAGACGGCCCGTGACGGCCTGCACCTCAAGGCCGCCGCGGTCCGGGACACCTGTGACGTCGTCATCAGCAACGTGCTGGTCATCGATGCCGTCCTGGGCATCAGGAAGGTGTCGATCGGCATCCGTGAGGGCCGTATCGCCGCGATCGGCCGGGCCGGGAATCCGGACACCCTCGACGGTGTCGACGTGGTCGTCGGCACGGGCACGACCATCGTCTCCGGGGAGGGGCTCATCGCGACGGCGGGAGCTGTGGACCCGCATGTCCACCTGCTCTCCCCACGCATCATGGAGGCGTCCCTGGCCTCCGGCGTCACCACGATCATCGGCCAGGAGTTCGGCCCGGTCTGGGGTGTCGGCGTCAACTCTCCGTGGGCCCTGCGGCACGCCTTCAACGCCTTCGACACCTGGCCCGTCAACATCGGTTTCCTGGGCCGCGGCTCGTCCTCGCACGAGGCGCCGCTGGTGGAGGCCCTCGCCGAGGGCGGCGCCTGCGGTTTCAAGGTCCACGAGGACATGGGCGCCCACACCCGCGCCCTGGACACCGCCCTGCGGGTCGCCGAGGACCACGACGTCCAAGTCGCCCTGCACAGCGACGGACTCAACGAGTGCCTGTCCGTCGAGGACACCCTGAGCGTGCTCGAAGGCCGAACGATCCACGCCTTCCACATCGAGGGCTGCGGCGGCGGCCACGTCCCCAACGTGCTGAAGATGGCCGGGGTCCCCAACGTCATCGGCTCCTCCACCAACCCGACGCTCCCCTTCGGCCGTGACGCGGTCGCCGAGCACTACGGGATGATCGTCTCCGTCCACGACCTCAAGACCGACCTCCCCGGCGACGCCGCCATGGCCCGCGACCGGATCAGGGCGGGGACCATGGGCGCCGAGGACGTGCTGCACGACCTGGGCGCCATCGGGATCACCTCGTCCGACGCGCAGGGCATGGGGCGGGCCGGCGAGACGGTACGCCGCACGTTCGCCATGGCCGCGAAGATGAAGGCCGAACTCGGCCCGATGGAGGGTGACGGCCCCGGCGACGACAACGCCCGCGTGCTGCGCTACATCGCCAAGCTCACCGTCAATCCCGCCATCGCCCACGGCCTCTCCCACGAGGTCGGCTCCATCGGGACGGGGAAGCTCGCCGACATCGTCCTGTGGCGCCCCGAGTTCTTCGGCGCGAAGCCCCAGCTGGTCCTCAAGTCCGGCTTCCCCGCCTACGGAGTGACGGGCGACCCCAACGCCGCCACGGACACCTGCGAACCCCTCGTCCTCGGACCGCAGTTCGGTGCGTACGGGGCCACGGCCGCCGATCTCTCCGTCGCCTTCGTCGCGGAGGCCGCCACCCAGCTGGGCGCCGATCTCATGCCCACCCGCCGCCGCAGGGTCGCGGTCCGGGGCACGCGCGGCATCGGACCGGCGGACCTGCGCCTCAACTCCCGCACCGGGCAGGTAGGCGTCGACGGCGACACCGGCCTCGTCACCCTCGACGGCGACCCGTTGCGCTCACCGGCCGCCGAATCCGTCTCCCTCAACCGCCTCTACTTCCTCTAGGGACCCGCCATGACCTTCCGCATGCCGCCCGAATGGGCCCCCCACGAGCGCACCTGGATGGCCTGGCCGGGCCCCAACCCCACCTTCGCCACCGCGGCCGAGCTCGATGAGGCCCGCAGCGCATGGGCCGCCGTCGCCCGCGCCGTGCGCCGCTTCGAACCGGTCACCGTGATCGTCGGTCCCGGTCAGGAGGACAGCGCCCGGGCGCTGCTCGGCCCGGACGTCGAGACGGCCGTACGTCCCCTCGACGACGCCTGGATGCGGGACATCGGGCCGACCTTCGTCACGGACGGCCGGCAACTCGCCGCGGTGGACTGGACGTTCAACGGGTGGGGCGCCCAGGGCTGGGCCCGCTGGGAGCACGACCGGCACATCGCGCGAGGCGTCGCCGAGCTGGCCGGAGTGCCCGTGCACAGCTCGCCGCTGGTCAACGAGGGCGGCGCGATCCACGTGGACGGCGAGGGCACCGTGCTGCTCACCGAAACCGTCCAGCTGGGCGAGGAGCGCAACCCCGGCTGGACCCGGCAGGCCGTCGAGGACGAGATCCACGCCCGCCTCGGTACCGAGAAGGCGCTCTGGCTGCCGCGCGGCCTGACCGGCGACTACGGCACGTACGGCACCCTCGGCCATGTCGACATCGTCGCCGCCTTCGCCCGCCCCGGTGTGGTCGTCGCCCACGTTCAGCCCGACCCCTCCCACCCGGACCACGAGATCACCCGTGAGACGGTCCGGCTCCTGCGGGCCGCCACCGACGCGGGAGGCCGCCGGCTGGAGGTCGTGGAGATCCCGGCGCCCTCGGTGCTGCGCGACGCCGACGGCGCATGGGCCGACTACTCCTACATCAACCACTACCTGTGCAACGACGGGGTGATCCTCTGCGCCTTCGACGACCCGAGGGACGAGGAGGCGGCGGCCGTGTTCGGCGACCTGTTCCCGGACCGTACGGTGACACCCGTGGACGCCCGTACGATCTTTGCCGGTGGTGGAGGCATCCACTGCATCACGCAGCAACAGCCCAGGATCTGAGACCGTGCCCAGTACCCCGCGCCGCCGCAACGTCGCCCCGCCCAGGGAGGACGTGCTCGCCGCCGTCATGGCCACCGTCGCCGAGCGCGGACTCGACGGCCTCACCATGGCGGGCCTCGGCCGCGAGGTGCGGATGAGCAGCGGGCACCTCCTCTACTACTTCCGCACCAAGGACGAACTGCTGCTGCAGACCCTGGAGTGGAGCGAGGCACGGCTCGGAGCCGAACGCCGGGCCCTGCTCGACGGGCCCGGCACCGCCCGTGAGCGGCTCGACGCCTACATCGCGCTGTACGTCCCCGACGGCCACCGCGACCCG
>NZ_DATMVN010000718.1:0-2666 GCF_035563135.1 Streptomyces sp.
ACGTGGATCGAACATGGAGGAGAACCCGCTGTGCTGACACCCAGTCCTCAGGACCTGAGAGTGGCTCTGGCCCGCTACGCCGACGCCCGGATCGAGGATGCGCG
Source organism: Streptomyces sp. (assembly GCF_035563135.1). Lineage (GTDB taxonomy): Bacteria > Actinomycetota > Actinomycetes > Streptomycetales > Streptomycetaceae > Streptomyces. The sequence goes on from NZ_DATMVN010000718.1 coordinate 105, forward strand.
CCGCTCCACGGACGCGACCGCCCGGGCCGTGGAGGACGCCGCCTACACGCTGTGCGTGATGACCGGCACCCAGGCCGTCCCGCAGGCCCTCCACGTCGCTGACACCATGCTCGGCATGCGTGCCACGGTTTCTCCCGCCCTTCGCCGGCCCGCGGCCAGGCAGCAGGACGACAGGCTCCAGACCGCCTGAACGGTCATCGGGACGAGGAGCCTGCGCCCGGCTGCCCGCCCTGGATCCGAGCAGCCCGGTGCCACTTCGGCACCGGGCTGCTCGGTCTGTGGACGGCGTACGGGCGATGAGGGGGGCTGGAGGCACGGCCCCGCACCGGACAGCGGTCCGGCGCCACCGATGGACTCCGGTGACGCCGGCCTCCGCCCTCAACGCCGCCGCCCTCATTCGGGGACGGCGGTCAGCGATTCGTAGTACGTGCCGAGCTTCCGCAGGTAGAAGAGGTCGCCGGTGTCCTGATCACGCTCGAAGCGCGGGGCGTCCTTGATCTGTTCCTTGGTGCACCTGACCCTGATCACCCGCTCGGGGCCGTCGACGGCGCTCACCATGCCGGCGGGCACGACGACGCTTCTGCCGAACTTCCAGACCCCCGCGTCGATCACCAGATGGTCGAAGCCCGGTACGGGCGAGAGCCTGATGACGGTGCCCACGCTCCCGTCCGGTGCTTCCACGCCGTATCCGATCACGTCGTCGTCCAGCGAACGGTCCAGCTGTGCAGGACCTGTCCAGACCGTGTCCATGGTCGTCTCCTCCCTGGCAGCCGGCCCGATCCGGCCGCCGGAACTTCCATATGCCCCGGCGGGCGCGGGCGATGCGGACCGGATCCGGCCTGGTTGCCGACCGGGATCACCGAGCCATTTCGTACGCCCCGGACAGTGCCTCGACGCGGTCCCAGACCCGCGCCGAGCGGGCGCCGTCGACGACAGGACGCCGTACCGCGGCGAGGGCCCAGCGCTGCTGCTCCCCGGTCGCGGAGTCCTTGCCGTGCAGCTCGACGGCGTGCGCGGAGAAGTCGCGGACGAGTACGGAGAACAGCTCGTCGAGCACGTCCTCGTCCAGGTCCGTCAGCCGGGCCTGCTCCAGGATCAGCTGCCCGTGGACCACCAGCGCGAAGAGCTGGCCGACGGACAGCAGGAAGTCCAGATCGCGGCTCTGCTGCTCGTCGGGCGCGCAGTCGGTCACGAAGCCGCAGAGCGCGTCCGCCTGCTCCCGGAAGCGCGCGACATTGGGCACCGCGGCGTACGCGTCGTAGGCCGGCCTCCAGTCGTGGAAGCGCACGGAGCCGAGGCCGCGGGCGGGGCCCTGCTGGAAGAGGAACGTGTCGTCGGCGGCGTCCAGGCGTGTGGTCACGGGCTCGTATCCGGCCGGGTCCAGCAGGTGGTTGCGCATGAACTTCAGGATGAGGGCGAGGTTGACGTGCACCGTGCCCTCCAGCTTGGGCAGGCTCCGGATCTCGGCGGCGGCCTGGGCGAAGTAGGTGTCCTTCTCGAAGCCCTTGGCGGCGATGACGTCCCACATCAGGTCGATGACCTTCTCGCCCTCCGTGGTCACCTTCATCTTCGTCATCGGGTTGAACAGCAGGTACCGGCGGTCCTCGGGCCCTGCCGAGCGGAAGTAGTCGACGGCACGGTCGCTGAACAGCTTCATGCCGACGAGCCGGACGTAGGCGTCGGCCAGCTCACGGCGGACGTGCGGGAAGGCGGTCACGGGGCGGCCGTAGAGGATGCGGTTGTGCGCGTGGGTGACGGCCTCGTACATCGCGTGTTCGCAGATGCCGATCGAGGCTGTGCAGAGGTTGAACTTGCCCACGTTGACGGTGTTGAGGGCGGCGTCGAAGGCGGCACGGCCGGTGTGCAGGACGTCGTCCGGACCGACCGGATAGCCGTCGAGGCGGAACTCGCTGACGTACTTGGAGGAGTCGACGACGTTCTTCACCAGGTGGTAGGCGGGGTGGCGGCTGTCGGCCGCGAAGAAGACGTAACCGTCCGGGCCCTCGATGTCGGTGCGGCGGCCGAAGACGGAGACGAGGCCGGCTGCGTTGCCGTTGCCTATGTAGTACTTGGAACCGGTGGCCCGGAAGCCGTCGTTCCCGTCCGGTTCCAGAAGCATGTCGGTGGAGTAGATGTCGGCGCCGTGCGCCTTCTCCGACAGGCCGAAGGCGAACACCTCTCCCTGGGAGAGGAGGTCTGCCGCGCGGCTGCGGGCGGCGGCGTTGCCGCTCTGCCAGACCGGCCCCAGACCGAGGATGGTCACCTGCCAGGCGTACCAGTAGTCGAGCCCGTAGAACCCGAAGACCTCGTTGAGCGCGGCGATCCGGGCGGTGTCCCAGCGCTGGTCCTCCCGCTGCGCGGCGGAGGCGGGGGTGAGGAAGGTGGCGAACAGGCCTTCCTTCGCGGCGAACCCGAGGAACTCCCCCAGCCAGGCCCGGGACCGGTAGTCCTCGATGAGCCGGCGCTTGCCCCGGTCCTCGAACCAGTCGATGGTGGCGCGCAGCAGCCTGCGGGTCTCGGGGTCGAAGTGTGCCGGGTCGTAGGCACGCGGGTTGAACAGCA
>NZ_DATMVN010000719.1:0-5394 GCF_035563135.1 Streptomyces sp.
ACGGCCGAGCTGGACCAGGTCCGCTCCGCGCTCGACGAGCGCACGGGCGACCTCCAGCGGCTCCAGGCCGAGTACCAGAACTACCGCCGTCGGGTCGAGCGCGACCGGGTCGCGGTCAAGGAGGTCGCCGCGGCGGGTCTCCTGACCGATCTCCTGCCCGTGCTCGACGACATCGGCCGGGCGCGGGAGCACGGCGAGCTCGTCGGCGGCTTCAAGGCGGTGGCCGAATCGGTGGAGACGGTCGTCGCGAAGATCGGCCTCCAGCAGTTCGGCAAGGAGGGCGAGCCCTTCGACCCGACGATCCACGAGGCCCTGATGCACTCGTACGCGCCGGACGTCACCGAGACGACCTGCGTGGCGATCCTGCAGCCCGGGTACCGCATCGGCGAGCGCACCATCCGCCCCGCGCGGGTGGCCGTGGCCGAACCGCAGCCGGGGGCCACGCCCGCGGCGGCGAAGGAAGAGAAGGCAGACGACGAGGAGAGCGGTGGCACCGAAGAGGTCTGACATTCCGTCCGACCACTGCGGTGAACACCGACGGGGCGTGCGGCCGGCCACAGGGCCGGCCGCACGGCCGATCGTCCGGAAGGAGGGACGTCGATGAGCACGAAGGACTTCGTCGAGAAGGACTACTACAAGGTTCTCGGCGTCCCCAAGGACGCCACCGACGCCGAGGTCAAGAAGGCGTACCGGAAGCTCGCCCGCGAGTACCACCCGGACGCCAACAAGGGCGACGCCAAGGCCGAGGAGCGTTTCAAGGAGATCTCCGAGGCGAACGACGTCCTCGGGGATCCCAAGAAGCGCAAGGAGTACGACGAGGCGCGCGCCCTCTTCGGCAACGGAGGCTTCCGGGCGGGTCCCGGCGGTGCGGGCGGCAACTTCAACTTCGACCTGGGCGACCTCTTCGGCGGCGCCCCGGGCGGTGGCCAGAGCGCCGGCGGCTTCGGTGGTGGCGGTGGCGGCCTGGGCGACGTCTTCGGCGGTCTGTTCAACCGCGGCGGTACGGGCACACGTGTCCAGCCGCGGCGCGGCCAGGACATCGAGTCCGAGGTGACGCTCAGCTTCACCGAGGCGGTCGACGGGGCCACGGTCCCGCTGCGGATGTCCAGCCAGGCTCCCTGCAAGGCGTGTTCCGGTACCGGAGACAAGAACGGCACCCCGAGGGTCTGCCCGACGTGTGTCGGTACCGGCCAGGTGTCGCGCGGCACCGGCGGTGGATTCTCCCTGACCGATCCCTGTGTGGACTGCAAGGGCCGGGGCCTCATCGCCCAGGACCCCTGCGAGGTCTGCAAGGGCAGCGGCCGGGCGAAGTCGGCCCGCACGATGCAGGTCAGGATCCCCGCGGGCGTCTCGGACGGCCAGCGGATCCGGCTGCGCGGCAAGGGCAGTCCGGGCGAGCGCGGCGGCCCGGCCGGCGACCTGTACGTCGTCGTCCACGTCGACGCCCACCCGGTCTTCGGCCGCAAGGGCGACAACCTCACCGTCACCGTGCCCGTCACCTTCCCGGAGGCGGCGCTCGGCGGCGAGGTGAAGGTCCCCACGCTCGGCGGACCGCCGGTCACCCTGAAACTCCCGGCCGGCACGCCCAACGGACGTACGATGCGGGCCCGGGGCAAGGGCGCCGTACGCAAGGACGGCACCCGGGGCGACCTCCTGGTCACCGTCGAGGTGGCCGTGCCCACGGATCTCGGCGCGGACGCCCAGGACGCGCTGGAGGCCTATCGGAAGTCGACCGCGGGGGAGGACCCGCGGGCGGAGCTGTTCCAGGCGGCGAAGGGAGCTTGAGATGGACGGCCGTCGACGCAATCCGTACCAGCTGACCGACGAATCACCGGTCTACGTCATCTCGATCGCGGCCCAGCTCTCGGGCCTGCACCCGCAGACACTGCGTCAGTACGACCGTCTCGGCCTGGTCTCGCCGGACCGCACGGCCGGGCGCGGCCGGCGCTACTCGGCGCGTGACATCGAACTGCTGCGTACCGTCCAGCAGTTGTCGCAGGACGAGGGCATCAACCTCGCGGGCATCAAGCGCATCATCGAGCTGGAGAACCAGGTCGCCGCGCTCCAGCAGCGCGTCGCGGAGCTCTCGGCGGCGGTCGACGGCGCGGCCGTGGCCATGCAGCAGCGCGAGGCCCAGGTGCACGCCTCCTACCGGCGTGATCTGGTGCCGTACCAGGATGTGCAGCAGACCGGCGCGCTGGTGGTATGGCGGCCCAAGAGGCCGAAGGACTGAGGCGTGCCGGACAGGGCCCGCCCCGGAGTCGTGAGACTCCGGGGCGGGCCCTGTCCGTGCGGCCGAGGAGCCGCCCGACGGTCAGCTCGGTGGTACGCACCTGGAGGGACCGTGCGGGCACCTGACGCAGGCACTCCCTGACCTGGGTGCGGTGGCGCGCCGGGTGCTGGTGGATGTGACGGAGCCCGGTGTCTCGGGCGATGGCGGTCGTGGCGTCGTCCGGAGCCGTCCGCGGGGTGGCGTGGGGGCGGGTGCTTCCCGGCTGCGCGGTGGGGACCTCGTCCGTGGCCCGGGCGGTGGCTTCCTGGAGGGCCTTTCGTGTCGGCTCGGGCTCCTCCGGCACGGTGATGGCAGGACGGGGTCACGGTCGGCCGTGACGGCCAGGGGCGCCGGCGACCTGGCCGGTTCCGGCGTTCGTCCCACGCGCTCGTCCCTCTCGCGTGTGAGGGGCTGCGACAGACGGGCCGGAGGTGCCGGCGGCGGGAGGGGGCGGAGCCGGTCCTCGTCCCAGGTACCGGCCTGGACCGGCGGGACCGGCCTGGACCGGCGCCCCGTCGATGAGGCACGGGGCGGCGCCGGTGTCCGAGCGGGCGATCCGCCCCTGGCGCGACGCCCGCTCGTACGGATCGGGTCCTGACGCGCACAGCTCTCCCGGTCCGTGGCTGTGCGGCGGTCGCGCTGGTTCTGTCCCCGTCCGGGGCCCCCGCTCCCTACGCTGCGACAAGTGGCCGGTGGTGCAGACCTGGTGGCCTGGCGGAGTGCGGCCGTGGGAGCGCGTCAGCCCTTGTGGTCCAGGATCCCTGACTGTGAGATGAGGTACCCGAGCTGGGCCCGGCTGCCGCTGCCGAGGGCGGCGTTGAGCTTGGCTATGTGCGCTCGGCACGTGCGGACGTTCATGCCGAGCCTGCGGGCTATGGAATCGTCCACGTGCCCCTCGACCAGCAGCTGGGCGATGGAACGCTGCACTCCGCTGATCCCGGCGGGTGTCGGGGTGTACGGGACGTCCTCCAGCAGGGGGGTGGCGCGTTGCCAGAGCTGCTCGAAGACGTTGATCAGGTAGGAGACGAGGCCCGGGTGCCGGAGTTCCAGCGCGACCGTCAGGTCGTCCTGAGCGGGGATGAAGGCGACCGCGCGGTCGAAGATGAGCATGCGCTGCACGAGCTCCTCGAGCGTGCGTATCTCCGCGCCCTCGGCGAGCCGCTCCGCATAGGCGAACGTCCCGTGATGATGGCGGACCGTGTGCTGGTAGAGGGTGCGGATGCTGACCCCGCGGTTCACCACGGCCCTTCCCCGCTCCAGTCCCTTGCTGAGGATGTCCTCGCTCCGGACCCCTCCGGGCTGCACGGTGAGGACCTCGTCGCAGCACTCCGCCGTGGCCACGTCGATGGCCGCGTTGATGCGGGTGCCGCCTTCGAGCACGGTGATTGCGTGTGTCGTGGGTGGATCCTGGGCGCTGATGTCCATGAAAGGTTCGAAGGACTCGGTGAGTTCCAGGGAATGGCGCCGGCGCTCCTGGATCTCCCTTTCGATGGGGTACAGCCGCTGGGCGAGGGCGGCCGAGGGGGGTACGGGGCGCAGCCAGTCGGCGTCGTCGGGGTCGGGGTGGAGCAGGGCGAAGTCCATCAGGCACGGAGCGGGTTCCACCTCCGAGCGCGGTATGCGGCCGGACCGCAGCGCGCTTGCGTAGAGACGCTGTCCCGCATCGCATAGTTGGGTGATCCCGTGCCGATGCGCCCCTTTTGAGTCGCATGTATCCATATCTCCACCCCCCATGTTCCTGAACGTGCAAGAACATGATGCATCGATCCGGTGGTGCTCGCGTGTCCGCGTGAGACATCGTCTTGAGAGCGGGGGAGATGAATCCATCAAGTGAGGACGAAGCCGAAATGTCTAAGCGAATGCTTCGCTCGGTGCTTGCCACAGCTTTCGTGGGGGCGCTGGCTTACGGTGCGTTGGGTGCCCAGGACATCACCTGGGGGGCTGCTCAGGCCGAGCAGGCGACGGCCGTGCCCGGTGACATCACCTGGGGGGCGGCTCCGGTCGACATCACCTGGGGTACGGCTTCAGGTGACATCACGTGGGATGCGGCTCCGACCGGCACCACGGCATGACCACCCCACCGGACGACCGCACCTTCCGGCGGGAGATGGCCACGGCCTATCGCTCAGGGTGGCATTTCATCGATCTGCTCACGGCACTCACCCGCCAGGGCGATTCGTTGATGGTCACCCTGTTCGGGGAGCCCATTGTCGTCGTGATGGAAAAGGATGACGACATCCGCGCCTATCGCTGTCTTCGCCGGCCGCGCGGAGCGCCGCAACCGGTTCGCTGTGCCGTGAGGTACGGCATGATTTTCGTAAATCTCGATCAGCGTGACCATGAGCTGTTCGAACAAGAAGCCATTTCCGCCACCCCCCGCAGTGCCTGAACGATTCCCCCGTCGTTCCATGTCGTTCCGGCACTTCCCCCACACAGCGGCGCCATCGTGACCTGAACACGATGGCGCCGTTGTGCTGCCCGGAATGCGTTTCGCATTCTCAGCCCTTTCCGAGAGCCCTGTCGACGGCGATCTCGATGACGACCCGCTCCGGATTGTGCCGCGGGGTGCGCTCGTAGCGCTCCGCGTAGCGGCGTACCGCGTCCTGGACCTCCCCGGGCTCCGTGCGGACGACCGCCAGCCCCTCCAGGGTCGCCCAGCGGCGTCCCTGCGTCTGGCAGACCGCGACCCGCGCCCCTTCCGGGCCGGCCGCCAGGACGTTGGCGACCTTTCTGGTGTTCCCGCCGGTGATGACGCGGGCGATCCGTGTCCGGGGGTCGTACGTCACCCCGACGGGCACGACGTGCGGCGTGCCGTCCGGGCGGAGCGTGGTCAGGGTGCACACGTGGCGCTCCTGCCAGAAGGCGAGGTACTCGGGGCCGGGGTTGCGTACGTCAGGCATGGGGCCAGCCTAGATACAGGAGGATTCGGGGCCCTCGGAGGCATCATCCTGCCCTTGAGTGGAATAGACTCAACTTTGTACCCGTTGTTCGAGTCATAGTTCCATGAAGCACCCGTACGAGGAGGAGACAGCGCCCGTGGACGCCGAGCTGACCAACAAGAGCCGGGACGCCCTCAACGCGGCCACCAGCAGGGCCGTCAAGGACGGACATCCGGACCTGAC
>NZ_DATMVN010000720.1:0-3762 GCF_035563135.1 Streptomyces sp.
CGTGGACGGGTTGCCGCAGTCGCGGCAGGCGGAGCTCCGGGCGGTGGAGGAGCAGGTCGGACCGTTCACCCGGCTGCTCGTCGAGCACCGGTCCGACGCCCTGCACGGGCACTCGCTACGGGAGTCCTTCCCACTCGCCGAACGCCGTCCGGAGCGTCTGCTGGCGAACTTCGACGGCTGGGCGGGCGACCTGGGGGCGATGGCCCGCCAGCCACCCAGCCTCGTCTTCGCCGCGACCGGACAAGGGCGCGTCGCAGGACGCATCACCCCTGCGCAGGAGAGCCGGCTGCTGTCCACGCTGCTCGAGGCGTGGGCGCTGCGCAGCCGCCTGGACACCGACCAACGAAGCGCTCGACCCAGGACCCGGCCGTTGCGCCGGGTCGCATGAAGGAGCTGACGATGCCCAACACCATCCGCACCCAGAACGACGTCTACCGCGCCGACGAACAGGTCGTCCTCAAGGTCGAGGTCGACGCCGCTCACCGCCATGACGCCGCGTGGGCAGTGCTCGCCGACGAGGGTGGCACGCTGACCGTCGTCCACCGGGGGGTGATCGACAGGAGCAGCGCGGCGGCCCCCACGGTCTACTCGATCCCGGTGCCCGCACTGTCCCCGGGTGGCTACCAGGTCCGGCTGTACCTCAACAACCCGCGGAAGGGCGGGAAGGTCACCACCTGGGCCCCCAGTGAGGTGGACCCGTACGACGACGCGGACTCCTTCGCGGTGGCCGACGAACCCGGCAACCCGGTCATGCTCGTGGGCCGAGGAAGTCACCCACGTCGCCCCGGTAAGGGACTGGCCAACTACGACGACTTCGAGACCTTCGTCGTCAAGCGGAGCAAGCGCCTCAACCCCGAGAAGGGCAAGGCGTACGCGAACTTCGGGCGGCGGGCTCACGAGGAGCTCTTCGACCTCGCCTTGGAGTACGTCGAGTCCGTCCGGTGCCGGAGCCTGGCCGACCTCACCCCACCCGGCTACCTGCTCGACCGGCAGAAGGCGGAGGCGTTGCTCCCGGTGCAGTTCCGCGACCGGCCGTTCCTGCCATGCGTGGAGCTCATCTGGAACTACTTCGAGGAGGAAGCCGGTCTGGTCCAGACCCTCAACGTCATCCTGGCCCGCTTCCAGAACCGGCGGGTCAGCCCCCGCCACGATCCGCTGAGCCGTTTCGACGTCACACCGCTGCTCCCGCTGCGGAATCTGCTGTGGGGCTGGGCGGAGGACGAGGTCCGCCGCACGACTGTGCGCCGCCGGGTGGCGGAGTACGCGTACGAGTACGGCATCGTCCTGGTCGGGCGGGCGGTCCCGTCGAGCACCACGTTCGTCGAGAGCCGCGCGAACTTCCTCGAGTCGTTCCACCAGGTCGTCCACCAGGCGCACCTGTTCTACGAGAGGCGCGACGACCTCACGGTCAATGCCGATCCCTTCCCCCTGTACCAGGCGATCCGGGACTGCCACCTCGCCCTGTCCTACGGCACCCACAACCAGTACGGCGAGATGGCCGTCACTGCCCGCGCCGAGTTCCTGGTCATGCAGTTCCTGCTCAAGCAGCCGCAGATGGGGGACTTCCTCGGCGGCCGGCCGATGACTCCGTACCCGGAGCCGTGGATGGACCGGGTGGAGACGATGCGCTCGATCCAAGGGTGGGGCGACGCCAGCGTCATGCACTTCCACGACCTGGCGACGATCTCCGAGCGGCTGGTCCTCACCATGCGGCTCGGCCGTTGGTCCGACGTGAACGTAGGCGCGATCGAGGCGGGTGCCTGGGCCGATGCCTTCCGTCCGGACATCCAGCGGTACGCCGCGGCATACCGCGCCGTCACCGGGGTCGACCTGGCGCATGCCGCGGACGCCACGATGCCGTCGCTGCTCATCTCCCGGCGTGCCCGGTCGCCGCGGGTCCGGGCCTGACCGGGCACCGCCCGGCATCGGCCCCGTTCCCCCTGAGGACGCCAGGAGGTGCTCGCGTGGTGGCATCCCACGGTGACGCCCAGAGCTCGCCCATGAGCCGAGGGCGACGGGGCCGGGCTCCGGTCATCGACGCCCACGTCCACATCGGCACGGGCGACGGACTCAGCGGCCCATGGGACACGAGCGGCTCGCTGACGACGTACCTGTCCCGGGCCGGGCCGGCCGGCATCACCGGCGCGGTGCTCATGCCACCGCTGACGTCGGACTACCCGCGTGCCAACCGGGACCTGGTGCCGCTCATCCGCAGCTCGCGCCGCTTCCTCGGCTTCGCGTTCGTCAACCCCGTCACCGAGTCCGGGCAGGTCCGGTCCCGGCTGACCCGGGCAGTCGCCGATGACGGGTTCTGCGGCATCAAGGTGCACGCCCACGACGGGCGGATGACCCGAGAGGTGGCCGACACCGCTCGCGACCTCGGTGTCCCGGTGCTCTACGACCCCCGGGGCGACACCGCGTCGGTGGAGATGCTGGCCGCCAGCTACCCGGAGGTGGCGTGGATCATCCCGCACCTGTCGTCCTTCGCGGACGACTGGCGGGCCCAGAACGCCTTCGTCGACCAGCTGTGCCGGTTGCCGAACGTCTTCACCGACACCTCGGGGGTGCGCTACTTCGACCTGCTCCAGGACGCCACCCGGCGCGCTGGGCCGCACAAGGTCCTGTTCGGCAGTGACGGCCCCTTCCTGCATCCGGCCGTGGAACTCGCCAAGGTCCGCGCGCTACGGCTGCCCCCGGCCGACGAGGCGCTGGTGACGGGCGGCAACCTGCTCCGGCTCGTGGGCCCGGCCCTCCGCCGCTTCCACCCGTCCCCGTCCCACCACCGGGCATCACCGGTCCGACCCCGACCCATCCCGAGGAGACGATCATGACCAAGCCGACGTGCGCGGCATACGGCGCCACGGACTACGAGCGCAGGACCACGGTAGCCAGCGGGAGCCGACTGCCCCCCAAGGAGGGAGTGGTCGGGGAGATCAAGCCGCACAACTCGAGGGAGATCAATGCCGGCGTCGAGCAGTTGCGCAAGTCCGCGGTGCGCACGTCCAAGGTGCCCGTGCTGCTGACCTACCGGACCGTGAAGGAGACAGATCCGTCGTCCTACGAGGTGCTGATGGCGGACACCGTCGAACTCAAGAGGGTCCTGGCGGAACGGGACGAGGAAGACAAGGACCGGCGGCCGGGCGGCGCGAAGAAGCGGCGCCCGCCGATCCTCTCGAGGCTGACGACCTGGTACCGGGTCGGGAACCCCTTCCCCGAGCCGTGTGCGCTGGAGAAGATCCCGTACCACACGTGTCCTCCGCTGCTCGGGGCCCAACTGGAGAAGGGGGTGCGCGAGCAGTACGAGGAGGCCATGCGGAGCAGGTACAGCAGGCCGCCCTTCAAGAAGCTGCCGTCCAAGAGCCCCTGGGCAGCAGGCCACGACATCCTCCACGAGGAACTCGCCGACTTCCTCTCCGAGCTCGCCGTCCAGCTGCAGGCCGCTTGACCTGCAGGGCCTACGGCGGGAGAGGTGGGGACTGCGGTGCCGACGCACGTGGTGGCGGTCCGGCTCCTCCGCGGGCGGACTGGAGCCTCTTCTGGATGGCCCGGTCGGTGACGCCGAGCCGCTGCGCGGCGGCGTGCGCGTTGCCCTCCGCCTCGGCCAGGGCGATGGTGAGTGCGAGGTCGCTCACCTGCGACTTCAAGTCCTGCAGCGAGGCGCCCGCGCGGATGCTGCGCCTCACGGCGGCCTCCAGGCCGGTCCCGCCGGTCGGGGACCGCCGCGCCGGCGGGCGGTCCCCGGCGAGCAGGTCGCCGGGGCTG
>NZ_DATMVN010000721.1:0-8676 GCF_035563135.1 Streptomyces sp.
CCGACGCACGGCTCCGGGAACGGCTCCGCCCCCGGCGCGCACAGCAGTGCCGCCGCTGCGGTGGGTTCCGCGGCGACGGCGCCGGTGCCTGCCCTATGAGGTTGTCCGCGCGACGCCGTCTCCCCGAGTCGGACGGCGTCCCGCAGCTGTCGGCCTGGCTCAGCTCTCGGCCAGGATGTGTGAGAGCTCCGTATCAAGGTCGAAGTGACGATGCTCGGTACCGGGCGGGACCGCGGCGTCGGTCCTCTTCAGGAACGACTCCAGGGCCCTCGCCGGGGCTTCCAGCAGGGCTTCGCCCTCCGGGGAGCTCAGTGCGATGCAGACGACGCCTTGACCGTGACTTCGTGATGGCCAGACGCGGACGTCTCCGGTACCGGTGGGCCGGTGCAGCCCTTCGGCAAGGAGGTCACGGGCAAAAACCCATTCGACCGTCTCCTCCGCTCCGGTGTGGAAGGTGGCGTGCACGGCATAGGGATCGGCCGTGTCATACCGCAGGCCCGCGGGTACAGGCAGTGAGGACTCGCTCGACACAACGAGGCGCAGGTGCAGCTCGCAGCTGACCGTGGTGTTCATAAGCGCCAGGGCCTTTCGCTCAGTGTGCGCTCGGGGATTCGCACGTCGGCGAAATCGACATGCCACCTACGGTGGCGTTGTAAACCACTCTGACCTATTTGTGATGCTTAAGGTCGCTCGTCCTAAGGTGTGTAACTTTGGGTCATGCGTCCATTCCGGTGACGCGCGCCGTTCCGGTAGGTTGGGATTCATGAACGCGGAGAGTGACGAGCGGAAAGAGGCCGCCGCGACGGTGGCCCCTGAGTCCGCTGCGGGGGACGAGCAGGCGGCGGAGCGGGAGCTGGGCTCGCGGGCGCCCGGGTTCATCAAGGGATCGAGGGTGCTCCATCTGAGCTGGCAGGTCGGGATCTTCGTCGTCGGCCTGGCGGTGGTCGGGGCGGGTGTCCTGATGCTGGTGCTGCCGGGGCCGGGATGGCTGGTGATCTTCGGCGGTATGGCGATCTGGGCGACCGAATTCGTCTGGGCGCAGCTCGTCCTGCGCTGGACCCGGCGCAAGGTCACCGAAGCCGCTCAGCGCGCGCTCGACCCCAAGGTCCGGCGGCGCAACATCATCCTCACCACGGTGGGGCTCGTGATCATCGCGGTGCTGGTGGGGGTCTACCTCTGGAAGTTCGGCATGGTGATGCCGTGGAAGATCGAGCAGTGACCCGGTGATGGTCCTGGGGCGCCGCTGACATGGGGTAATGTATGCCGTGCGCCGGGGCGATTAGCTCAGTGGGAGAGCGCTTCGTTCACACCGAAGAGGTCACTGGTTCGAACCCAGTATCGCCCACCCCGGACCGATGGCCCGGAAGCTTCTGAGAAGCTTCCGGGCCATCGGCGTATCCCTGTGCGCCCGCACCGATGCCTGAATCGCGTGTTCGGCCCGTCGTCCGGCCCTCGAAATTTCGTCCTAACCGTTGACGCGTCCGGTGCCGCTCCTTACTTTGGCCCAGCAAGCGCTTTCTAAAACGATTCAATGCGAACGATGGGGGCGAGCTATGTCTCGGAACAACGGCATGGACAGGCGGCAGCTGCTGAAGCTGGCCGGCCTCTCGGCGGCCGGTCTCGGGCTGACCGCGGCCGGCTGCGGCTCGGGCGGCAGTGGTTCCGGTGGACCGGTCACCATCCGGCACTCCTGGTGGGGCGCGGACGACCGCGCCAAGAAGGTCCAGCAGTGCGTCGCCCTCTTCGAGAAGAAGCACCCGAAGATCAAGGTGAAGACGGACTTCCAGCAGTACGCGGACTTCTGGAAGAAGTTCAACACGCAGGCGGCCGGGGGCAACCCGCCCGACGTCATCCAGAACGCTGTGACCTTCCTGCGCAAGTACGAGGCGAAGAACGTCCTTCTCGACCTCGGCCCCCAGGCGGAGAAGGGCAACCTCGACCTCACCGGCTTCCGCTCCGGGCTGGAGAAGTTCGCCGAGATCGACGGCAAGCTGCTCGGCGTGCCGGTCGGCAGCAACTCGATGGCCCTGGTCATCGACGAGAAGGTGTACGAGAAGGCCGGCATCACGCCCGAGATCGGCTGGACGTGGGACGACTGGCTCGCCGGTCTGGAGAAGATCAAGAAGGGGCAGAAGATCGCCGGTGACGCCGGTCCGCACGGCGTGATGTACCTGTACGACCTGATCCTGCGCCAGAACGGCAAGGCCTTCTTCACGGAGGACGGCATGGGCTTCGGTGAGGCCGAGCTGCTGCCGTACTGGACCGAAGCCCTCGACCGGGTCAGGTCCGGCCTCTACGCCGACCCCGGCAAGGTCGAGCAGATCAAGCCCGCCTCGGCCACCGCCAAGGGCCTGTCCGCCGGCGAGTTCACCTGGGACAACTTCTCGGTCCGCTACAGCGCGGAGGGCAAAAGCAGCTACGGCCTCGCGCCCATCCCGAGCACCGACGGCAAGAAGACCGGACAGTACCTGGGATCGCTGATGCTGAGCGGCTCGGCGCGTACCAGGCATCCCGCCGAGGTCGCGACCTTCATCAGCTTCATGACCCACGACCCCGAGGTCGCCCGGATCATGGGATACGACCGCGGCGTGCCCGCCACCACCGCGCAGTTCGAGGCCTACCAGCCCGCCGACGCCCCCAGCAAGGCCATCGGTGCGTACGAGACCGCGATCGCCGACGCGGGTGTCCTGGAGCCCATCACCCCGCACCCGGCCGGTGCGGACGTCATCGAGGCGGCCTTCCTGCGCATCGGTGCCGATCTGGCTCTGGGCAAGACCTCGCCGGAGGACTCCGTCAAGCAGTTCTTCTCCGAGGCGAAGACCGCCCTCGCCTCGAACTGAGAGGACCGTGGTGACTCACATCCACACCTCCCCGGGTGTGCTCGCCGCCGGGGACGACCGCTCCGTCGCCAAGAGGAACGGTCCCGGAGGAAGCGCGCCCCCCGCCGCCCCGAAGCGGCCGGGCCGCCGCGAGAACGTGGCCGGCTACCTGTTCATGTCGCCCTGGATCGCGGGCTTCCTGTTCCTGATCGCCGGGCCCATGGTGTTCTCGCTGTACCTGTCGTTCACCGAGTACAACCTGTTCGACGCGCCCCGCTGGATCGGCCTGCGGAACTTCACCGACATGTTCGCCGACCCCCGCTGGCGCCAGTCGGTGAAGGTCACCTCCTGGTACGTGCTGATCGGCACCCCGGTCAAGCTGGCCGCGGCACTCGCCGTCGCCATGCTGCTCGCGCAGAAGCGGTGGGGCCAGTCCTTCTACCGGGCGGCCTTCTACGCCCCGTCCCTGATCGGGGCGAGCGTCTCGGCGGCCATCGTCTGGCGCGCGCTGTTCTCGGACGATGCGATCGTCGACCGTACACAGAAGGTGTTCGGCGTCGAGGTCGGCGGCTGGATCGGCGACCCCGAAATGATCATCTACGCGCTGATCGCCCTCACCGTCTGGCAGTTCGGTGCGCCGATGGTCATCTTCCTGGCGGGCCTCAAGCAGGTCCCGCAGGAGCTGTACGAGGCGGCCGAGATGGACGGAGCCGGCCGCTGGCGGAAGTTCTTCCACATCACCCTGCCGATGATCTCGCCGGTGCTGTTCTTCAACGTCCTGCTGGAGACCATCCACTCGTTCCAGATCTTCGGCTCGGCCTACATCGTCAGCAACGGCAGCTGCGGACCGGCCGACGCGACGCTCGTCTACACCTGTTACCTGTACGAACAAGGCTTCGTGAACAGCCGTATGGGATTCGCCTCCGCCATGGGATGGCTGCTGCTCGTCGCGGTCGGTCTGGTCACCGCCGTGCTGTTCTGGTCCCAGAAGCGCTGGGTGCACTACGAGGAGGGCGGCCGATGAGTCCCCTGACAACAGCCGTACGGCGGCGGGGACCCGGCGCACTCGCCTGGCACCTCGGTGCGCTCGTCGTTCTCGCCGTGGTCCTCTACCCGGTGGTGTGGACGATCGGGGCCTCGTTCAAGCCCAGCGCCGAGATCATCGGCGCGCTGGACCTCTTCCCGGCCGACCCGATCGGCGACAACTACGTCCGGCTCACCGAGGGCATCGCGGACATCCCGATCTCGACGTTCTTCCTGAACTCGGCCTACATAGCCATCGGTTCCGTGGCCGGTGTGGTGCTGTCCTGCTCGCTGACCGCCTACGCCTTCGCGAAGGTACGGTTCGCCGGCCGCACCACCATGTTCGCGATCATGATCGGCACCCTCCTGCTGCCGTACCACGTACTGATCATCCCGCAGTACGTGATGTTCCAGAAGCTGGAACTGATCAACACGTTCACCCCGCTGCTGATCGGCAAGTACCTGGCCACCGACGCCTTCTTCGTCTTCCTGATGGTGCAGTTCATGCGCGGGCTGCCCAAGGAACTCGACGAGGCGGCACGGCTCGACGGCTGCGGGCACCTGAGGACCTACTGGTCGATCGTCCTGCCGCTCTGCCGGCCCGCGCTCGTCACCAGCGCGATCTTCACGTTCATCAACGCCTGGAACGACTTCATGGGCCCCCTGCTGTACCTCAACGAGCCGGACAAGTACACCGTCTCCCTGGGGCTGAAGATGTTCATCGACCAGGACGCGGTGGCGGACTACGGCGGCATGATCGCCATGTCCCTGGTGGCCCTGCTCCCGGTGCTGGCCTTCTTCGTGGCCTTCCAGCGCTATCTGATCGACGGCATGGCCACCTCGGGCCTGAAGGGCTGACGCGCCGTGACGACGAAGACCCGCACCCCGGCCAGGCGTCCGCGCGTCATGGACCGCTTCGCCCTGTTCTCCGAATGCCTGCTCGTCGGCGTGTGGATAGCCGTCGCCGCGCTGCCCCTGCTCACGTTCCCCGCGGCTTTCGCCGCGGGGACCCGGCACCTGCGCCGCTACCTCGCCGGGGAGCACGGCGGCCTGCGCGAGTTCGCCGGAGACGTCCGGGCCGCGGCCCGCGGCGGGTGGCTCGTCGGCGCGGCCGTGTGTGCCGCCGCCGCCCTGCTCCGGCTCGACCTGGCAGCCGTCCGGGCCGGTCTGCCCGGCGGCCCCTTCGTGGGCGCCGTCGGCATCCTGGCCATGATCGGTTTCCTGGTGGCCGTGATCCGCGCCGCCTCGTGCTGGGAGCCGGGCTCCCTCTGGCGCACCCTCCTGGCGCAAGCCGGCCGCCACACGCTCCGCGACCCGGCCGGCTCCTTCCTGCTGGTGTGCGGAATGGCCGTCGTCGTGCTGTCCGGCGCCCTGGTGCTGCCCTTGGCCGCCCCCGTCGTCGGGGCCGTCGCCGCCGCGGCCACCGCGGTACGGGCGCGCCGGCTCTCGCACTGACCCACAGACCCTTTCCTGCTCGTCCCCTGTCCCGAATTCGCACGGAGAGAGGCTCAACCATGTCCAGGATGCCCCGCAGAACGCTCCTGAAGGCCGCGGCGGCGGCCGGTGCGGCCGCACAGTTCAGCTGGTCCCTCGGCACCACCTCCGCATCGGCCGCGGGGAGCGCGGAGCACAGCGGCGAACCCGTCACCCTGACCTGGCTGGAGTCCGGCGGCCTCGGAGCGGCCCCCGGATCCACGCTCGGTGTGCCCTGGCCCAAGGGGCAGTACCGGAAGGACCAGACGTTCGCCCTGTCCACGGAGGACGGCGAGGACGTCCCCGTACAGACCTGGCCGATCGGCTACTGGCCGGACGGCTCGCTCAAATGGACCGCGCACGCCGTGGGCCCCGAGGTCACCGCCGAGAAGTTCTCCCTCGCCGCGGGCGCCCCTGCCGCACCGTCGAAGAAGGTCACGGCGGTCCGCGAGGGCGGCACCATCACCGTCTCCACGGGGGTGATCACCGCCGAGCTCGGGACGAACGGCTCCGCCCTCGTCAAGACCGTCACCCGGGGCACCACCGAGACAGCCCGCGACGGCCGGCTCGTCCTCGTGCGCCAGGGCGAGATCGAGGACGGCGACCAGGGCAGCGAGAAGTACGAACGCTTCGAGAGCGTCATCCAGGAGGCCGTCGTGGAACAGGACGGACCCGTCCGGGCCGTCGTCCGCATCGACGGCAAGCACCGCAAGGGCTCACGGTCCTGGATGCCGTTCTCCGTGCGCCTCTACTTCTACGCCGGCGCCGACTCCTTCCGCATGGTGCACACCATCACCTACGACGGCACCCAGGAACCCGGCAGGGCGAGCGGTGACTTCGTCCGGGGTCTCGGGGTCCGCTTCACCGTGCCCATGCGCGACGCGGCCTACGACCGTCACATCCGCATCGGAGGCGAGGGGACCGGACTGCTGCGCGAAGCCGTCAAGGGCATCACCGGACTGCGCCGCGACCCCGGGGCGGCCGTGCGCGAGGCGCAGTTCGCCGGCCGGAAGCTCCCCGACCCCGCCACCTGGGACCAGCGGGTCACCACCAGGCTCCAGTACATCCCCGAATGGGGCGACTACACCCTCTCCCAGCTGTCCGCCGACGGCTTCGGCCTGCGCAAGCGCACGAAGAAGGGGCACGGCTGGATCGGCGCCGGCGGCGGCAGGAGGGCCTCCGGATTCGGATACGTCGGCGGCCCGAGCGGCGGATTCTCCTTCGGGCTGCGCGACTTCTGGGAGAAGCACCCCGCCCAGCTCGACATCCGTGACGCACACACCGACGAGGCCGAGGTCACCCTCTGGCTCTGGTCGCCCGAAGCCCAGCCCATGGACCTGCGCTTCTACCACGACGGCATGGAGCAGGACACCTATCCCGAACAGATCGAAGGCCTCAACATCACGTACGAGGACTACGAACCCGGTTTCGGGACCCCGTACGGAATCGCGAGGACCAGTGAACTCCTCTTCTGGGCCAACGGATCCACCCCGGCGCCCGAGACACTGGCCCAGCAGGTCGAGGCCGTGCGCACGCCGCCCCAGCTCGCCGCCCCGCCGAAGCAGCTCGTCAGGGCGAAGGTCTTCGGCGGGCTCTTCGCCGAACCCGACCGCTCCACCGCCGCCAAGTCGAAGATCGAGGACCACCTGGACTTCCTCTTCACGTACTACAAGGACCAGGTGGAGATGCGTCGCTGGTACGGCTTCTGGGACTACGGCGACATCATGCACACCTACGACCCGACCCGCCACCAGTGGTGCTACGACGTCGGCGGCTACGCCTGGGACAACTCCGAACTCTCGCCCGACCTCTGGCTCTGGTACGCC
Organism: Streptomyces sp.; assembly: GCF_035563135.1. GTDB lineage: Bacteria > Actinomycetota > Actinomycetes > Streptomycetales > Streptomycetaceae > Streptomyces. The sequence goes on from NZ_DATMVN010000721.1 coordinate 7,142, forward strand.
TACATGCGTTCCGGCCGCGCCGACATCTACCGGTTCGCCGAGGCCATGACCCGGCACACCGGGGAGGTCGACGTCTACCACCTCGGCAAGTGGGCGGGCCTCGGCACCCGCCACGGCGTCCAGCACTACGCCGACAGCGCCAAGCAGCAGCGCATCGCCAACACCACCTACCGGCGCATGTTCTACTTCCTCACCGCCGACGAACGCGTCGGCGACCTCATGCACGCCAACGTCGACTCCGACGAGACCTTCCTGGCCCTCGACCCCATCCGCAAGATCCGCACCGAGCCCTACACCCCCGACCGGCACGCGCTGTCCATCGGCTTCGGCACGGACTGGAGCGGCCTGGTCTCCGCCTGGCTCACCGAGTGGGAGCGGCGCGGCCCCAAGTGGGAGAAGGCCAGGGACCGCGTCCTGTCCACCATGGAGACCATCGCCGCCCAGCCCAACGGCTTCGTGCAGGGCGTCGGTCTCTACGACCTCGACACCGGGAAGTTCGCGATAGCCGAGAAGCCCGCGGTCGGCGTCTCGCACCTGTCGGCCATGTTCGGCCTGGTCGAGCTCAACGCCGAGCTCATCGACATGATCGACATGCCGGCCTTCGAGGCCGCCTGGATCGACTACTGCCGCTACTTCAACGCCACCAAGGCCGAACAGGCCGCCCGCTACGGCAGCAACTTCGGCACCCTCCTGCTGTTCCAGGGCCACTCGCGGCAGGACGCCTACGCGGCCGTACGGACCGGCGACGTCACCCTGGCCACCCGGGCGTGGAAGCAGTTCTACAGCAGCGCCGACACCTGGGACTACAAGGAGAGCACCGACTGGAGCACCAGGAAGATCGAAGGACCCACCGGGCCCGTGCCGGGCAGCGAGGCGGCCTGGGTCAGCACCAACACCACCGCTCTGTACGGCCTGGCGGCCATCCAGAACCTCGCGCTCGTCGGTGACAGGATGCCCTAACGCATCCGGCCGAAGCTCTCCCGCACCCGGCGCGCGTCGCGCAGCCGCTGCTCGTAGGTCGCACCGACCGCGAGCAGCAGCAGCCCGGCGAGCGCCGGGGGCGCCCAGCGCGGGAGCGCGTCGAAGACCTGGACCACATGAGGGGCCAGCTCGTGCAGCCCGTCCAGCGCCAGGACCGAACCGCCCACCACCAGGGGCGCCTGAAGCCGCAGGCGGGCGCCCACCAGCGTCACCACCAGTGCGGCCACCCCCAGCAGCAGGGGCCGCAGCCAGTGCGGATCGGTCCACGCCACCACGAGGCTCGGCACCATCGTCATGGACAGGGCGGGGCCGTACGCCGTCCACGAGGACGCGGCCGGATCCCTGCGGCGACGCAGCCACCCCACGGTGAACGCGGCCACGGACACCGGCAGCGTGTACGCCTCGGGGTCCGTCACCCCCGAAGCCGCCAGGCGCACCCATGCCGCCGCCACGAACAGCGCCGCCGCCGGGTACCCCGCCGTCCGACGGCGCTCCGGCCGCAGCGCCGTCACGGCGGCCAGCACCCCGCACAGCCCCAGCACCAGCGCCAGGAA
>NZ_DATMVN010000722.1:0-2212 GCF_035563135.1 Streptomyces sp.
CGACCTCTTCAACCTGCCGCCCGGTCCGGGGCTCGCCGAGGTGCTCGATGGGCAGACCACGCCGTCTGCAGTTCTTCGCGACCTTCCCGACTCCTCGCTGCGCGTCCTCACGGCAGGGGCGTCGAATGCTCATCAGCTGGAGAGGCTGACCGGCCCACGGACCCCCCAGGTTCTGCAACAACTCCAAGCGGAGTGCGACGTCTTGATCCTGGACACCCCACCGGTGCTCCAGGTGGCCGATGCGCTGTTCCTGGCGGCCCACTCGTCGGGCGTCCTGCTTGTCGCGAAGGTGGGCGTCGCCACCAAGGACCGCCTTCGCCGCGCTCGCGACGCTGTGCGGACGGTGCAGGCGCCGAAGCTCGGCTTGGCTGTGAACGGTGGCCAGGAGGGCTCGGAGCGCCTCGGCCCACGCCGGCTGCCTGCCAGCCATCGAAGCTCTGATCCCATGGCACGGACGGCACCCGTCACAGAGGACGAGAAGCCGGTGCGGGAGTCCGTCCCCGGATCGGGCTGAGCCGTGGTCGCACTGCAGATGGCGCGGCAGCAAAGTTCTCGTGCCATCGGACTGGTCGCCGCGCTCGGGCTGGCCGCGCTGGTCGGGTATTGGAACCAGGAGCACGTCCGTTACGCGTACTTGCTCGCATGTGCTCCCGTGCTCGTAATCCTCGCCCTGCGGCCGCACCTCCCCGTAGTGCTGGGCGCAGCGCTACTTCCGTTCCTCACCCTCGGCGTGAGCGCCGGAGGAGCACAGGTGACGGCATCCGACGCCCTGTTCGCACTGGCATTCCTGGGCACACTGGTATGCCTGGTGCTCGGCCCCTCCTGGCGCGACCGGGGACGCGATGCCCGGGCCCTCCTGCTGTGCGGAGCCGCGTTCGCCGTCTGGCTCGTCGTGGTCGTACTCTTCCACGCGTCCACGACTGTGACGCTGAACAGCATCCAGACGTACCAGCTGTTCTTGGTGCCCTTCGTCCTGGGCGCCGTGGCGCTGCAGCCTCGAGCGGGGCGCGCTGTGGTGGCCGTCTTCGTCCTCGGCTCGGTCGTCCTCGCTCTGATGTGGATTGCCACGGGCGGGGAAGGCTCGCAACTGACCGGGAACAAGAACCCCTCCGGTCAGATGATCGCCAACGCCATGGTGCTGGCTCTCGCGTTTGCACCTACATGGACCTGGCGCCTGATCCTGCTCGTTCCCCTAGGCGCCGGCCTTGTATTCACCCAGAGCCGCGGGGCTCTATTGGGTGCCGGCGTAGGTGTCGTCGTCGTTCTGCTCCTGCGGGGGCTGGGCAACTGGCGGCGCACCCTGGCCGCAGTTGTGCCTCTCATCATTCTTGTGGCCGTCGGTTACCGCCTGCTGCCGGACGAGGTCCTCTCGCGCACCACCGACTTCAGTTCGGGCGCGGTTGGCACCTCCATGGGAGATCTCACCGCAGCGCAGTACTCCGTGGCGTTGAGAGACACCTTCGCCGAGCAAGGTTGGCAACTCGTGGCCGCCAATCCCCTTTTTGGAGTTGGTCCAGGGAATTATGTCACCGGCACACCGGGGCAGGACTCCTACACCGTCGACCCGCACAATCTCGTCATCCGCACTGCAGCCGACGTCGGATATCCCGGCCTGATCGCCTTCGCATTGCTTGTGATCGGCACCGCAGTCGTCGCCTACCGGCGGCGGCGGGTCAACCCGTTCGTGGCGGTCGCGCTCGCAATCCAGGCCGCCGTCATCGTGCACGGTTTCGTGGACGTCTACTGGGTCCGCGGGACACCGGTGCTCCCTTGGTTACTGCTTGGCATGGCTCTCAATGGCCACTTGGATGGAACTCGTGTCTGATCTTGCCGTCGTCGTCGTCGCTTACCACGGAGCCGACAAGCTCGACGCCTGCCTTCGGGCACTGGACCGCGCCGCGCCGGTGTTGGTGGTGGACAACTCCAGTGATGCTGCCGTCGAAATGGTCGCTCATCGGCATGCCGCTGAGTACATTAACGCCGGCGACAATCTTGGCTTCGCCGGTGGCGTCAATCTTGGGCTGAGTCAGCTCGGCGCAAGCACCGACGTCCTTTTGCTCAACCCCGACGCCGTCCTGGACGCCGAAGGGCTACGTAAGCTTCACGCTGCTTTGCGGGCGCCGGATGCCGAACGGGTGGCCGCTCTATCCCCTGCGCTCGCCGATCCTGTGACCGGTGAGCGGCAGCAGGTGCGCTGGCCCTTCCCGACGCC
>NZ_DATMVN010000723.1:0-6461 GCF_035563135.1 Streptomyces sp.
GGACGTCACGAGGAGCACGAGCAGCCGGGAGATCCCTGCCGGACTGCTGCTGCGGGCGGTCGGCCAGCGCGGACTGCCGGTCGGCGGGCTGCCGTTCGACAAGGCGAGCGGCACCGTTCCGCACGAGGGCGGCAGGGTGGCGGGCCGGCCGGGAACCTACGTCGTGGGATGGATCAAGCGCGGCCCCTCGGGCGGCATCGGGGCCAACCGGACATGCGCCGCCGAGACCGTGGGCACGCTCCTGGACGATGCCGTCAGCGGTGCGCTGCCCACGCCCGAGCACGGGGCGAAGGCCTTCCAGCGGCTCGTGCGGCGCCGTAACCGGCGGGTCGTCGACGCCCGCGGCCTGGCGGAGATCGAGCGTGCCGAACTGGCCCTGGGGCGCCGAGCCGGCCGCCCCAGGGTCAAACTGGCCACCGTTCCCGAGCTGGTGGCGGCAGCGAGGGGCAGCCGTCGGCGGATCCCCGGCTGAACAGCTCCGGCCCTCTCCGCCGGCCGCGGGCCGGGCGCGCAGGCCGCGGCCGGGCGGAGAGGGCCGTTCCGGAGGGGAGCGCTGTTCCCGTCGTCCGGTGCGTCGCGAGGCCGGCCGGGTGGGCCCGCCGGTCTCGGTCCCCCTCCCCCGGTGGATGCCTCCGTGCGGTGTGCTCCTCAGGCCCCCGCCGTCGACTGGGCCTCGGCCGCGGCCCGGTAGAGCCGGCGCAGCCGCACCACGCCCAGGTCGTGCTGGTAGAGGTTCTCCCGCTGGTCGGCGTCGGCCGGCATGGCCTCCAGCATGACGCGGTCCTGCTCCAGGACGTCCCAGTGGCGCTGTTCGATCAGCGTCCGGTACAGGAAACGCCAGGAGGCGCGCTGCCAGTCCTCGACCCGGCGGTAACGCCAGAAGAAGACGCCGCTGCGCTGCTCGTCCACCGGGCAGACCATGCCGACGATGCCGAACGCGCCCCCGGGGCCGGCTGACGGCGGATAGGGGATGGAGAGGTCCACCCAGTCCACTCCGGTGCGGCAGAGCTCGACCCAGTCGAAGTTGACGCCCCGCTGGTCGGTCTTCTCGAAGAAGTAGCCGCGGGCGGTCTCCCGGATACGGAACTTGGCCGTGGTGTCGCCGTCGAACATGGTGTGCGAGTCATGGTGCAGGAACGCGCCGTGCATCGGGTCGAGCAGGTTCTCCACGGCGTACCGCCAGGGCGCGTTCCACTCCGCGTAGCAGAGGAACGCGTCCACCTCGGGGTCGGTCAGCGGGTCCGGCGGTGTCAGCTCGGCGGGCTCGGGGTGCTCCTCGTCCCCGAAGTAGGCGAGGATCGCGCCCGCGACCTCGCGCACCGGCAGTGAGGTCACCAGCTTCTTGCCCTCCAGGCTGCATCCCGGCAGTCCCGGGACGGAGGAGACGGTGCCGTCGGGCTCGACCTCGACGCCGTGGTACCAGCAGGCGACCCGGTCCCCGAGGTGCTTGCCGAGGGACAAGGGGGCACCGCGGTGCGGACACCGGTCGGCGAGCATGGACAGGGCTCCGTCGGAGCGCCGGAACAGCAGCCACTGCTCGCCGAGCGCGGTGACCTTGCGCATCGCGCCCGGGGCGACGAAGTGCGAGGGGACGACCGGGTGCCACTGGTTGCGCAGACCGGTGGCGTAGATGTGGTCCGCGGTGGCGGAGGACGACAGCGTCATGGTCAGGCTCCCAGTCGGTTCATCTCGGCGCGGAAGGATTCCTCGGTCCACGGGCTGCCGTCCGCGGCGTGGACCTGACGCGCGTTGAGCCCTCGCACGACGTCGGCGAGCCCGTGGCCCTCGCGGGTGTAGACCTCTTCGAGGGTGGCGGCGAGCTTGTACTCGTACGGGGTGGGCTCGTGCGTGCGGGACTGGTGGACGTCCAGGTACGGCCAGGTGTCGGTCACGGTGTCTCCTGAAAGTGCGGGGGAAGGTGTCACAGGTCGAGGACGAGCCGGCCGGAGGCGCACCGCGAGACGCAGATCATCATCGTGGCGCCTGCTGCCCGTTCGGCCTCGCTGAGCAGGAAGTCGCGGTGGTCGGGCGTTCCTTCGAGCACCCGGGTCTCGCAGGAGCCGCATATCCCGTCGCGGCACGAGTTGTCCACGGTGAGCCCGGCCTCCTCCGCGGCCTCCAGGACGGACGTGCCGGCGCCGACGGTGAACGTCGTCCCGGAGGCCCGGCATTCGACCTCGAACGCCTCGTCCCCGCCGGAGCGCTCCACCACCGGAGCGGCGAACCGCTCCAGGCGCAGCCGGTCCTCGGGACAGCGCTGTTCGACGGCCGCGAGCAGCGGTCCGGGACCGCACGAGTACACCAGGGCGCCCTCGGGCAGCCCGGAGAGCACGGAGTCCAGGTCGATGTGGCCGTGCTCGTCCTGCGGGACGAGCGTGGTGTCGCCCCCGAGCGCGTCGAGTTCGCCGGTGAACGCCATGGAGGCCCGGCTCCTGCCGCCGTAGACCATGCGCCAGTCGGCGCCCCGGCGGGCCGCCTCCCGGGCCATCGCCAGCAGCGGGGTGATTCCGATGCCACCGGCGACGAACACGTAGGACGGGGCGTCCTCCAGCGCGAAGTGGTTACGCGGCTCGGAGACCGTGATCTGCTGACCCGGTCGCAGCTGGGTGTGCACGAATCGCGAACCGCCGCGTGAGGCGGGTTCGTTGAGCACGCCGATGCGGTAGACGTCCGGGGTGTGCGGGTCGCCGCACAGGCTGTACTGGCGGACCTGGCCGCCGGCGTGGACGTCGAGGTGCGCGCCGGGGGTCCAGGCGGGCAGGGGTTTGCCGTCCGGGTGGGTCAGCTCGACGGACAGGACTCCCTCGGCCTCCCAGGTCATACGACGGACGGTCAGCCGCAGCGATTCCTCGCTCATGGTCTGTTGCCTCCTTACCGGCAGTTCGGACGGGCGGGCTACTGGCCCGGGATCCGCACGGGCGGGGTGAACGGGTTCTTCATCGGGCCGAGGGCGTTCAGGTCGACCTCGACGAGGGTGGGGCCGTCCGAGGCGATGGCTGCGGTGACCACGGGGGCCGCGTCCTCCTCGGCTCCTATGCGGGCGTAGGGCAGTCCGCAGGCCTGGGCGAGCAGGGCGAAGTCGGGGGTCGTCAGATCGACTCCGGAGCGGCGCTCGCTGTGGCGGTCCTGCATGTTGCGCAGGACTCCGTAACCGCCGTCGTTGAACACGATCAGGGTCAGGCGGGGCCGCTCCTGGGCGAGGGTGAGGAGCTCGCCGAGGTGGACGGCGAGTCCACCGTCTCCCGCGATCACGACGGTGGGCGCGTCGGGCCGCGCGAGCGCCGCGCCGATGCCCATGCCCAGTCCCTGCCCGATGCCGCCGCCGCGCGGGAAGACGTTGTCCTTGGGGTCGTACATCTCCAGGAGCCGGTTGCCCCAGCTGCTGGAGGGGATGGTGACGTCGCGTGCGACGACGGCCTCGCGGGGAAGGGCGGCGCGGATCGCGTCACAGATCGCGGCCTGCGGTCCGATGGTGTCGTGCAGGATCGCGCGTACCTCGGTGCGTACGGCTCCGACGCGGTCCGTCCAGCCGGGTTCGGCGGTCACGGCGTGGGGCAGCAGAGCGGCCAGGACACCGGCCGCGTCACCGTGCAGCGCGTGGGTGGCCGGGTGGACCCGGCCGAGGGCGGCTGCGTCGAGGTCGATCTGGATGTGTGACCCGGGGAGCTCCAGGGTGTAGTCCGCGGTCTCGTTCGACCGGAAGTGCGTGCCGATGGTCAGCAGGACGTCCGCGTCGGCGAGCAGGGCCCGCACCGCCGGTGCGGTGGCGAAGTTGCCGATGACCTGCCGGTGGTCCTCGGGCACGCTGCCCCGCCCGGAATTCGAGGTGATCAGTCCCGCGCCGGTCGCCTCCAGCAGCCGGGCCAGCTCGCCGCGGGCGGTGTTCGCGCCGCCGCCGGCCCAGACGAGCGGGCGGCGGGCGGAGGCCAGGAGCGCGCCCGCGGCCGCCAGGTCGCTCTCCGCGGGGACGACGGGAGCGGGCGCCGTGCACCCGGCGGGTTCGTCCGTCTGCACCGCGTACTGGAGGTCGATGGGCCACTCCACACTGGCGGGGCCACCGGGCGCGGTCAGCGCCGCGCGGGCCGCGTCGCGCAGGATCCTGCCTGCCTGCCCGGTATCCGGCACGCTCGCCGCGTGGGCGGAGACGGCCTTCAGCATGCCGAGCTGGTCCTTGGTCTCGTGGATGAATCCCCTTCCGCTGCCCAGGAACCCGCTCTCCACCTGGCCGGTGATGTGGAGCACGGAGCTGCCCGCGCTGAGCGCCTCGATCAGTGATCCGGCGGCGTTTCCCGCACCGGTCCCGGTCGAGGTGAGGGCGCAGCCGAGGGTTCCACGGGCGCGGCCGTAGGCGTCGGCGGCGTTGACGGCGGATGCCTCGTGCCGCACGGGGACGAACCGCAGTTCACGGTCGACGGCTTCGACGAGCGGCAGGTTGTGGACGCTGACGATGCCGAAGACGGTGTCGATGCCGAGTTCGCGCAGGACGGTGACGAGGAGATCGCCTCCGTTGTCGTGACGCATGGTGTCTCCTCAGAGGATGGAGCGGCCGACGCCGCCGCAGACGTCGATGCTGGTGCCGGTGATGTAGGAGGCGCGGGGCGAGAGCAGGGTGACAACCGCGTACGCGACTTCCTCGGCCCGGCCGAGGCGGCCCAGCGCGATGCCCCGGTCCTCGGCCAGTTCCGTCTGCCATTCCTCGTACGTCAGGCCGGAGTCCGCGGCCGCGTGGCGGCGGGTCCACTGGCCGGTGTCGACGAGTCCGAGGCAGACGGAGTTGACCCGGATGCCGTCACCGGCGAGTTCGGCGGACAGGGACTTGGAGAGGTTGAGGATGCCGGCGCGTGCCGCGCTCGTCGTGATCAGCCGGGTCTCGGGCTGTTTGGCCAGGACCGCGTTGATGTTGACGATGCTCGCGGCCCCGGACGCGGCGAGATGAGGACGCGCCGCCCGGAGGGGGTTCAGCACCCCGGCGAACTTCAGCTCCAGTTCGTCGCGCCAGTCCTCGGCGGTGGCGTCGTCGAGTCCCTTCATGCGGGACTGCCCGGCGTTGTTGACCAGTCCGTCGATGCCGCCGAACTCCTCGGCGGTGCGGTGGACGAAGCCGCTCACGGCGTCCGCGTCCCGTACGTCGCACACGGCGGTCAGCAGACGGCCGCTCCCGGCGCCGAGGCCGGCGGCCGCTGCGGCCAGCCGGCCGGCGTCACGGCCGCAGGTGGCGACGCGAGCGCCCTCGTCGAGCAGGGCGCGGACCGTGGCCAGGCCGACGCCCGAGCTGCCGCCGGTGACCACGATGGTGCGGTCGGCGAGGCCCAGATCCATAACTCGTATCTCCTGCGGTTCAGTTCATGGTGAAGCCGCCGTTGACGGCGATCACCTGTCCGGTCAGATAGCGGGATTCCTCGCCGAGCAGGAAGGAGACGATCCCGGTGAGGTCGTCGGGCTGCTGCGGCCGGGAGATGGCCCGGTTGAGGCGGTAGAGCTCGTGCCGCTCGGCGGGCACGGTCTCGGTCGCCTCGCACTCGGTGAGGCCGGGGGCCACCGCGTTGACGGTGATCCCCTTCTCGCCGAGCTCGCGCGCCATGGCGCGGGTCAGTGCGATGACGGCGCCCTTGGAGGCGATGTAGTGGGCGAGGCGCGGGGAGCCGTACAGGGCCGCGTCCGAGGCGAGGTTGACGATGCGGCCGGGTCCGGTGAAGAGCGGGTACAGGGCCTTCGACACCAGCCAGGGGCTGCGGGCGTTGACCGCCATCAGCCGGTCCCAGACCTCGATGTCGATGTCCTGGAACTCCTTGCCGCCCACGCCGTTGGCGAGCGCCGCGTTGTTGACCAGGCCGTGGAGCGGGCCCAGTCCGCGCACGGCGTCGGCGAGCGCCTCCACCGAGGCGGGGTCGGCGACGTCGCAGTGCACGAAGTGGGCGTCGACGCCCTCCGCGCGCAGCTCGGCCGCGGCGCGCTCGCCCCGCTCGCGTTCCAGTTCGGCGAGGACGACCCGGAAGCCGTCGGTGCCCGCCCGGCGGGCCGTGGCCAGTCCCAGGCCACGGCCCGCTCCGGTGACGACGACGGTGCGCCGGCCTGCCGGGGGCTGGTCAGCCACGGGTGACGCCGTGCATCGGCGAGTACTCGGGGTAGGTCGGCACCTGCGGCTTCTGCGTGCCGATGACGACGCAGAACAGGGCGTCGGTGTCGCCCTCGTTCTTGAGGGACCGGGTCACACCGGCGGGGACGACGATCATGTCGCGGTAGCCCAGGGTGCGGTACTCGGCTTCGTCGGCGCCCCGGTGGATGCCGACCTTGACCTCGCCCTCCAGGACGAAGAAGGCCTCCTCGACGTCGTGGTGGGTGTGGGCCGGGCCTTCGGCGCCGGGCGGCAGCAGCATGTTGGAGAAGGTGAACCCGCCGGAGGGAAGGATCCGGCTGTCGCTCTCGTGGTTACCGGTGGCGCCGGAGCCGACGTAGCGGAT
>NZ_DATMVN010000724.1:0-14957 GCF_035563135.1 Streptomyces sp.
ACGCAGGGCGGCCGCGAGACCGATACCGCTGGTGGCTCCGGTGACTACGACACTTCGTCCCATGGGTTCGTCCTCCGTCTGTACGGGAGCTCGGCACGGACCGGGCCCGGGTGTCTGCAAGGGGTGGTGGGGGTCAGGCGCTGGTGAAGATCAGCGCGGCGTTCTGCCCGCCGAAACCGAAGGACGTGCTCAGGGCCGTCTGCATCCGCTGCGGGCGTGCCACCTTGGTGACGACGTCCAGGTCGATGCGGTCGTCGATGCGGTCGAGGTTCGCCGTGGGCGGGATCTGCTGGTGCTGGAGCGTCAGGACGGTCAGGGCCGCCTCGATGGCACCGGCCCCGGCGATCGAATGGCCCAGCACGCTCTTGTTCGCCGTCACCGGGGGCGGGGACCCGAAGACGGTGTGCAGCGCACGGGCCTCGGACAGGTCGTTGAGTTCGGTGGCGCTGCCGTGGGTGTTGACGTGGTCGATGTCACGGGCTCCCATGCCCGCCGAGGCGAGAGCGGCGTTGATGGTGCGGGCGGCGCCGCTGCCGTCAGGGGTGGGAGCGGTGGAGTGGTGGGCGTCGCATCCCAGGGCTCCTCCGGTCAGATAGGCATGGATCGGCGCACGGCGTGCACGGGCGTGCTCGCTCCGTTCCAGTACCAGCACCGCCGCGCCCTCGGCGAGGACGAAACCGTCGCGGTCGGCGTCGAAGGGCCGGCTGGCTTCCTCCGGCGCCTGGTTGCGGCGGGAGAGGGCTCTCAGTTTGTCGAAGCTGGCGGCCGCCAGGGGGGAGCAGGCGGAGTCGCTGCCGCCGGCCACCACCACGTCGCAGGTGTGGGAGCGCAGCAGGTCGCGAGCGAGACTGATGGCGGAGGAACCGGAGGCGCACGCGGTGCTGACGCAGAACCCGGGGCCTTGGGCGCCGAGATCGAGGCTGACCTCACCGGCTGCCATGTTGGCCGAACCGCCGGGGATCGTCGTCGGTGAAATGCCCTGGGGCCGGTTCTCGAAGAGCTTTCGCCATGCGGCTCCGCTGGCGGCCGTACCGCCGCTGGCTCCGATGACCACCCCCAGGCGCACCGGGTCGACCGTTCCACGCTCCAGCCCGGCATGGGCTGCCGCTTCGCGGGCTGCCGCCAGGGCGAGTTGGATGAAGCGGTCCATACGCCAGGTGTAGTTGTTCCCCAGGACCTGCTTCGGGCTGAAGGCCTCGGCCCGGCAGGAGAAGGTGACCGGCAGACCCTGCAGCTGCGCGTCGTAGGAGGCGGTCGGTGAACCCGCGAGGACGCGTTCCCAGGTGGAGAGAGCGTCATGGCCCCCTGCGGTGACCATTCCAAGACCGGTCACCGCTACGGCATCGGCGCTCATACGGCGGTCGCCTTGACCGCTCCGGCGGCCGGGGCTGTCGCCGGCTGCACGCTCTGGAGGAAGTCGGCGACCTCGCTCAGGGTGGGGTTGTCCCGCAGTGCGGTGATGTCGTCGGGCATGTGCAGGTTGTGATCATCTTCCAGAATGGTCAGCAGTTCCAGCATGGCGATGGAGTCGACCTCCAGTTCCTCCAGACGGGTGCCGGGCCCGAAGGCTCCGGCGGTCTTCCCGAAGTGATCGGTGAGGGTGCCGACGAGCAGAGCAAGCATGGGGGACAAGGCAGCAGTCCTTTCAAGGGGCGTCGGTGTGCAGGGCGTCAGGAGTGAGGAGAAGGGCGCAGCGGACCGGTGTCGTGGACGGCCACGCAGCTGGCGGTCATGCCGGTGCCGAGGGACAGCAGCAAGGAGACGGAAGCACCGGGCGGTCCGGCGGAGGCTTCCGTGTGGAGGGTGGCGAGATCGGCCAGCAGGTCACCGGATCCGAGGTGCCCGGTGTCCTGCCCGGCGGTGCTCACCTTCGCCCGGAGAGGCGGGGGGAGGGCGGGGAGGACCGCTGCGCGCAGGAACGGCTGTCCCAGGCGGGGCAGGCGCACGTCGGCGATCGAGGGGTCGTCCGGTTCCGCGCCGATGTCCTCCAGCGCCTGCCGGATCACGGTGCTGATCAGCCGACGCATCTCCCACGCGTGCACCAGGTGCTGCTTGACCGTGTCCCCCACCGCGGGCGCCGCGTCCGCCGCGACCAGCCCGGCGGGCAGGGGTACCACGGGGGCGCCGCAGGAGGTCACCGAGCGGATGTGGAACCGGCCGGGCACGACACGGCTCAGCACCACCGCCGCCGCCCCGTCCTCCAGCGCCACCCCCTCCCCGGTGGCGCTGGTCCAGTGCTCAGCAGGAAGCTCGGCGAACGAGTCACCGGCCACGACCACGGCGTGCTCCAGGGCGATGTCGGCCGTCATCCGTGCCACCACATGCTCGATACCGGCTGCTCCGCCGCACGACATCTGCTGCACACCCAGGACGGTCGCGCGCACCGCGCCGCACGCCCGAGCGAGGTGAAAGGGAGCCAGCCGCCATTCGTCACCGTTGTCGAAACCGGACGCCAGCACCAGGAGCTGCACCTGCTCGGCCGTCAGTCCCGCCTGCTGGAGCCCGGCGACCGTCACTTGGCACGCCATCTGCGGACCGCTCGGCGCCCGTTCCGCCAGGACGGCCGGAACCGTGCCGCCGTTCGCTCCGGCATCCGACCGGGCCGGTGGTGCGTGGAGGGCCCCGGGAAGAAGCTGTGCGGCCCCTGCGACCCCGATCCCCGCGGCGGCCTTCATCCACGGACCCCCGCCCGTGCGCGCTGGTGTGGGGCAGTAACCGGGTGCATCGACACGTCCTTGGAGGGCTTCTTCGCAGCGGAACGATTCGGCGCGGGGCGACAGTGTGCTGCGGCACTGGCACCTGTGATCGCGGCATGAGCCGCGGAGGGATGTCCTCACAGGGGGCGATGTGTGCTTCCTGCGGGGCGGCGCCCCTCGTCGGTCGTCCTCGGGGCCGCGAGTGCCGACGACGCCGGCCGGGATCGCCCAAGCGGAAGGCGTGACCGTCACGGCCGGGGGCGGAATGCCCAGGGCCCGGCCGGCCGTCCCGCGCCGAGCCGTCCGCTGAGCGGTGGTGGTCATGAAGCGGGGAGGACGGGCGAGACCGCCTGCCTCGCCATCAGATGGCTGCGGCGTTCGTCGAAACGCGCACCGGCCTCACCCAGATCCCGCACGTATCGCGCGATCCGGTCCCGCGCGGCCTCCCCGGGCGCGGACAGGCCCGGCCACTGCCACACACGCAGATGACGCAGGAGCGGCTGCAGAACCTCCCCATGGTGCACCTGCTGGTCGTAGATGCCGGCCACCGCCACGTGCATCGTCAGGCGCCGGAAGCCCGCCATCTCCGCCCCCGGCATACGGAAAGACGTGACGGCCTCGGCCAACGCGCACATCGCCTGGTCCGGCCACCGTTCGAGCGCGGCGGCGAACAGGTCACGGTAGAAGAGCATGTGCAGGTTCTCGTCCACCGCGATACGGGAGAGCAACTGATCACAGGCCGGATCACCGCTGTGCCGCCCGGTGTTGCGGTGGGTGACCCGGGTACCGAGCTCCTGCACCATCAGGTACGCCGCGTTGGCCAGTAGGTCCTCGTGATGGTGCGGAGTGAATCCGCGACTCAGCTGAGCCATCCGGGAACGCTCCAGGACCAGCGGGTCCATGCACCGCGAGGCGTGAACGTAGGCACGCATCGCTGTCGCGTGCCGGTCCTCCTCCGCGGTCCACCGGTTCAGCCAGGCGCCCCAAGCGCCGTCCTGGCCCAGTTCCTGAGCAACGGCATGGTGGTAGGAAGGCAGGTTGTCCTCGGTCAGCAGGCCCACCAGCAAGGCGCTGCGCACCGGCAGGGGAAGACTCGACTGCGACTCGTCCCAGGGTTCGCCCCCGAGCGGGCCCTCGAAGTCCCGGCCGCGCCCCCAGGGCACGTACTGGTGGGGGAACCAGTCGGTCGCATGGTTCAGGTGGCGCGAGAGAAGCCGTTCGACGACAGGTTCCAGCTCACGCAGGAGGTCTTGCGGTTCGAGGGTGTCCGTGGCGGCGGGGTGCTCACTCACCGGCCTGCCTCGGTCTCGCCGGGAATCGCCCGTGCGGCCACCGGCGGCAGGACACCCGGGAAGGCGGAACGGGGCAGATCCCCCTGACGAGGGTCGATCGTGACGGCTGTCGTCTCACCGGCCACAGCGGTGAGCACGCTTCCAGGAGTGGGCATGCATGGCTAACGATCACCGCTGGGACGGTGACACGCTCCAGGGGATGAAGGGTCCGTATCGGTGACACCGGTGTGCTGACTTGACGGTGTGCGCCCGGTGGCTTCCCGGGCCCTCGGCCCGGCGGCTGCCGAAGGCGGTGCTGGAGCTGCCTGGTGGGCAGTGATCCGGCGCTGTCATGGACGGTGCCAGTGAGGGCGCCGTCCATGACGGCCCGCTGAGTACACCCTGCCGAACGGCATCGGCTCCGACGGCCACAGCGCCCACACCGCGGACAGCCGGCCGGCGGCGGACACGGACTCCGACGCGGCCGTGGGAGCGGGTGGGTCACCCGGCGTCCTCTGAAGGGCGGTTGCTGGACCCGTGGGCCGCGGAACGGTCGGCCGCCGACGGCACATCCCGGGCGGCCGGAAGCGTCCGGCCGAGGCGTGCGAGCGGGGACGAAACCATCACCACCGGGGACACCATCATGCCCGCGGCCGTCACCAGGAGGCTGGTGCGCACCCCCCATTCCATCGCGAGAAACCCACCGAGCAGGGAGCCGGGCGGAGCCATCCCCATGCCGACGAACGTGATGGTCGCGGCCGTGCGGCCCTGCAGTCCGTCCGGAGTGACGGCCTGCCGTACCGCCATGACCGTCACGTTCACCAACTGGCCGGCGGCCCCGAACACGATGTTGATCGCCAGGAGCACGGGAACCGTCACCGCCGAGGAGCCGTGCAGCGCGGGCACACACAGGAACACCCCGTCGCCGAGTGCCGCCGCCGACACGAGCACCGTGCCGTGACCGAACCGGCTCGGCAGGCGAGCGGCCAGCATCGAGCCCAGCAGCGCGCCCGGTCCCATCGCCGCGAGCACCAGTCCGACGGTGGCGCCGGACAAGTGCAGTTCCCGCGGCAGGAAGAGCAGATAGGCGGTCGTCATGGCCGCGAAGGAGAGCTGGAACGCGGCCGAGGCGAGGCACACGGTCCGCAGCGAGGTGTCGCTGACGACGAAGCGGAGACCCTCGTGGATCCGTTTCGACACCCGAGGGGGACGTCCTGAGCGTTCCGGGACCGACTCGGACCGGCGGATCCGCCGGATCGACAGGAAGGACAACGCGAAGAACACCGCGTTGGAGGCAGCAGCGGCCGGCGCCGACAGCAGTGACACCAGCGCACCGCCGAGAGCGGGACCACCGATCTGCGCCGCGGACCGGCTGCCCTCGAGCGCACTGTTGCCCTGCAACAACTGATCGCGTCCCACCAGGCGTACGAGAGACGCCTGATAGGCCACGTCGAAGAAGACGGACAGTGCCCCGACGGCGAACGCGACCACGAGCAGAGCGGGCAGGCCGAGCCAGCCCAGGACACCGGCAACGGCGGCGGCGCCCAGCACGAAGGCCCGGCCGGCGTCCGTCACCACCATCACCGTGCGGGTCCGCCACCGGTCCACCCACGCACCGACGAGGAGCGAGAGCAGCAGGATCGGCGCCTGCCCCACCGCGCGCAGGACGCCCAGCTCACCGGCCTCGGCGCCGAGCGACAGGACGGCGAAGAGCGGGAGGACGACCACAGTGGTGTGTTCGCCCAACTGGGAGGCCGTCTGACCCACCCAGAGTCTGCGGAAGTCGCGGTCCCACCACAGACTCGGCGGAACGGACCGGCGGGAGCCGGGTACAGCGGAGGAAGCGAACAGCACGGAGATCCCTCGGACGGCCGATGACGAAGCCCGTCGTCCGGCGCGCACGGGGTGCGCCTGCGAGGCGGGCAGGGGAGGGCTCGCTGTGCCGCGACATCAAGAGCAGCACGCGATGACGGGCCGATGACGGCCTACGACGTCAACGCGCGCTCGGGCGACCGGGCATGTCTGCAACTCCTCACGGGCCAACTCACTCTGCACCCGGACAGTAGCGCCCGGCGACCCAGCACGAAAGGCGATTGCCGTACGAGGCCCGGCGGACCGGGCGGGCGGTGATGACGTGACCAGCGTCCGCCGCTGCTTGCTCCGGGCCGGTGGACCCGGCACCTTCGGACAGGTTCACGGTCGCGGAGAGGATCCCCTTCAGGCGCCCGGAGCCCGGCCCGTAACCGGTCACATGCTGTTGTCCGCGCTCCGGTCGGCGTTTGTGGCCGGCCGTGGGACCGCCTTGCTCACGGATCCGCCGACGTCACCCGGCGGAGGAGGGGGACGCCTCTCCCCGGTGTGACGCCAGCCAGTCCGCGTAGCGGGTGGGAGCGATCGAGGCGTCGTCCTTGTCATGCGGGGGAGGCGGACCCGGGCGAGATCGCCGAGTCCGCCCGGCGCTTGGACAGCCACTGCGCGGAGAGCGCGGTCCGGCGCGCCGCGCTCGATACCTCGTGAGCGTGGGTGGTCCCCGGCGGCCGTGAGACGGGGCTGCGCGGGGTCGTGGGCCGGCGTCTCGA
Source organism: Streptomyces sp. (assembly GCF_035563135.1). Taxonomy (GTDB): domain Bacteria; phylum Actinomycetota; class Actinomycetes; order Streptomycetales; family Streptomycetaceae; genus Streptomyces. The sequence continues at coordinate 6,547 of NZ_DATMVN010000724.1, forward strand.
CGCCGTGAGTACCGTCGGGAGGCGGGCCCGGTGCGATCGGGAGGCCGGGAAGGGCATGCGTGCGCTGCCGACTATCGGGTAGTCGGCAGCGCAAGGCGTAACCGAGCGAAAGAAGGGGTTGTTTTCCTTATGTCCTCCTCCCTCGTCGAAACGGTCGACATCAAGGCGCCGGTCAGTGTCACCTGGGCTCTGTGGAGCGACGTGACGCAGTGGCCGAAGTTTCTGAGCCATGTGCGACGGGTCGACCCGCTGGACGAGCGCCGGTTCTCCTGGCAGCTGTCCCTGCCGGGCGCCGACAAGGGCTTCGTCGCGGAGCTCACCGAGGTCGTCCCGCAGGACCGGATCGCCTGGAAGACGATCGAGGGTGTGCATCACGCAGGTGTGGTCACCTTCCACCGGCTCGACGAAACCTCCAGCCGGGTCGCCCTGCAGATCGAGTACGACCCCAACGGTTTCGTGGAGCATCTGGGTGCCCTGACCAATCTCGACTCCGCCCTCGCCAATTACGACCTGGGTGAGTTCCAGAAGCTGGCCGAGTCCACGGCGGCGGGCGAGGGCCCCAGGGGCCTGTGACCACGGACCGTCCACCGGGGCGTGGAGCCCCGCAGACGGTGACCGCCCGTGCGCACCTCCGAAGTGCGCACGGGCGGTCACGTGTGTGGTACGGCGCAGGCAGGGGATCAGTGCCGTGACGGCGTCGTGGTGCCGGGCGGGCCCGTGACCGGTTCCTCGGTGTTCGTCTCCCGTCCGTGCGGGGCCTCACCCTGCGGGCGTGCTGCCGCACGCGCCGCCGCCTTGCGCGCCGCCGCCTCGCGTGCGGTGCTCAGCGGTGACTGGGTCCATTCCGCGAACCACCAGACGCCGGCCACGACGCACGCCCACAGGAGACCGCTCAGCGCAGCGTCCGGCCAGGGGGCCTGCTCCCCCCATCGCTCCACGGCGGTCAGCGCCACCCAGCCGCTGAGCAGGACGGTCAGAACTCGTACACGCCTGTATCTGAACATTCCGGCCCGATACCCGGTCGACCAGGGATTACGCAGGGTGATCCCGAAAGATATCGATCAGCCTGCCGACGGGGGAGGCGTGAACGGCCGACGCCGGGCGCCGGTCCCCCCGTCCGCTGTCTCTTCCTGCGGACCGGGGGTTGTCGGTGAGGTCGGGAACGGGTGGGATGATCCTATGGAGAAAGCGCTTTCACCGCTCGCCGTCGACCCCCCGGCGCCCTTCGACCATCTCGATCACCGCTACCGCGGCGAGAACCCCGTCCGTACCCTCGGGCATCTTTTCCGCCCCGACCGTGGCCGGCTGGCTCTGGCGGTCGCCATCTTCGTCGTGAAGCACAGCCCCATCTGGCTGCTGCCGCTGATCACCGCCACCATCCTCGACGTGGTCGTGCAGCACGGCCCCGAGTCGGGCATCTGGAAGGCGAGCGGCGTCCTGCTGTTCATCCTCGTGATCAACTACCCGCTTCACCAGTGGTACGTACGGTGCCTGGCCGGCAGTATCCGGCGCATGGGCACGACTCTGCGGTCGGCCCTCTGCCGCCGGATGCAGCAGCTGTCCATCGGCTATCACTCACGCGTGAGTTCGAGCGTGTTGCAGGCCAAGGTGGTCCGCGATGTCGAAGCCGTGGAACAAATGGTGCAGCAGAGTTCCGACATGGGCCTCGGTGCCGTCGTCACGCTGATCGGCGGACTCGTCGTCATCGGTGTGCGCGTGCCCGAGTTCCTGCCCGTCTTCCTCGTCGTGGTGCCCGCCTCCGGTTTCCTCGTGATGAAGCTGCGAGGGCGGCTGCGCAGCCACAACGAGTCCTTTCGCCGCGAGGTCGAGCAACTTTCCTCCCGGGTAGGTGAGATGACCACTCTCATCCCCATCACTCGCGCCCATGGCCTGGAACGGACCGCACTCGGCCGGGTCGACGGGTCGCTGCGCCAGGTGTTCGCGGCCGGGATGCGCCTGGACATGCTCAACGGCCGTTTCGGGTCACTGGCCTGGGTCATCCTCAACACGCTCGGCGTCCTGTGCCTGACGGGTTCCGCTCTCGTGGCGTACCACGGGTGGATGGCCGTCACCCCCGGGGACGTGGTGATGCTCAGTTCCTTCTTCACCGTGCTGACGGGCTCCGTGACGACGCTGCTGGGCCTGGCCCCCCTCCTGACCAAGGGCCTGGAGTCGGTGCGTTCGGCGGGTGAGGTGCTGCAGGCACCGGACCTGGAGAACAACGCGGGCAAAGCGCGCGTCGAGAGTGTCGTGGGCCGCATCGACTTCGAGGACGTCGGATTCGCCTACGGGGACGGGGAGCCGGCGGTCGACGGGTTCACCCTCTCCGCGCGGCCGGGGGAGACCATCGCGCTCGTCGGGGCCTCGGGCGCGGGCAAGTCCACCGTCCTCAACCTGCTCATCGGGTTCATCAGGCCCACTGCGGGCCGTATCCTGCTCGACGGCACCGACATGGCCGGGCTCGACCTGCGGACCTACCGGCGCTTCCTTTCGGTCGTGCCCCAGGAGTCGATCCTCTTCGAGGGCAGCATCCGTGACAACGTCACGTACGGCATGGGGGACACGGATGAGGAGACGCTGATACGTGCCCTCCGCGATGCCAACGCTCTGGAGTTCGTGAACGGTTTGCCGCGCGGCCTCGACACGGTCATCGGGGAGCGCGGAGCGCAGCTGTCGGGCGGACAGAAGCAACGCCTCGCCATCGCCAGGGCGCTGATCCGTGATCCGAGGGTGCTGGTGCTCGACGAGGCCACGTCCGCGCTCGACAACCGCTCCGAGGCCCTCGTGCAGGAGGCTCTCACCCGGCTCGTGCACGGCCGGACGGTCTTCGTCGTCGCCCACCGGCTCTCCACGATCCAGGGCGCCGACCGCATCGTGGCCATGGAGGGCGGCAGGATCGCGGAGGTGGGTACGCACGAGGAACTGCTGAGCAAGGACGGTGTGTACGCGGGGCTTCAGCCGGCCCGCCCGAGGTGACGCGGAGCACCGCCCCGAGCCGACTGCTGACAGGAGCACCCTGACGGGGCAGGCGCACCGACCGATGAACGGACCGACGCCGATATCCGCTGGAACCTGGCCACGAGTCCGGGGGCGACGTCGCACTGGGACAGCGTTTCTCCGGCGAGGCGCTCAGGGTGCTGGACCATCACCTGGAAGATCTCCTGGGCCGGCCTCCGCCTCGCTTCCCGGGCCAGGGACGGGAGGCGGGGCCCTTCTTCGTGCGGCCCCCTTGTGGCAGGCTCCGCGATCGGCGCACGCGGGCGATATCCGTATCCCAGTTCGGAATTGAGGGCGAGTGGATTCGGCTGCCCGTGCGAGGTGTCATACCAGAGCGGGACGCCTGGCGGGCAACTTCGACAACTGCACGCCGCGCGCGGACGATTGACGACTACCGTGTGTTGCCGGTGATCAACGGTGGGCTCCTATCGGTCGAGCCTGCCCCAGCAGTTGACCCGGGCCTGACCGACCACCGTAGGTGTCACCACACGAATGCCGATTCCTGGTGCCCCACGTACCGAGGACGATGATGTCTCAACTTCGCGCACCCGCCGCGCGACCGGAACGCCGCGAAGGCGGACGACACGGCCGCCCGGGTGGCCGTTCGCACTCGGCCACGAGCCGGCCGCGCGCTCCGCAGCCCGCACCCCCCAGCCGTCTGCGGCCACAGCTGCTGCGCACCGCCGTCCTGCCGGCCGTGGCCGCCGTGCTCAGCGGAGCCGCAGCCGTCATCTTCACCATCCGGGCCTCCGGGGTGCGCCCGTCCGGCAGTCTCCTGGCGGCGCTCGGCGGATCCGGGGCCCTCGCTGTGGCGGCCGTGGTGGCTGCCTTCCTCGGTGCCAACCGTGTCGCGAACGGGGTGCTCGACCGCGTTCTGGTACTCCGGCGCGCCGATGCCGAGCATCGCGCCGAGCTCCAGCGCGTCGTGGAACGGCTCCGCGAAGGAGAGCCCCTGCCGGCTCGCCGGGCGACATCCACGGCCGGGCCCGGCGCTGACGCCTTCGAACTCCTCGCCCAGGAGATGGGCCGCTCCCAGGACGCCGCAGCAGCAGCCGTCGTCCAGGTCTCGCAGCTGTTCCGCAGCAACGGGAACGAACAGAGCGAACAGAAGGTCGAGGTATTCGTCAACCTCGCCAGACGACTGCAATCCCTCGTGCACCGCGAGATCCAGATCCTCGACGAGCTGGAGCACGAGGTCGAGGACCCCGACCTGCTCAAGGGCCTCTTCCACGTCGATCATCTCGCCACCCGCATCCGCAGGCACGCCGAGAACCTCGCCGTGCTCGGCGGAGCCGTCTCACGGCGGCAGTGGAGCAACCCCGTGACCGTGACCGAGGTGCTGCGCTCCGCGATCGCCGAGGTCGAGCAGTACCCACGGGTCAAGCTGGTCCCGCCGATCGACGGGACCCTGCGCGGACACGCGGTCGCCGACGTGATCCACCTCCTTGCCGAACTCGTCGAGAACGCCACGGTGTTCTCCGCCCCGCACACCCAGGTCCTGCTGCGGGCCCAGCGCGTCACCGCCGGACTCGCACTGGAGGTGGAGGACCGGGGCCTCGGCATGCCCGGACCCGAGCAGAAGCGCATGAACACCCTGCTCGCCGACCCCGACCAGGTCAATGTCGCCCATCTGCTGCAGGACGGGCGGATCGGACTGTTCGTGGTCGCCTCCCTGGCCCGCAGACACGGCATCGCCGTACGCCTGCAGAGCAACATCTACGGGGGCACACAGGCGGTACTCGTGCTCCCCGAGGTCCTCCTGGGTGTCGACATCGATGCCACGACGGCACCTGACACCGCACCGGCACCTGACACCGCACCGGCACCCGACGCCACGACGGCGCCCGACACCGCACCGGCGCCGCAGCCCGGAGCCGTCCACCGGCCGCTTGCCCACGACGCGTCCTCCATGACTTCGCCGCAGGCCGCGCAGCACCCACCACCGCTGGACGTGAAGCCCCGGCAGGACCGGTTTCGAGAGGAGGGACCGCCGCTGCCGCTGCGCGCCGAGCGGGTCGACCGGCCGAACCTCGCCGCATCCCCACCCGTCGTCGTGGCCGTGGAGACCACCGGCCCCACCCCGCCGGCCGGGACCACCGCCCCGGCCCGGCCCGCTCCGGACCCGGAGCCCGCCGTATCGGTGCGGCCCGTCGCGGACAGCGGCATTGCCGCCGAAGCGCCCGCACCCGAAGTGCCCGCACCCGGCGCGGCCGCCCCCGGCCGCCCCCGGCTCCCCAGACGCAGCAACCAGGAACACCTGGTCCCGCAGCTCAGGCAGGCACCTGCTCCACGTGCCGAGAACAAGAACACCCTGCACGATCCAGGGCTGATGGCCGCCTTCCGGCGTGGGGTCGACCTCGCCGAGGCCCGGACCGCCGAGGAGCCGGGAACGGCGGGTGCATACGACGCTCCTGCTTCCGCGCCCGCTGCCACCGGGCCCGCCACGACTGTCGGGGCGCAGCGGTCCCACGGTCTCGCCCCGCTGCCGTTCCGCGGCCCCGGTACCACCGCGGCGGCCGGTGCCGAGCGACTCCATCCGGGGCACCGGGAGCCGCAGCGGCCCGAGCCGGCTCCACGAACCGAGAACACCTCCAAGGAGTAGATGCACCATGACGAGCGAAATGCCGTCCGGCCAGGTCGCGGACCTCGACTGGCTGCTGAGCGGCCTGGTCCAGCGCGTGCCCCACACGCGCAGCGCCGTCCTCCTCTCGGCGGACGGCCTGGTGAAATCCGTCCATGGCATGGACGCCGACAGCGCCGATCACATGGCCGCCCTGGCCGCAGGCCTGTACTCGCTCGGCCGGAGCGCCGGCGCCCGCTTCGGTGACAACGGCGACGTGAGACAGGTCGTGGTCGAGCTCGACTCGACCCTCCTGTTCGTCTCCACCGCCGGCTCCGGTACCTGTCTCGCCGTCCTCGCGGGCCGCGAGGCGGATGCCGCCGTGCTGGGGTACGAGATGGCCATGCTGGTCAAGAGCGTCCGCCCCTACCTGATGACGCCGCTCCGGCAGCCGGCCGGAGCGCCGTTCACTCCGGGGCTGTGAAAATGCCGGCCACGCAGGACGGGCCGTTGCTCGACGACGCGGCAGGCCGGCTCATCCGCCCGTACACCGTGATCGACGGCCGGACGAGGCCGACCACCGTGCTCGATCTGCTCTCCCTGGTGATGGCCACCGGGAGGGAACCCCAGGACCACCTCGGCCCCGAACACACCATTGCCCTGGAGCTCTGTGACGGACCTACGTCCGTGGCGGAGGTCGCCGCCCACCTCCGGCTGCCCGCCGTCGTCACCAAGGTCCTCCTGTCCGACCTGGTCGACTGCGGGGCGGTCACCGCACACGCCCCCGCGTTCCACGACATGCCAACCGACCGATCCCTGCTGGAGGCAGTGCTCGATGGTCTACGACGACAGCTCTGACAGCCCCGAATACTTTCCCGTGGCCCTCAAGGTCCTGGTCGCGGGCGGTTTCGGCGTCGGCAAAACGACGTTCGTGGGCGCCGTCAGCGAGATCGCGCCCCTCAGCACCGAGGAACTCCTGACGCAGGCCGGCGCGGCGACCGACAGCCTCGAAGGCATCGAGTCCAAGTCGGCGACCACCGTGGCCATGGACTTCGGCCGGATCACACTGTCCGAACAGCATGTGCTCTACCTCTTCGGCACCCCGGGACAGGAGCGTTTCTGGTTCATGTGGGACGAGCTGTCCAAGGGCGCCCTCGGCGCGGTCGTGCTGACCGACACGCGCCGTCTGGCCGAGTGCTTCGGCGCCGTCGACTTCTTCGAGCGGCGCGGCATCGGATTCATCGTCGCGGTCAACGAGTTCGACGGTGCCTATCGTTACGAACCGGAGGAGGTGCGGGCGGCGCTCGATCTGGGTCCCGAAGTACCGGTCGTCCTCTGTGACGCCCGGATCGCCAGCTCGGGCACCGGGACACTGGTCACCCTCGTCCAGCACCTCATCAACGCCACGGCCCCCGCGCCGCTCCAGGCTTTCGGGACCCGCCCGTGACTCCGTACGGGACGCGCCGGCCACTGTTCACCCCCGTCGACCAGGACGACCGCGCCGGAGCGCACGGCTGCGGAGGCTCGGCCCGGGGGAGCGCGCCGACGCCTCGTTCGACAGCTTCGACGCCTTCGCCGACCGGGTGGCCGAGGTGACCGGTACGCCGTTCCTGACGGTCGGCTTCGTCACGGCGGCCCGGCCCCCGGCCCGTCGAAGCGCAGCCAGTCCAGGGTGAACAGGTCCGGCTTCTCGCTGCTCCAGGCCGAGTTGGTGAACACCATGTACAACGGCGTGCTTCCGCCAGGGTCCTTCAAGGCAGCCGTCGGGGACACCGCCTCGGCCCTGCCCTCTGCGCCGGGGACGTGCAGCGAGCCGAGGAGGAGGCCCTCAGGGGAGCCGGCCCGGAATTCGACCGTTCCGCCGGTCCCGCAGGCCGTCGCTCCGACCGTCACCGACCCGGTGTTCCCCAGGTGCACCGGATCGAGGACGACCCAGTCCCCGTCCTCGATCTCCGTCAGCGCCCTGCCGCCCGAAGCCTGCGCACGGCTGCCGGCCACGACTCCGTCGTGTGCGCCTCCGGTCGACGTGAACCGCTCCGCCTCCTGGAACGCCGTACGCAGGGTGAGCGAGGTGGAGCCCGTGAGCTGCGGGGCGTTCGGGGCGCCCCTGTCGGTGTACAGCACCGTGATCCGGTGGGTGCCGGCCGGGGCCGCGTCCCCGGCCTCTGTGACGACCGAGCCCCGGCACCGTGCGGAGCCCGCGAGGCGGCGCAGTGTGCCGCTCCGGCCGGCCTCTGAGCGTACGAGGATCCGTGAGCAGTCGACCGGAGCGCCTTTCCCGTCCTCCTCGTCCGACACCTCCACCGTGAAGGCGAGGGTGTCGCCGGGACGGAACACCTCTCCGTCCGCCGGCCGGTGGACGGAGATCCGGGGCCGGGTGTTGCCGACGGTGATCTCCTGGCCGGCCATGGCCGTCGTACCTTCGGGCCCGGTCACGGTGAGGCGCGCCGTGAACTGGCCTTCGGTGCGGTAGGTGTAGGAAGGGCTCGGCTCCGTCGAGTCGGTGCCGCCGTCACCGTCGAAGTCCCAGGCGTACGTGACCGGCTCGTCCCCGGGGAGCCCGGAACCCGTACCCGTGAACGCCACCGTGAGCGGCGCCGGGCCGTTGTCGTGATCGGCGGTGACGGCCGCGCCGGGCAGCCGGGCGTCACCGACGTGGTCGATCCGGAAGACCCCGGAGCCCTCGGTGCCGCCGTCGCGGCCCGTGCCGCTGCCGAGCCCCGAATCGACGACGTACAGGGCGCCGTCCGGTCCGAAGACGGCGGCCGACGGGCGGTTCCACTCCATGTCCTCGAACACGCCGTTGACGGACTGGAGTTCACCGGCCTCGACCGGGCCGAACCGGGGATCGGCG